>JBEINZ010000213.1:0-5442 GCA_040377825.1 Hyphomicrobiales bacterium | reverse complement strand
GTCATCTTCGGCCTAGTTCAATACATGCTGCCGTTTGCCGTCTTGATGCTGGCGCCCGCGCTGACCGCGATACCGGAGGAATTGGAGTCGGCCGCGACGTCGCTCGGCGCGGACTGGACCCGAACTTTTTGGCATATCGTCCTGCCGCTGGCCCGTCCGGGCTTCATCGGGGCGGGGCTCGTCGTAATGACGCTGTCGCTGACCGACTTCGCAATCCCCGCGATCCTCGGCGGCGGCTCGCAGGACTTCATCGCCAATTCGATCTACGATCAATTCTTCCGAACATCCGACCAGGGCCTCGGAGCCGCGCTTGCCATGCTTCTGGTTGCCGTCGGGTCCGCGATGGTCGCCCTCGTCTTCGCCCTGTTCGGAGCCGGCACGCTCGCCATGCAAGGGGACGGCAAATGACCCAGCCGTTCGGCAAGTCGCTGTTTTTGTGGTTCTTCGTGGGCTTGGCGCTCATTTGCCTCTCCGCGCCGACGATCGTGGTGATCGGCGCATCGTTCACGGCCGGCAACATCATCACCTTCCCGCCGGTCGGTTTGTCCTTGAAATGGTATGCGAAGATCGCCCAGTCCGCCGATTTGCGCGATGCGTTCTTCCGAACCGTCTACGTCGCAGCCATCTGCACCGCCGTTGCCATTCCGACGGGCACGCTTGCCGCCCTGGCGCTCGCCAAGCACAAGATCCGCTTCACCTCGGCGATCCAAACCTACCTGCTGCTGCCTTTCACCATCCCGCTCATTGGGTCGGGCGTCGGCTTGATGCTCGTTTTCGGTCAGGGCGGGATTTTGGGGCAGCTTTGGCCGGTTGGGATTGCCTGCTGCGTGATCAATCTGCCCTTCATGATCTGGGCGGTGAACGCTAGCGCCAGTTCGCTCGATCCGGATCTTGAACTGGCGGCAGCCAGCTGCGGGGCCTCGCCCTTGCAGGCGTTCTTCTCGGTCACGATCCCGGCCGTGATGCCCGGCATCATTTCCGGTTCGCTCTTGATGTTCATCTTGACGTTGAATGAGTTCCTGGTCAGCCTTCTGCTCGTCGACGCGCGGATCGTGACCTTGCCGGTTCAAATCTACAATTCCATCCGGTCGATCATCACGCCCGATCTTGCGGCCATTTCGGTCGTCTTCATCGCCTGCGCGGCCTTTGCCATCGTGGCGTTGGATCGGCTTGTCGGGCTCGACATATTCTTGAAATCAAAGTGAGAATCGGACCATGAACGCGAGGCGAGTGATGTCCAAGGTAAGCTTCCATGAACTCGGCACTCTCGGCGAGGCCCAACGTGACGCGCTTTTGAACCGGTCGGAGACCGATCTTTCCTCATTCGTCGAGAAGGTCAAACCGATCATCGAGGCAGTCCGGACCGAAGGCGATTCCGCGCTCGTTCGCTTCGCGCGCGAGTTCGATAAGGCCGATCTCGATGACCGGCGCCTGAAGACGACGGAAGCCGAGTTCGATGCGGCTTTCACAGCGGTCGATCCGGACGTTATCGAGGCGATCCGCTTCGGCATCGACAACATTCGCCGCTTTCACGAGGAACAGAAGCCGGAGGCGATGTGGCTGAAGGAGATGCGGCCGGGGGCCTTTGCCGGCGATCGCTTCACGCCGATCAAGTCTGTTGCGCTTTATGTGCCGCGGGGCAAGGGCGCGTTTCCCTCGGTGACGATGATGACAACCGTTCCTGCGACCGTCGCCGGCGTGCCGGAGATCGCCATCGTCACGCCGCCGGCCCCCGACGGATCCGTCGACGCGGCCACGCTCGTTGCCGCGCGGCTTGCCGGCGTGGAGACGGTCTACAAATGCGGCGGCGCGCAGGCCGTCGCGGCGGTCGCCTATGGTACCAAGACGGTCAAGCCGGCGCTGAAAGTAATCGGGCCGGGGAGCCCGTGGGTGGTGGCGGCCAAGCGTGTTCTATCCGGCGTCATCGATCCGGGCCTGCCGGCAGGGCCATCCGAGGCCATCATCTTCGCCGACGAGACGATACATGGCGGACTGGCCGCGTTGGACCTGCTGATCGAAGCCGAACACGGCCCGGATTCATCGGCGTATTTGGTCACCCACAGCCGCCGCGTGGCGGAGGAAGCACTTGCCGCGCTGCCCGGCCATTGGGCGAAGATGACCGAACAACGGGCGCAGTTCTCAACCACGGTCCTGACAGGCCCGCATGGCGGGATCATCCTGACGCCATCGGTCGAGGAGAGCTACCGCTTCATCAACGACTACGCGCCCGAGCATCTCGAGCTGCTTTCCACCGATCCGTTCGCGCATCTGGGCCACATCACCGAGGCCTCGGAAATCCTCATGGGGCCGCATACCCCATGCAGCATCGCCAATTTCGGCTTGGGGCCCAACGCCGTTCTCCCGACCAGCCGCTGGGCGCGGACCTATGGCCCGCTTTCCGTGACCGACTTCATCAAGCGATCGTCAATCGGTTACGTCACCAAGCCCGCCTACCCCGAATTCGCCAAGCACGCGAGAGTCCTGGCGAATTACGAGGGGTTTTCCTCGCATTACAATGCGGTTTCGGAGATGAGGGAGGGGTATTTGGAGAGGTGAGGGGGGGGGGAGGGGGTCAATGTTGGTTATCGTCCCCTTTCGGCGTGTCTTCGCCTGAACTTTCATCATACCTGAGTTTACGCATCGCGATATCAACTTCAGCATCTTGCTGCTGAGCAGTGAACCGCACCGGGTTTACCGGAGGTTGTTTTGTTTGAGTCATGCCGCCAGCTCCTGCTTGTCGAGCATGGCGCGGTAGCGCTCCTTGGCTTCGGCCGGCAGGATGTTGCCGATGGACTCCAGCAGCCGGCAATTGTTGAACCCGTCGACCCAGGTCAGTGTCGCGAACTCGACAGCTTCGAAGCTGCGCCAAGGTCCGCAGGGGCTCGTGTCAAGCGTGTAGAAGGTACGTATATGGAATATCAGGGAGGGCAGATCGATGACCGTCTTCGGACTCGCTCGCGTGGGCGTCGCCGGCCTATTGTGTCTTGCCTGTGTTTTGCTATTTCAACTCTGCTATAGCGTGGGACCCGTTTACCTGGCCCGAGTGATTTCTGGTGAATCTTCACGGGACCACGTCGTTTTTGCGGTACTTATCTTTTTAATTCTTTACTTCCTACCGTATCCACTAACGTTTGCGGCGAGTTGCCTGAAGGTCATTTGGAAAAGCGCGGCACGGCGGTCGTTTTACCAAGGTGCGTTTTCGTCCACTTTTGGCAGGGCCGCTCACGCCGTCCGGTCAAAGTCGCAGAAGGAATTTTCAGGTATCATTTCGGCGACGGGCCAAGACATTGTGTCAGACTGCGTAGACTTTGTTTACGGAACGGCGGCACTCGTTTTCTCTTCAAGTCTTTCAGTTTTGTTGATTTCGGCTTTTATATTCACAGATTTTTTTCTGTCTTATTTTATAAGTGCTGTGCTGTGCTGGGGGGCTGTTTGGTATCTGTGCTCTTGGCAAACGCAAAAGTCTAAAACTGCTGAAGAAGGCTACAACCGCTTTGTCTCTGCTCTTCCAGCAGCGTGGATAGCAAATTCTCTCGGTGAAACGACGGTCATGAGTCGATTTTTGAAGGTATTCGACCGGCGTTGGAAGTTGTATCGGCGGCTAGCTCTATCGGCCATGGTTGCATTTCAGTCGTTCGCAATGCTGCAGGCTGCTTGCATATGGATACCGACTTCGGCTCTCGTGCTTTACCGCATCCACTCGATGGATCTAGAACAGATCGTCGCCTTGGGTATAGTACTTCCCCGTTTGACTGAGACATTGTTGGACGTATCCAATCTCGTTGCAAACATAGGCGACTACTTGGGGTTAAGGGGTCGGACAGCGTGGCTGAAAAGCGCGCTCTCGACCGAGCCGGTTGACCTGCAAGCGCAAGTCTATGAGTCGCGGCTCCGGCTTCTGCGAAAAGTGGATAACAGTTGGGTTGAGGTTGACTTAGCCTCGGCCGATGAGTTGATCAGGCATGGTGGCCCGGCCGGACGATATGTTCTACTCGGGCCAAACGGCTCCGGAAAGACGTCGCTTCTTCTTCATCTAAAGTCATTGAACATGGCTTCCGCTTTCTATTTGCCCGCTTCGAGCCGGTTGTTCCCCGTGCTAGGTCAAGAGCGATCCACCGGCCAAAGCAAGAGCCAAGAGCTTTCCCAGGCACTGCGGATCGTCGAAAAGGACGACAGAGTTCTGCTGCTCGATGAGTGGGACGCCAATCTCGATCGGTCAAATCGGATGCGCGTCTCGGCTTTGCTCGACAAGCTCGCTCAGAGTCGCGTCGTAATCGAGGTAACTCACTCATCTCATTAGTGAGGTTGATGTATCTGGTGCAGAATTGCGGTGAATGGGAACCCTTCAGCCACTCGACAACCCGTTCGCCACGAGGTTGTTACCCATGTCTTAGGAACAAACTTTTACCTATGTGTCCGGGCTGGACAATCTGAAAAATGGCTCCGCGAGCAGGACTCGAACCTGCGACCATTCGATTAACAGTCGAACGCTCTACCAACTGAGCTATCGCGGAATACGCCGGTCGGCGCGGGGCAGTGAATAGCAAGGTCGTTCGCCCTTGCCAACCCCTTGGCATCAGATAATCGGCCGACTCACTTAATCATATTCAGTTTGAGCATACAACCGCACGACGACGCGGACGAGGGCGGGAGGCCAGCATTCTGGCAATATCGTTTTCAGCACATGGTTTCACGATTGAAATCGGAGCCGCCCCGGCAGATGGTCACCCAACGACATCGCCGGTGGGGCGAGCGTCGTGATCGGAGGATTCGTTCATGACGCGCAGCATGACCGCGCCGAACGCCATCGGCTTTGATGCCGACGATACGCTTTGGCACAATGAGCGGGTCTTCAAGATGACCGAGGCCCGATTTGCGGCGCTTTTGGCCGATCACGCCGAGCCGGGCGCGATTGGGCATAGGCTCATCGAGGCCGAGCGGCGCAACCTCGCCATTTATGGCTATGGCGTGAAGGGATTCACGCTGTCCATGATCGAAACGGCGATCGAACTGACCGACGGTCGCGTTCCGGCGGCGACAATCGAGGAAATCATGGCGTTCGGCCGGGCGATGCTGCGCCATCCGGTCGAGACATTGCCCCATGTTCGCGAAACGCTCGAACGGCTCTCAGGCTCGCATCGGCTGATTTTGATCACCAAGGGCGATCTTTTCGACCAGGAACGCAAACTCGCGCAGTCGGGGCTCGGCGATTTCTTTCACGCCGTGGAGATCGTTAGTGAAAAGACTTCCGTGACTTACGAGCGGATTTTCGCGCGCCATGCAAACGGGCCGGAGCGGGCGATGATGGTCGGCAATTCGCTGAAGTCGGACGTGGTGCCGGCAATCGCCGCCGGAGCCTTCGGCGTCCATGTTCCCCATGAACTGACCTGGGTCCTGGAACATGAGGAGGCGCCCGAGGACAACCCGCGCTTCCGCCGTATC
>JBEINZ010000015.1:0-26989 GCA_040377825.1 Hyphomicrobiales bacterium | reverse complement strand
GGATTTGACGAAGGATATCGAGGGATAGACATATTCCTCACTTCAACCCCGACCGCAAAAACGAATCCACGATCTGCTTCTGCAACACCACGTAAATCACCAATATCGGTAAGCTTGCGACGGTGGACGCGGCCATCAGCGGACCCCAGAGATTACCCTCTTGGGTGAAGAACATTTGCAGGCCGATTTGGATGACTGCGCTTTCTTGGCTGCGGGTGACGAGGAGGGGCCAGAAATAGTCGTTCCAGCTTGAGATGAAGAGCAGGATGGCCAGCGAGGCAAGCGCCGGGCGAATGTTGGGGATAATGACGAGGCCGAGGAGTTTGAGGTGGCCGGCGCCGTCGATCACGGCGGCTTCCAGCAGCTCTTGGGGGAAGGCGCGGAGCGTCTGGTAGAGGATGATGATCGCGAAGGCCGAGGCCGCGTGCGGCAGGATCAGCGCGGCGAGGGTGTCGAGCATGCCGAATTGGGTGACCAGGAGATAGCCGGGCACCATCACCACCTGCGCGGGGATCAGCCACGTGACCGTCAGCAGCGCGAAAAGCCCTTGCGACCAGCGATTTTTCCATCGCGCGAAGGCATAGGCCGCCAGGAGCGCGGTGACGAGCTGGGCGAGCGTCGTCAGCGCGGCGACGATGAAGGTGTTCCACAGCATTCCGAGGATCGGCATGCCGTTCATGATATAGGCGATGTTCTCCAGCGTCGGGTTCTGCGGCCACAGCGTCGTGGAAAAGATCTCGTTCGGCCGGCGCAGCGCCGTGACGAACATCCAATAAAGCGGAAAGATCGACAGGAGGCTGAGGACGACCAGCAGCGCATGGCTGCGAATCGCGGCCATGCGGCGGCCCCAGGTCCAGGCCGTAGCAGTCGGCCGTTCAAGCGACGCGTTGGTCATGGCGGTTCATCGCTTTGAGGCCGATCACGGCGAAAAGGCTGAAGACCGCGAAGAGCAGCATCCCGGCCGCGGTGCTCCAGCCGATGGCGAAGGTGCTGAAGCCATACTCCCAAAGGAGATAATAGAGGTTCGTCGTGGCGTTGCGCGGGCCGCCCTGGGTCAGCACGTTGATATAGACGAAGCTCCATTGCGCGCCGTGCAGCACGGTCAGGACGGTCAGGAAGATCGTCGTCGGCGTCACCAGCGGGATGACGATCTTGCGCGCGATCTGCCCCTCGCTCGCCCCGTCGATACGCGCGGCCTCGATCAGATGCCGGTCGATATTGGTCATGGCGGCGGCAAAGAGCAGCGTGGAAAAGCCCATCAGCTTCCAGCCGGTAATGAAAATGACGGCCCAGATCGCCGTGTCGGCCTCCTGCAGGAAGCGCACCGCCGGCAGGCCGATCGCGCCGAGCGCCTTGTTGACGAGGCCGTGATCGGGGTTCAGCAGCCAGCGCCACACCACGGCCACGACGACCGGCGCGATCATCATCGGCACGAAAATCAGCGCGCGGTAAACCGCCCCGGCCTTACCGACCGATTCGCGCGTCAAAATCGCGATCAACAGCGGCAAAGCGACGGTCAGCGGCAGGAGCCCGACGGTATAGATGACGGTGTTCCATGCGGCGGTCCTGAGCTCCGAGAGCGCGAGCAGCCGGCGGTAATTCTCCAGGCCGACAAACAGCGGCTCGGAGGTCGGCAGCAGGTTCCATTCGTAGAAGCTGAGCCGGAACGCCTCGACGAGCGGCCAGTAGATCCACAGGCCGAGGGTCACGAAGGCCGGCGCGAGAAACAGCGCCGGCACGACCCATTTCGTGCGTGCCGCAGCGAGCGCGGCGAGGCCATTGGCCGCGCCGGCGATGCGGGGTAGTTCGGCCGCGTGGCTCACGGTACGGTCGGCATCAGGGCCTGCGCACGCTCTTGAGCGTCACGCATGATCTTGCCGATGTCGCCGTCGCCAAAAACCGCCTCGTTGACCGCGCCGACCTCAATGCGCGAGATCTGCTTGTAGTTCGCGCCGGGGAACGCGACCCACTGGTTGAGGCGCGAGAGCTGCTCGAGGTTCGGGCGGATCAGAGGGTTCTGCTTGGTCCATTCGCCGAGATATTGCGGATCGTCGACGATATCGAGGCGCAGCGGCACATAGCCGATCTCGCTGGTGATCACGGTATAGCCGCGCTTCGACGTCATGAACTTCATCAGTTCCCACGCCGCGCGCTGTTTGACCGGGTCGCGCGAAAGGATGAACAGCGCGCTGCCGGAGTTGGTCGGCTTCGACGGCTTGTCGCCGAAAGACGGCATCGGCGCGGCGCGCAGTTCGAACTTGTCCTTCGCCGCCTTCAGGAACGAGCGCTGATAGACGCTCGTGGTCAGAATCATGCCGAGATTGCCGCTCATGAAGGCGTCGGGAGCCTCCGCCTCGCGCATATTGGCATGCGCGCCGGACTTCAGCAGATCGCGCAGCATGGCAACGGCTTCCACCGCCGCCGGCTCGCCGAACGTGACACGCGTGCGGTCCTCCGAGAGGGCTCGGCCGCCATTCGACAGGAAGACCCCCTGGAGGAGCCAGTCGAATTCAGAATAGACGGCCGGATAGATGCCGCTCTTGGCCGTCTTCTCCTTCAGCTGAAGTGCCGCGGCCTTTACGTCGGCCCAGGTCTTCGGCGGTTGATCCGGGTTTAGGCCGGCCTGCTTGAAGAGATCGGCGTTGTAAAACAGCACCGGCGTTGAGAAGACATAGGCAAGGCCATAGGCCTTGTCACCGATCGCGCCGAGCTTCAGGCCGGCGGGAACCATGCCAGCGGTATGCGCCGTCCATTCCTCCGGCGGGATGATGTCGTTCAGCGGCTTGACCCCGAGATTGCGCACCACGAAATCGAGATCGGAGAAAACGATCTGCGCGACGTCCGGCACGCGTCCGGCGACGATATCGGCCTGAACGCGGGCGAGCACCTGGCCGGACGCCACCGGGACGCCCTCGACCTTGATATGCGGATAGGCGGCCATGAACTCATTGATGAGCATCTTGGTCGCCTCGGCACCGATGCCGGCGGAGGCCAGATTGTAGTTGTAGTAGGTGATCGTCACCGGCGTGGTCGACGGCGGCGCGATGCGCTGCGCAAGGGCCGGCGAGGCGATGGATGCGGCGGTAAGCGTCGATGTGGCGAGCGCCAAGGCAGCGCGACGGGTGAGCTGGAACATCAGATTTCCCTTCTTTCGATGAGGGCATGGAGATGGCGATCGGTAATGCGGCCGCGCGTCGCGCGAGCGATAAAGGCGGGAATGCTGCCGTCGATTCGGGTGATTTCGTCGAAGCCGGCCTCGAGATAATCAGCGTCGGCGACGAGCGCGGCTTCGACGGCGGGCGAGTCGAGCGGTAGACGGCCGACAACGCTCGCGCGGTCCCAGGCAATGTTGGTGAGCAGGTAGTCGTGGAGGATCGCGTCGCGTGGCGCGCCGAGCGCGCTTTGGATGACAGCCACCACGAAGCCGGTGCGATCCTTGCCCGCTGTGCAATGAACCAGCGCGGGTCCCTTGGCCTCAAGCAGCGCGACGATCGCATCGCCGAAGTCCTCGGCAACCGTGTCGGCGAAGACCCGATAGGTCGCGATCATCATGTCGCGGATATCGGCCCGCGTTGTTTCAGGGGATGTGAGCGCTTCGTGCAACGGCCGCGAATGGCTGGGTGCGTTCGGCTCGACCGGGGTCGAAACGATTGTCACGCCATGCGCCTCCGCACCGCCCATCACAGGAGCGGAGGCTCGTTCCCTCACACCGCGCAGGTCAACCACGGTGGCGATCCCGTGGCGGGCAAGCCAAGCGCCATCGGCGTGGCCACGCCCCATGGGCGCCGCTGAACGAAAGAGCTGCCCGCTCACAATCCGCGAGCCGGTACCGAGCGAAAGGCCGCCGAAGTCGCGGAAGTTAGACAGGGCAGGGCTGTCCGTCGCGGCCGCCGCCTGTTCTTCGACCAGCGCGCTCATTCAGCAACCGCCCGGGCCGCCATGAGCTTGCGGAGGTCGCCATAAGCATCGGGAAAGTCGAGCAGGTCGTGTTCGACTATTCCTTCAGGCTGTATCAGCTTTATCTCGAACGTGCCGTCCGCCTCCAGCGTGATGCGAAGGTAGCCGACGGTATGCACGCCGCCATGGTTCGGAAGGAACTCCTCCGAGAGCGTGAAGGAGACGGCCGGTGCCCAGGCCTGATAGAGCCCATTGTGATCCCGCTCACGGTGTTCGTGAAGGTGGCCGCAACAAACAAGCGCCGGCTTTACGCCACTCAGTGCATTGACGAGCCTGCGGCGCGGATCGGGGTTCACGGCATGGCCGGAAACCTCGGTGTCTTCGAGCGTGTCGTGGAAAAGCGGCTTATGCAGGAAAAGCGCGAGCTTCCGATCCTCAAGGTCGTGGATGCAGCCCTCGATGAAGCTTTCTTGTTCCTCGGCCTCCGGAATGTCGCTACCGAGGAGAAGCGAATTGATGCCGACAAGCCGCCAGCCCGGAACGTCCTCGAACCAGAAGTCGTCCCCGAAAACCTCCAGCCAGCGTTCGCGCCGTTCCGAGTTCGTCGGCTGCTTTGTCGCTGTTTCCTGATTGTCGCCGATGTCATGGTTGCCGGGAATGGCAAGCCAAGGCAGGCCTATTGCCTCATGCATATCGCGGGCGCCAACCAGATCTTCGAGCAGGTCTGCCCCATTCAGTGACACGTCACCGGTGTTGATCACCAAATGCGGCGCATCCTTGCGCAACTCTTCGACCACGACCGCAAAGTTATCGTGGAAAAAAGGTTTGTTCGGCGAAAGATGAGTATCGGTGATTTGGGCGATAATAAAGGCCATGTTCGTTCCGTTTTCAGATGGCAGATTCGGTTTGAACCACACACAAACGCTGTCAAAACCCAGGCTGGTGGGCCTGAATTCGCGCGTGAGACCTAAACTTGATCGTGTTACGTTCGAGCTTAAAGATATCATGGTCGCGTTAGATCACAATCGAGTGACGCCGAGTGGGGCTCTGTTCGGATTGTTTGGTGACAAATCCCTCTGAACGAGATGAATAACTTTTGGTTGGAATGAATGTGACAGGGTAATCAGTGTGTTGGTGATAGGTTTGGGAACCAATCCGTGAATTACATTCAATAGCTATGTTGCGAATACGTTTTTCCAATCGTTCTTCATGCTTACCAAGGTCCATCCGCGCTCGTCGGCTTCGTCCAGTCCCCGGTCCAGCCGCCCGATAGGAGAGGTGCGATCGTAGGCCACTTCTCGTTTGGCATCATCATGGTGGACCAGCATGCCAAAACGTCGGCCGCTCCCCGCGGTCGACCATTCGAGCATTTCGAAATCGGTGTCGGCATTGCCGAAGGCGGCGATCGGTCGGCGGCCGAGGAAGCGATTAATTGCAATCGGCTTGCCGGATTTCTCGTCAACAAAGTCGATTTCGGGCAGCCGGATAATGCGAGGGACGGTCTCGCCGACGTCGTACCGTGTGCGTATTGTAGAACCGATGATTCGCTCCGGTGGAATGCCGTAAAGTCGCTCCCCAAGGGCCCTTAGGAATTCAGCGCCACCCCCGGATAGGATTGTGATCTTAAACTCGTTCGCGCGCAGAAAATCGATCAGTTCCAACATCGGCTGATAGACCAGCTTCTCGAACGGTTTGCCGAACAACGGATTTCGTGCTCCCGCCAACCATGTGCGGACGATGGCCTCAAACGCCTCCGGCGTCATCCCGGCATGTGTCGCGGCGATGAGTTCGGCTAGACCAAGTTCCCCAGCGTCGATCAAAGCCTTCAAGTTTTGCTCGATGGCGGCCTGAAATTGCGGACGTTGAAGCCAGTCGGGGTGGTCGGACGCGAGTTCCCTTGCGCGGTCCATCGCGAAAAAGGTAAGGGCGTTCGCCGGCTGCTCCGCCCAGAGAGTTCCATCATTGTCAAACACCGCAGATCGGCCTGCGGGCTCGACGTAGTTGCCACCGCCAACCGTCGTAACGGAAGCGACAAAGCCTTCGATCGCTTGGCGCGCCTCTCCATGGTTCCAAGATGGTAAGGGGTCCGAGGGGACAATTGCCGCGCGCGCCGGTCGGCAGCCGGTCGGCAGCAATGGAATTGCGGAAAGCGTGGCAAGCGAGAACGCGGTCGAGACAAGCTGACGGCGGTTCATGGTCGGGTCCCTTCCGTTCCGCGATTTGTTTGTCCGAAATGTCATTGACCGCGCGTGGCAGGCGAACGCGTCATTGTGGCAGCTGCCCAGCCAATCATCTGAAAACGCTTATGGAACCGCCTAGTTCCCGGCACGGGTGGCGTTCGGCTCAGACGCCTTGAAACCGGAGTTATTGGTTATGGCGTGTTCCGTTGCCGAGCGGCTGAAGGTGGGTGTAGCCTTAAGCTTGGCCGATCAATCGAAGTCTGTTGCTTCCACCGTCCACCGGAGTGCCGATGAAGCCATTTTTCGTACTCATCAAATGCCATCTTGGCCGATCATACGAGGTCGCCACCAAACTTGCTGACGCCGAGATCGCCTCCGAAATCTTTTCGATCGCGGGGGACCATGACTTGATTGTTAAATTCTATGTCGAAGACGACGCCGATATCGGTCGTTTCGTCAATGAAAAGGTCCATCAGATTCAGGGCATTCAAGACACGAAGACGCTCATTACGTTCAAGGCGTTCTGAGTTCATTGAACGAAATGAGCGAGCCGAGGCCTGTATACGCGAACCTCGGGCTTGCAGTTAAAGTTCGGGCCTTTTAGGGGCGCGTCAGCCAAGTCAAGGCCTGCCGCCAGAGTCGCGCATATCCCGGCCATTCGACGAATGCGTTCGGTAGCCAATGCGGTCCGATATCGGACATCCAGGCCATGGTTCGTCCCGCCCCGTGGCTTCCGGTCACGAGCAGTGGATGGCCTCCTTGGTCGTCCGGCAGCCGCGCGATGACTTCAACGCCGGGCGAATCCTTCACCACCACTTCATTGACCCCAAGCAAGGCCGGCCAGGGGGCCGCGAGCCCAGCGACGATCGGATGCGACGGCATCAGAATCTCGGCAATGATGCCCTCCGGTGCCTCGATCCGGTCGTCATAGGGCAGGCACTCGACCGGCAGTACGTCCTCAACTGGTGTCCGCCGCCAGCGCGCCTTGCCGTCGATGCCTTGGAACGAGAAGTACCCTCCGATCATCATCAGCCCGCCGCCGGCCGCAACGTATTCCCGCATGAGCTTCAGCCGATTGGGCACGGTCTTGCCGTGGAGCCAGACATCCGGATGGAGAAGGATGGTGTTTGAACCGATATCCGACAGGATGACCGCATCGTAGGCCTGAAGTCCCTCGAGCGTCAGTGGAAAGTCCGCTGCCGCTTCGTGGGCCTTCATGTAAGTCAGATCGAACTCGCTATCCCTCAACGCGGCGACGAGCGGTTCGGCGCCGAGATGGAACGTCACACTGGAAAACGTGTCCCAGCCCTTCGTATGATTCGCGGAGCTGACCCAGCTTTCGCCAACCAGCAAGACTTTCTTTTTGGCCATTCTTCCTCCGGTCAAGGATTCACGCGGCGCTGAACACGCGGCGCGGATTGTCGATCAACATCATCTTGATTTCGGCGTCGCTCACGCCGTGGCGCTTCAGCCGCGCGGCGAAATGGGTCGGCACATAGGCGTACCCGAAGCCGCCATAGCGCGTCAGCATCATTTTCAGGAAGACGTCCTGGGAAAGCAGGATATTTTCGATGAAGCCCGCATCGATCAGCCGCTTGATCGCGATGGCATTGTCCTCATCGGACGGGCATTGCACACCCTGGTCGGCATACCAATAGTCCATGCCGATCATGTCGTATTCGATGAAGGCCCCGCGCCGCGCGAGCGCCGTCTGATAGGCGAAATCCGCACCGGACGGGTTCATGTGGCAAAGGATCGTGTGCCGGAGATCCGCGCCTTCCTCGGCCGCGATATCCAGAACACGGCCGCCATGGCGATACCAAGCCGGAAGGTGCACCATGAGCGGAAGCTTGGTTCGCACCTGGGCCCGAGCCGCGCCGCGCAGGCTCTTTTCCTCATCCGCCGTGAAATCGCCGGAGACGCCGATTTCACCGATCAGCCCGATCATGGCATCGGTGCCGTCCACCCCGACGAGGGCTTCGTGAACGATCTCGTCGGCGATCGCGTCGATGTCGAGGCGGGCCAATTCCGGGGGATGCGAGCTTTGCAAGTAATAGCCGGAGCCCATCACGATCTGCAGGCCGACGCCCTTCGCGATCGCGCGAAGCTTGATGGGGTCTCGGCCGATGCCGCGACAGGTCGGATCGACCACGGTTCGCCCGCCAGCGGCCTTGAACGGCAATAGTTCGGCAATCGCAGTGCGATGGTCTTCGAGGGTGCAATTGTCGAGATTGACAAAGGGGTCCATGCGGAGCTCGCCGATAATGCCAGCGTGCACCGGTTCGCTCGCCAGATGCGCGCGCTCGGGTTCCTTGGGCGCGTTCCACCAGCACCGGCAATCGTTCACCAGATGCTCGTGCATCAGGGTGATCCCAAGCGAAGATGCCGGGATTGGACCGTCGACGGTCATGACCAGCCCCGAACCGACATGGGCTACCGACAATTCGCTCATGCGCGCCTCCGCGTTCCCGACGCCAACCTGGAAAAGACTTTCGCGTTCAGCCAGACCGCGAGAAGAATGATGGCGCCGGTCACGATCTGCGTGAAAAACGGCGAGACATGGCTGAGGATCAGGCCGTTTCCGATCACGGCAATCGTCAGCGCCCCCAAGATCGTTCCGAGGATCGAGCCGCGTCCGCCCATCAGCGAGGTCCCGCCGAGCACCACGGCCGCGATCACCTCCAACTCGAAGCCGACTGCGGCGTTGGAGCTGCCGGAACCGAGCCGCGCCGCGATGATGATCCCCGCGCCCGCCGAGGCAAGTCCCGTGAGCGCGTAGACGAGAAGTATGATCCTGCGGGTCGGAATGCCCGCGCGCCGCGCCGCCTCCTGGTTCGCGCCGATCGCGACGACATAGCGGCCGAAGCGCATATGTGCGAGAGCAAGAAATCCCAAGACCGCCACCGCGACCGCGATCCAAGCCGGCGCCGGCACCCCGGCGAACCAGCCGCGCCCGATCAGCACGAAACCGAGATCGGTCGCGATCGGGATGGAGAAACCGGCGGTCATGAGAAGCGCGATGCCGCGTAGCGTCGAAAGCCCCGCCAGCGTTACGATGAAGGGCTGTATGCCCTGAAACGCGATGAACCAGCCCTGCAACACGCCGATTGCCCCTCCAATCGCAAAAAGGGCGATCACGACCAACGGCCAGGGAATGCCGGCTTGCAGGAAAATCGCCGCCAATGCGTTGATCAGCGCGACGGTCGACCCGACCGACAGATCGATCCCACCCGTGGTGATGACGAAGGTCATCGCCACGGCGACGATCAAGATCGGCGCAGCCTGCCGAAGCACATTCAGCAGATTGCCGCTGGTCAGGAAGACAGGACTGAGGGTCGCAAACACGACGATCATGATGAGAAAGAAGCCGGCGATCGACAGAAGCTGCGCATGCGTGGCCAAGAAATCCGCAGCTTTGGATCCGGTGGGGCGGGACGAATAGACGTTCATGCCGATCCTCCGCGCGCGGTTGGCGCGTGATCGTTGCCGACGATCAGTGATACGAGTTCCTGAAGATCCGTTCGAGCCGTCTGGCGTTCGGCAACCTTGACGCCTTCGTACATGACCACGATCCGGTCGCACACGCGGAAGAGATCCTGAAGGCGGTGCGTGATCAGAACCACGCTGACGCCGGTTGCCTTGACGCGGTTGATCAAGGCGAGCACGGCCTCGACTTCCGCAACCGCGAGCGCCGAGGTCGGTTCGTCCATGATCAGGACCTGCGGATCAAAGGCGGCCGCGCGGCAAATCGCGATCGCCTGCCGTTGACCGCCGGAGAGTTGCGCGACGTGCTGATCGAGATTGGGGATCTTGATCTGTAGCCGGTCGAGCATCGCGCGAGCACCGGCCCGCATGGCCGCCCGGTTCAAAATCGGCCCCTTCATCGGCTCGCGGCCGAGATAGAGATTGCCCGCCACGTCGATCGTGTCGCAAAGCGAGAGATCTTGATAGACCATCTCAATGCGGTGCGCCCTAGCCTCCGCCGGTGTACGAAAGTCCTTGCGCGCGCCGTCGACCAGGATCTCGCCCTCGTCGGGTTCGTAAGCGCCGGCGAGGATCTTGGTCAGCGTCGATTTGCCGGCGGCGTTGTCGCCTACCAGGCCGATGCATTCGCCCGGATAAATCGCGAGATCCACGCCGCGCAGGGCCTCGACACTGCCGAACCGCTTCTTGATGCCACGCATTTCGATGCGCGGTTTGGGGGCGGCCGAAGCCGCCCTCTCGCCCGTTTTAGAGAAACCGTCGGTCACTTGAAGACCGAACGATAGGGGCCGACATTGTCCTTGGTCACGATCGTGATTGGAACCGGGATCAAGGCCGGAACGCTCGCGCCCTTCGACACCTTGACGACGGCGTCAACCGCGGCCGCGCCCATGCCGGCGGGATCCTGCTGGACGACGCCTACAACATAGCCTGCGTCGATACCCTTGATCGCCTGGGCCGTCAGGTCCCAACCGAACACCTTGATCTTGCCCTGCTTGCCCTGGCTTTCGACCGCGGCGATCGCGCCGAGAAGCGCCGGCTCGCCGGTGGCATAGATCGCGGTCAGATCCGGGTTGGCGGTGATCAGGTTCTCGGCCGCGGCAAGCGCGGAGTCCTGCACATTGCGGCCGTCGGCGACGCCGGCCATCGTGATGCCCGCACCGGTCTTGACCACGTCCTCGAAGCCCTTCTGGCGAATGTTCTGAATCGTGGAATTCAGAGCTCCGACGACGCCGAGCTTGGCCTTGCCGCCCATGGAGTCGGCGACGTATTTCAGGAAGAACGTGCCCATCGCCTTGCCGGCGCCTTCGTTGTCGACGCCGACCTGCGCCTTCTGCGGGCCGGCCGGGAGGACGGCGTCGACGGCGGCGACCGGGATGCCGGCGGCAGCGGCGGCCTTGACGGCCGGCATGATGCCGTTGGTGTCGATCGCCACAACGACGAGGCCCGAGACTTTCTGCTGGATGTAAGTTTCGATTGCGTTGTTCTGCGCGGCCGGATCGTTGTTGGCGTTAAAGATCACGAGCGTGACGCCGGCAGCCGCCGCCGCCTTCTGCGCGCCTTCGTTCATCTGCGTGAAGAAAAGCGCTTGTTGATTGATCTGCACGAGAGCGACCGTCGGCTTGGTCTGTGCCATGGCCGAGCCTGCCGTTATCGCCAGCGCGACGCCGGCGACGGATGCGAGAACCTGTCTGCGGATCCAAACTGTCATCGTCATTCTCCTTACTGATCGACGGCGGGACACACCCCGCCGAACGATGGATAACGGACCGCCCAGGACGACCCGAATTACTTTGTGGATCGGGAGATCCAAGTGGTTATGCGGCCTTCGCCGAGGGCGGCGCGACCGATGCGCTTTGGACCAGCCGAACCGGCAGGCGCAGCGTATCGGCCTCGAACGGGCCGCCCTCGATCATTGCGATCAACCGCTCGGCGGCGAAGCGGCCCAAGGCGTCAATGGGCTGGGCCACGCTGGTCAGCGCGGGTCCGAGCAATTCGATGATCGGCAGCCCATCGAAA
The DNA here is from genome assembly GCA_040377825.1 of Hyphomicrobiales bacterium. GTDB lineage: Bacteria > Pseudomonadota > Alphaproteobacteria > Rhizobiales > Ancalomicrobiaceae > JBEINZ01. The sequence continues at coordinate 15,410 of JBEINZ010000015.1, read as the reverse complement.
CCAACGAGCGAAAGGTCGTTTGGGATCGACACGCCGCGTCCGCGCGCTTGGATCATCACCCCCAACGCGATCGCGTCGCTTCCGGCGAAAATCGCGGTCGGGCGCGGCGAGATTTCAAACAGCGCTTCGGCGGCTTTCGTCGCCGGCTCGACTTCATACTCGGTGAACACATGAAACCGGTCCGGCGGGTCAATGCCGGCGTCATGCATGGCGGACAGCCAGCCCGAGGCGCGCTCGATGGCGCTCATGACACCAACGGGGCCACCGATATGCGCGATGCGCCGGTGCCCGAGATCGATCAACAACTCGGTCGCCGTGCGGCCGCCGGCAAAATTCTCCACGAAAAAACGCGGGGCCGCCGCATCCCGGACGTCCTCGTCGACGATGACGACGCGTCCCTTATGGCGCGTCACCTGATCGGCCAAACGCCCGTCGTCCTCATGATTGGTGATCAGCATCAGACCGTCGATGAAGCCGGATGCAAGGCGCTCGAAACACGCGAGTTCCCGCTCGATGCGGTTGCGCGATGACCAGATGACGAGATCGTAGCCGGCTTCCACCGCCACGCGCTCTGCCTCGCCGGCGATCAGCGCGAAGAACGGGTTGGCGATATCCGGCACGACGATCCCGATCGCCTCGGCCCGCCCGCGCGACAGGCGCCTAGCCTGAGCATTCGGCCGGTAGTCCAAAATCCGCACCGCCTCCCGGATACGATCGGCGGTCTTGGTCGGAAGGGTGATCCCGCCGTTGAGCCAACGCGAGACCGCGGCGGGCGACACGCCGGCCCGCTTGGCCACTTCAGCGATGGTCGATCGACGCGACACGGGCACTCCCAATAAAGGCCTTTACTAAAACGGTTTACTACCGTCAATCAGTCCGATTTTGAAATCAAGCCCATTGGTTCAGCACTATGCGACGTAAAATCCGGCGTCTGCTGAGAAACGCGCCAGCGCGGCGATGGACCGGGTGATTTTGTGAGCGGCAGACCACTATCGATCCTATCGCGACACCGTGATCATAGTGAAACGCGCCGCGGGTACTTCCGGTCGTCAGGCCGTCGCCAATTCCATCACCTTGATGTTGGTTGCGTCCGCGCGGTCAATCAGTCCGGTTTGCCGGCCGCGGCTCAGCACGAGGACTCGGTGGGACAGGCCGAGGACTTCCTCTAGGTCCGAACTGACGACGATGACGGCCATGCCTTGCTTTGCGAGTTCCACGATCACTTCGTAAATTGCCGCGCGAGCGCCCACATCGATGCCTCGGGTCGGTTCGTCGAGGACCACGATCCTGGGCGCGCGCGCCAGCCATTTGGCGATGACGACCTTTTGCTGGTTGCCCCCGGAGAGGCGGCGGACCAATTGCTCCGCGCGCCCTTTCACGCCCATCTTCTCGATACCGGCTTCGGCGAACCGCCGCACGGCCTTTGGCCAGATCCAGCCACTGACAGATAGACGGTCGTAATTGGCGAGGGCAAGGTTTTCCTCGATCGAATGATCCACGACAACGCCGTGATGCTTCCGGTCTTCCGGCACGAGCGCCATCCCAGCGCGGATGGCGTCATGCGGTCCCGATAAGGTAATCGTTGCTCCGAGAACCCGAATGCGCCCGGACGCGGCTGGGTCCGCTCCGGTCACCGCACGCACCAGTTCGGTGCGCCCCGCGCCGATCAATCCGGCGATGCCAAGAATTTCGCCGCGGCGCACGGCGAAGGAGACATTTCTAAACGTACCGTCAGGCGCGCTGAGGCTCTCGACCTCAAGCACGATCTCCTCGTCTGGCGTTTCCAGCTTGGGAAACATTCGATCGACCGTGCGCCCGACCATATGCTCAACCAGCGTACGGACAGGCACCGTACCCTTTTCAAAATCGGCGACCTTGCGACCGTCGCGCAGCACCGTTATTCGGTCGGCGATCTTGGCGATCTCGTCCAACCGATGGCTGATGTAGATGAACGAGACCCCGTCGGCTTTCAGGCGGGCGATCTGCGCGAATAGGAGTTCCGTTTCATGTCCTCCAAGCGCGGCAGTTGGTTCGTCCAGAATTAAGAGGCGCGCATTGAGCAACAGCGCCTTGGCGATCTCGACTTGCTGCTGCTGCGCGATGCGCAGCGTGCGGACGAGACGATCGGGCGGCAAATTGAGACCGAGCCGGCTGAGTTGGCGAGCGGCATCGTTTTCCATCCGTGCGCGATCGACGATGCCGTGCTTCGTTGGAAGGCGCCCGACGAACACGTTCTCGGCGATGGTCAGGTCAGGCAGGAGGCGCAGCTCCTGGTGGATCATGCCGATGCCGGCGGCGATCGCCTCGCCCGGAGAGCTAGGGCTATAAGGGCGCCCGTTCCAGCTGAGCGTGCCGCTGTCGGCCGGCTGCGAGCCGGCGATGATTGACGAGAGCGTAGATTTTCCCGCGCCGTTCTCGCCTAAGAGCGCAACGACCTCGCCGGGACGCACGTCCAGCTCGACATCGCTTAGAACGCTGACGCCGCCGAAGGATTTGGAGACGCCCCGGATCACGAGTCCGTCGTGCGTGGACATGGTGGGTGTTCCTTACGGCCGGGGAGGTGTGGAGGCGGCGAGCGGATAGCAAGCCCCGCCGCCGCCTCTTTCAAATCAGGGGTGATCCTTGATGAAGCCTTCGACGTTTTCCTTTGTCGTCAGCGTCGCATCTTGCAGCTGGATTGCCGGCACCATTTCGCCCGCGGCCAGCTTGATCGCCATATCGACGCCGAGACGGCCCATGAATTGCGTCTTTTGTGTCGCGGTCACGTCGAAGACGCCGTTCTTGAGTGCCTCGAGAGCAGCGGTGTCACCGTCGAAGCCTCCGACCCAGATCTTCCGGCCCGGGTTCAGCACCTTGATCGCTTGGGCCGCGCCGAGGGCGAGGCCGTCAGCTTGGGCAAAAATGATCGAGACGTTCGGGTGTGCCTGCATCAAGTCCTGTGTGATCTTAAAGCCTTCGTCCTGCGACCAAAGCTGGCTCCACTGCTCGCCGACCAGTTTTACGCCCGGCGCCGCTGCGATGGCCTGCTTGCAGCCGTTGGTCCGATCGACTTCGGGTGTTGTACCCTTCTGGCCGTGGATCATCAGCATCTCGCCCTTGCCGCCGGCTTGCTTGATCAGATATTCGCAAACCGCCTTCGCGGAGGAGACGGAGTCGGTGGCGATGAACGTATCGCCGGGCGCGCCGTCCGGATTACGGTCGATGTTCACAACGGGCACGCCCGCCGCCTTCGCCGCGCGCGTCGGCACGGCAGCCGCTGATGCGCCGGCCGGAATGTAGATGAAGGCATCGATGCCTTGGGTGAGGAGGTCCTGGACCTGACTGACTTGGGTGGCCGAGTCGCCCTTGGCATCGACGGTGATCACCTTGATGCCCTTGGTGGCCGCATAGGCCTCGACCGACTGCTTGATCTGATTGAAGAAGTTGGCTTGCAGGTTCGCGACCGCCAGACCGATCTTCTTGACTTCCTTGGCCGATGCCGGAACGCCGGCACCGATGAGAGCGAGCGCGGCGACGGCCGCGACAACAGTTTTACGGTGGCTTGACATGTTTTCCTCCACTAGACGATGCCGCTCTCCCGACGATGTCCCTCGACAGGCGGATCTTTTCGTTCCGGGCCGTGACCCGGTCTTCTCGCCCAATTGCGATCGGGCGATTTCGTTGGGCTCGGCGTACCGAGCCGAAATTCAAGTCCGTCTGCGGCGCAGCGCATCGGCGGAAACGGCCGCGGCGACGACAACGCCGATCACGATCTGTTGGATGAACGGGGAAACGCCGAGCAGATTGAGGCCGTTGCGGAGAAAACCGATGATCAGCACGCCGACGATCGTGCCCCCGATCGAACCGACTCCCCCGTTCAGGCTTGCGCCACCGATCACCACGGCCGCGATTGTATCGAGCTCATAGCCAAGCCCCGAGCTCGGTTGCGCCGAGTCCAATCGTGCGGCAAGCACAATGCCTGCAAGACCTGCCGAAAGCCCGCATAAGGTGTAGACCATCGCCGTGACCCGATCGACCTTGATGCCGGCCAACCGCGCAACCTCGGCGCTGCCGCCGATCGCGTAGAGCACACGCCCTTCGGTACGAAAGCGTAGTATGACGCCAGCAATGACGATGGTGATCAGCATGATCGCGACCGTCGCCGAAAGAAATCCGAAGTAGCGTTTTATGGATAGCTCATTGAACCATTCATCGAAGCCGACGATCTGCTGACCGTCCGTAATGATGCTGGCGAGCCCGCGCGCGATCGACATCATCGCAAGCGTGGCGATGAAGGACGGCAGTCGCGCCTTGGTGACCAACAGGCCTGAGGCGAGCCCACAAAGTGCGGAGGCAAGGAGTGCGACGACCATACCGAGTGGTAACGGCAGCCCCATTTCGTTGGCGATGTAGCCCATCACCATCATCGAAAGTGCCACGATCGACCCAACGGACAGATCGATCCCGCCGACTAGGATAACCAGCGTCATTCCTACGGCCATGATGCCGAGCACGGTGATTTGGTCGAGGACATTAAGAATGTTGCGAACAGTGAGGAACGTGTCCGTCGTAACCGACAAGAAAATGCACAATACGATGAGGCCGAACAGAGGCCCGCCAGTTCCGGAGAATAGCTTTGAGACAATGTGGTTTAGGCCGGCAAAGTGGGCACGCGGCGTCGTTGGGTCAGGCGGTCCGGGATGGATAGATCTTGAATCATGCTCGGCATCATGGCGATCACCGCTGGCAGGATCAACGCCAAGCGCCTGTCCCTTGGTCACCCGCTCCCTCCCAAATCATTTTGAAATAATGCTCTTTGGCATCTAACTTTGTTCATGCTACTGAGCCGGTATGGCTCTGTCAACTCGAAGAATGCACTCTGAGCGTGCGGAGTTCGGGTGGCATTTTGCGGTTCAAGGATCGCGGTCCTTTGCGAGGCGCGTGGATGGCGGTGTCTGATCGAGAGGCCGTATGGGCATGGGGACCGCATGATCGCTGCGGTAGAGACAGTCAGTCCGGTCCATAACCTCGGAGATTCAAAAGTGAATGGGCGCGAAACAGATTTAGATGCACTTCCAAACACCGCTGAAGAAAGCAAGGTGCGCGCCGCTTGGCATTATTACATTGAGGGCAAGACGCAGGAGCGGATCGCCGAGTTGCTCGGCGTCAGCCGCTTGAAAGTGCATCGCCTGCTCGCGGCGGCTCGTGATGAGGGGATCATACAGTTCCGTGTTTCGCATCGTCTTGCTGAATGTATCTCGCTTGAGCAGCGTCTTTGCGAACGTTATGGATTGACCGAGGCGGTTGTCGTTCCCAAGTCGATCGATCCGGCCAAGACCCACGAGATGGTCGCGCAGGCCGCGAGCATCATGCTGTCAAATTCGATTGGGGAGGGGATGACCGTCGCGATTGGGTGGGGGCGTACGCTGCATTACGCCATCCGCCGCTTTCCAAGCCGCGACGTGCCCGGTGTGACGATCCTCTCCATGCTCGGCGGACTTGCGCGGGCGCAGCCGCTTAATCCGACCGAATGCGCTTGGAACCTTGCCGAGAAGCTTGGTGCCGAATGCCATATGTTGCCGGTGCCTGCCTATGCTGATGATCCCGGTGATCGTGATGCCTTCATGCAGCAGCGCGGCGTGCGAGAAGTGATCAATCGGACGCGGCGCGCGGACCTCGCCTTGATCAGCGTTGGCGCGCTCACGCCAGAAAGCCCGATCGGCCGTTATGGCTTTCTGGGTGTCGAGGAAATCGAAGAGTTGCGCGCGGCCGGCGCCACGGGCGATTTGCTTTGCCAGTTCCTGGACGAGCGAGGGGACTTGATCGACCACGACGTCAATCGTCGGGTCTGTGCGTTCCCTGTTTCAGAACTTGCCCGTATCCCGAAGATCATCCTCGCCTCCGGTGGCCGGGAGAAGATCTCAGTGTTGCGCGCTGCGCTCAACTTGACGAAAGCGTCGATTTTCGTGACCGACGAAACGGCCGCGACGGGCTTGCTGCGTTATTGAGGGCGCGGAACTCGGCCGTAGGCGATTTGCGCATCCGAAACGATCCGCGAGGTTTCGGAAAAGAGCCGTCCGTACACGTCGAGCATCGGGGCGTAGGTCGCCGCCAAGATCGGATCGGGTTGGACTTCCTCGCTTGGCGCGGAGACCATTCCCGCCACCGCCTCGGCAACGCTTGGATACCAGCCGGATCCGACCGCCGCCAGGATCGCCGCGCCAAGTGCCACCGCGTCCGCGACGCTGGACTTTGCAAGAGGACGGCCAAGCACGGCTGCCAGTATTGTCATCAACAGACGCGACCGCGCGCCGCCGCCGGAGACAACGAAACGTTCTGCCCGCCGTCCGATACTCGCCTCCATCGCTGACACTGCAACGGCCTGCTCAAAGGCGAGACCCTCCAGAACCGCTCGGAAAACATGACCGGGTCCGTGATCCAGACTGAGCCCGATCACGACGCCGCGCGCCTGAGGACTCCAATAGGGGTTCATCACGCCGGCCCAGTAGGGCAATACCATGACCCCGCCGGCGCCGGGACCGACCCGTTCCGCTTCGTTCGAAAATCGTTCCAATGTCTTAGCTTCGGCCTTTTCCCCGCCGCTCATCATGCGGGCCGCCCAATCGACCAGCGACATCCCCGAGCGCAAGACCGCTTCGACCATATAGCCCTGGCCTGTCGGGCTCGTCAGGGTGCGGTGGGCGTCGGAGGTGCGGCATTTCCGGCAATAAAGGCCCGCCACGATCCCCGTACCGAGCGAAAGGTAGCCGGTCCGTTCATCAACCGCTCCGACCCCGAGACCGGCCATTTGCCCGTCTCCGGCGCCGGCAATCACTGGCGTGCCTTTAAGAAGGCCGGTCGCCACGGCGGCCTCGGCCGAAAGCGCGCCAATCCGCTCGCCTGATGAAACCAGTTCCAGCAGATGGCGAGGATCCAAGCCCGCGGCCGCCACCAAGATTGGGTCCCATGTCCCGGCGGCGATATCGATCAGTCCGAGGGGATCGGCGGCGGCGATGGCTGTTGCCAACCTGCCGGTCAGCCTGTGGATCAGAAAGGCGTGAACATCCACCACCACCGACGCGCGATCAATGATGTCCGGCTCATGTTCGCGCAGCCATGCCAGCGCGTAGAGCGCCGGCGTTGGATCCGGTGGCTTGCCGCTGATATCGCGAATGCGTTCGCGGCCAAGCTCATCGGACAATCGGGCGACCTGATCGCGCGCCCGTTCGTCGAGCCAAAGAATGGCGGGACGCACGGGTCTACCGTCTGGATCGAGGAGGGTGAATGTCTCGCGCTGGTGCCCGATCGCGATCGCCGCGATCCGCCCCGCGTCGACCTCGGCGGTCAACCGTTGGGTAACAGCTGTGAGGGCGCGCCACCAATCCACGGCATCTTGTTCGAAATGACCCGGCAAGGGGTTCGAGGTCGAATAGTCCTCTCGGGCCTCCGCCTCTGGGTGGCCCGTTCGGTTGAACGCGATGCCCTTCACGGCGGAGGTTGAGGCATCGATGCCTATGACCAGATCACGCATGGCTCAAAAGGCCGGATTGACGACGAAGCGGGCATCGGACTGGTCGAGACGCTGACGGATCTGCGTGACGACCATCGAATCGTCAGGAACACAATTGTCGTAGGTCAGCGTTTCGCCGACTCGGATCGGCTTTACGACTTTCGCTTTCTCGGCAATTCCGATTGGGACGGCGCCCGATCGGCGCGCGTCCTCCCATGTCATGGCGAATCCGCGATAGTCTCGCTCGCCAATCCTTCCAAGCTCCATGCCCGGCACAAGATCACGTTTTGCCACGGCCACGGCTTCCGCGACCGGGTGGTCGAGCGGTTCCATGTCCGCCCGTCGGTGGATAACCGCGCGCGCGGCCGAAAGCGGAACCTCAAGACTGGTGAGGTGATAGGGGCGGAAAATCGTAAAATACGGTCCCTTGCCGACCTTGAGATCGATCATCCGCTCCAAGACCCGCGGATGTCGCGTCTCGATGATGCAAAAAACGCCCGGCGCGACGCCCTTGCCGATCGAGTAATCGACAACGCCCTTCCGGTGCAGAAGGCCGCCCGCCTCGCGTGGACAAAGCACGTTCGCCAGTTCGTCAAGCGTCGCGGTCGGTCCGTGCATGCCGGGAACGTCAGGCAAGAGCCCGGTCGCATTGGCGATCGCGACCATTTCTATTGCTGTTTTCGAACCGTCGACGAACTCCACCAGCATCCGCGCATTCATGTTGCGCTCGCGTGCCTCCGCCTCGTAGGCGTCGGGCATCGCGTCGATCTTCAAGGGGTTGTTCTTGCCCTTGCCCGCCGCGATGATCTCGAAGCCTAGGCTTTTGGCAAAGCCGATGATCTCGAGCGTGCAGGCGGGCTCGTCGCCGGCGGCGCCGGTGTAGACCACGCCGGCCTTACGGGCTTCCTCCTTCAGGAAACGGCCGATCGTGATGTCGGCCTCGACGTTCAGCATGACAACATGCTTGCCGTACCGCATGGCCTCAAGAGCGAAGAGCGTTCCGATGTTCGGATTGCCGGTCGCATCGATGACGACATCGATCCGGCCTGCCGCGCACAGGGCGTCTAGATTGTCGGTAATGGCAATCTTGCCGCGTTCGATCGCCGCGTCGATCAAGTTTCCGGAGCCGGCTTCGACGATGTCCTCGCTTACGTGACCAGCAAGCAAGGCCGCTTCGCGCGCGGTCTCGACCCTGATTTCCGCAACGGCACCAATGCGGATGCCCCGCATCAAGGCGATCTGCACGACGATATCAGTGCCCATCTGCCCGGCGCCGGCCAATCCGACGATGATCGGCCCGTGCTTGTCTTCATGCGCGATGAGGTCGGCAGCCAAACCCGGAATCGCCATTTTGGTCTCCCGGCGAACAGGTCACCGCCGTTCGCGACAGTCTTGAAAAAATATGCTTTCGAAATACCAAGTGTTCAACTCTTGATCAAGCGACATTGGATGTTCAAGGCTTGAATTGGGCGCGCCCGTCCGCCCCGCTTGGTGACTGGCGCCCGCATCGGATTTCGCTACTGTCGTCGGTGATGCACCTCTGCGCTCCTGGAGACACCATGCCGCCCCTTGCCGATCTGATCGTCGTAAACGCCAGCGTCTTGACCATGGACGATGACAATCCAAAGGCCCAGGCGGTGGCGGTCGCCGGCGGGGAGATCCTCCATCTCGGGTCGAAAGACGATGTCCTCGTGCTCAAGGGGCCGGCAACCAGGGTCATCGATGCCGCCGGAGGGAGCGTGCTGCCTGGCTTCATCGAAAGCCATATGCATCTCTTCGCTGGCGCGGCGGAGCTCGACCATCTGCAGCTTTACGGCGTAACGGGCTTCGACGCTTTGCGCGACCACGTCCGCGCCTATGCGGCCGCCAATCCCGATAAAACCGTGCTGATGGCGCAAGCGGCGGACTATACGATCCTGTCTGTCGCCGAACGCGTGACGCGGCATCACCTCGACCAGATCCTACCGGATCGGCCGTTTGCCATGGTGGCTCCGGATCATCACACGATATGGGCGAATACCAAGGCCCTGGAACTTGCCGGCCTCATCAACGGACGGGCCGTTGGTCCCGGCAACGAGGTTGTCATGGGCGCGGACGGGCTTGCGGCGGGGGAACTGCGCGAAGGGGAAGCCTTCGGGCCCTTGCTGGAGGTATCGGGCGGCCTTCGCGCGCGGCTCGGTTTGGCCACGGGCGGAGAGCCTGATGTCTGGCCGACACCCGCCGAGTGGGCGCAGGATCTGGCGATCATGCAGATGGGGCTCGAACATTGCGCCCGACATGGCATTACGTCGATCCAGAACATGGATGGCAATCATTACCAGTTACAATTGCTTGCGGCGATCCAAGCCGAGCGCGGGCTCGCCGCGCGCGTACAAATCCCGTTTCATTTCAAGAATTTCATGTCCCTGGACAGTCTTGAGAAGGCCTCCGAAATGGCCCGGGACTATGAGTCCGAGTGGCTATCGTCGGGCTTGGTTAAGGTCTTCTACGACGGCGTTCTCGACAGCTGGACGGCGGTGATGGCTGAGCCTTACACCGACCGCCCGGATTGGTTGGGCGAGCCTTTGTTCACGCCGGACCACTTTAAAGAAGTTGCAACCGAAATCGACCGCCGCGGCCTACAGATCGCGGTCCACGCGATCGGCGACGGTGCTGTGCATGCAGTGCTTAACGGTTACGAAGCCGCGGCGCGGGTTAACGGTCGGCGCGACTCGCGCCATCGCATCGAGCATATCGAGGTGGTCTTGCCGAAGGACATGCCCCGATTTGCGGAATTGGGCGTGATTTGCTCGATGCAGCCGCCACATCCGCCGGGATCGATGGGGCTGCCGCTGGAGCCCACGATTTCGCGCATCGGGCCGGCGCGCTGGCCAAACTCCTATGCTTGGCGTAGCCTCAGGAATGCTGGCGCGCGCCTTTGCTTTGCGTCGGACTGGCCGGTCTCTCCAATCGATCCCATCGCTGGGATACAGGCCTCGATGATCCGTCAGCGTTGGTCGCCGACCGATCCTGATCAGAGTCAAACGCTGATGGAAGCGATCGCCGGTTATACGCGCGATGGGGCCTATGCGGAGTTCATGGACCATCGCAAGGGTACGCTAAAGGCGGGAATGCTCGCCGACATCGTTGTCTTGAGTGGAGACATCGAGGCGACCGACCCGAGCGCGCTCAACCTTTTGACCCCCGTTTACACAATTTGTGGAGGTAAAGTGACCTTCGAAGCCTGAAATTTAGGCTTACAGCCCAATTATTGTGGCGCCTCTGCCTTCGGCAGGGCTTGTCAAATGGGCAGGAACGCATTGAACTCGGGATTTCGCGGCCAAAAGTTGCCAAGATGAAGGGGCACAGGCGGAGCTTATGTCGAACGTGATTGAGGGTATGGAGCAGACAGCCGTAGATATTCGGAGCGTTTCGAAAGTGTTCGGCATTGGAGCCGACCGCTTTGCTGCTCTTGATCAAATATCGGTGGCGATTAGGCAAAACGAGTTTTTTACTTTGCTCGGCCCCTCGGGCTGCGGAAAGACGACGCTGCTTAGAATAATCGCCGGATTTGATCATCCAAGCGAAGGTGAAATCTGGTTGGACGGTGTGAATATATCGGCCTTGCCGCCCTTTAAGCGCCCGATCAATACCGTCTTCCAGAACTATGCACTTTTCCCGCATATGACAGTCGCCGAGAATATTGGCTTCGGGCTGGAAATGCTGCGCAAACCGAAGGACGAAATTCGCGCGACCGTCGGCGAAATGCTCCGGCTGGTTCGGATGGAGGAATTGGCGACCCGGCGCGTTTCCCAAATCTCAGGTGGGCAGCAACAGCGCGTCGCGCTTGCCCGCGCTTTGGCGCCGAGGCCCAAAGTTCTGTTGCTGGACGAGCCGCTGTCGGCCTTGGATTTAAAACTGCGGAAGGAAATGCAGATTGAGTTGAAGCGCTTACAGGGCGAGACGGGCATCACCTTTATATTTGTGACGCATGACCAGGAAGAAGCCCTTACAATGTCCGACCGCATCGCCGTGATGTCGAGGGGCAAGATGCTTCAGATCGGGACCCCTCGCGAGATCTACGACCATCCGAATGATCGGTTCGTTGCAAACTTCATTGGCGACACAAATTTTCTACCGGCGGAGATCGTCACGCTTGACGGTGATTGCGCGAAAATCAAGCTGGCGTCTGGTGCTATCGTCAATGCCGGCTTACCAGAAGATGCGCGGCCAAGCGGAGCCGTTACGATCGTGGTGCGCCCGGAACAGGCTGAGTTGGTCAGCGGCGAGAGCCGCGCTGACCTGACTGGTCGGATCGAAAACATCGTCTATTTCGGAACCGACACTCACTATCACCTGAAAATTCAAGATGGCTCCGCCTTTGTCGTCCGTCAGCAGAGCCGGGCCGGGCGCGCTGATAGCTGGAAACTCGGTCAGGCCTGTGGCGTGGCGTTCTGCGACGGCGCCGCCCAGGTTTTGAGGAGCTGATCGTATGGCGCAGAGCGAAGCCGTCAATAGTCAAACGGCAATCGAGCGGGCGGCGCGCAGTCGAGATGTTCGTTATCGTTGGTTGTTGACGACGCCGGCGCTGCTTGTGCTGTTTTTATTCGCAGTTGGCCCCTTGGCGGTCATGTTGACCTATTCGTTCTTAAAACCGGGGAACGTCGGCGGTGTTGCCTGGATTTTCTCCACGGACGGCTGGTTCAAGGTCTTCTTCAAAGTCAATATTTTTGAGGGAACAGTTGAACTCGCGGACGCCCATCTGGCGATTCTGTGGCGGTCGGTAAGCCTCGCGTTCTATACAACGATACTTGCCCTGATTTTTGGTTTCCCGGTCGCGTACTTCATTGCGACGCGACCTGAGAACAGACGAGACCTTTGGTTGTTTCTGATTACAATACCATTCTGGACTAATTTGTTAATTCGAACATTTGCGATCATGGAACTGATCCGCAACGAAGGCTTTATCAATACATGGGCAATTCGCCTCGGTCTTATCGACAGGCCGATTCAAATGTTGTTCAGCGATTTCGCGATCGCGCTTGGGATGCTCTACGTCTTCCTGCCCTTGATGGTATTGCCGATCTACGCCAGTTTGGAAAAGCTCGATTTCCGTTATGTCGAGGCCGCTTACGATCTTTATGCAAATAAATGGCAAGTGCTTTGGCGGGTGATCCTCCCGCTTACGAAGTCCGGCATCGTGGCTGGCTCGATCCTCGTTTTCATTCCCGCGCTCGGAAGCTACGTTGTACCCCGTGTTCTTGGCGGTGGGCGCAGCATGATGCTTGGAAACTTGATTGAGTTTCAGTTCGGGCAAGGCCGCAATTGGCCTCTTGGCGCGGCGCTGTCGATCACGCTAATGGCGATCGTGATGGTGGCGTTGCTCGTTTACGTCCGTAATCAAGGCAGGGCCGCACAACATGTTTGATCGACGGCGAAATCAATTCTCGGTAAAGGCCATGCCCGGTTTTGCCGGCATTACCTTTGTAACATTTACTTTGCTTTATGCACCCATCTTAATTCTTGTGATCTACTCGTTTAATGCAGGGCCTGGTATTGCAAGATGGGAAGGGCTCTCGCTGAAATGGTATTGGCAGGCTTGGAACAATCAACAGGTCATCTCTAGCTCCATCCGTTCCTTGGAGATTGGCGCCTTTGCGGCGATTGTTTCCACAATTCTGGCGACGGCGGCGGCTTTGGCCACGACACGCACTTCACCGTTCAGAGGGATGCGCTTCATCTATTCTTTCATAAATCTGCCATTGATGGTCCCGGAAATAGTCACCGGCGTCGCGCTCCTGATTTGTTTTGCGCAAGTGAAGATTTGGTCTGGTTACAATGGTCTTGGTTATCTTTTCGCCGCCCATACAGCGTTTTGTATTCCTTTCGCTTACTTGCCCATCCGCGCACGACTCGAGACCATGGATCTTAGCCTCGAGCGGGCGGCCGCCGATCTCTACGCCACCCCATGGATGACATTTCGGCACGTCACACTGCCGATCCTGTGGCCGGCCATCATGGCCGGAGGAATGCTGGCCTTTGTTACATCATTGGATACGGTCGTCATTACCGAGTTTATCAAGTCGGGCGGTCAAGATACGTTACCGACTTACATGCTTGGGCAGTTCCGGCGCATCGTATCGCCTGAACTGAACGCAATATCGGCAATGTTTTTGCTGCTGTCTGTCATTGTTGTCACGTGTTTCTTTTTCCTCAATCGGAAAAAGGAATGAACCAAACGAATGATCCGTTGTTTCTCCAAAGGGAAGGAAGCAATCACATGAACATTAAACTGATAGCTGGAACATTCGCGACAGCGATGCTCGCATCCGTAGCGGCTGTGTCCGCGCAAAGCGAACTTAATCTCTACAACTGGGGCAATTACACGTCCCTCGAGATGATCGCGAAGTTCACAAAAGAAACGGGCATCAAGGTCAACATCACTGATTACGATTCGAACGATACCGCACTCGCCAAAATTCAAGCCGGCGGTCACGGCTACGACCTTGTCGTTCCATCGGCCAACTTTGTTACAGTTTACATTGAACAAGGGCTCGTCGTTCAACCCGGGCTCGACAAAATGCCGAATTTCAAAAATATGGACCCGCGATGGCTCAACGTCGTCTACGATCCTGGTCGGAAGTATTCGGTTCCGTGGCAATGGGGAACCACAGGTGTAACAGTCAACAAGTCTGTCTATAAAGGTGACCCAAACACTTGGAAAATCGTCTTCGATCCACCGTCTGAGCTGAAGGGAAAGATTAACATTATTCCGGAAATGACCGACGTCATTTCTGCTGCAATCCTCTATCACGGTGGTCAGATTTGTACGGGCGACAAAGAGATTCTGAAGAAGGTGTCTGCGACTTTGTTAGCGGCAAAACCGTCCTGGATCTCCATGGATTATGGCACGATGGAGAAATACTCGAAAGGTGACTTTTCCGCGGGCACAAATTGGAATGGCGGATCATTCCGCGCGAGGCTCCAAAACCCCGATGTAATTTACGGCTATCCGAAGGAGGGATATCTACTTTGGATGGATCAAGTCATGCTTTTGAAAGACGCGAAGAATGTCGAGAATGCAAAGACCTTCCTGAACTTTATCATGGATCCGGAAAATGCCGCGATGAACACCGCATTCGCGCGCTATTCCGCGGGCATTCTCGGGACGGAAAAGTATCTCCCAGCCGATATGAAAGACGCACCGGAACTAACCTTGCCGCAGGGTACGAAGGGATACTTCGTGCTTGCCTGTCCGCCAGAGGTCGTTGAACTCTATACGGCAATTTGGACTGAGGTTACAAAGTAGTTTTTGGTGTAGTCGGCAGGCATGGTACGTCTTTTTGATGTACCATGCCATAGGCATCAAGCACCAATCATTCCGTTTGCGTTTGCATTGGTAACGTGAGCGCGACCAATAGGCGATCATAGGTCGGGGGCGTCTTGTATCTCCCCGCGAAACTGACATCTAAGTTTACGACGCTCCCCTATGTTCTTGTTCGAAAGCTTCGTTTAATAAGGTATAATGAAATCGATCGTCTATATTTGCGCATCCTGCGACCGTTTCGCGGCGCAAGAGCAGGGCTCGCCTTGCGCGGGTGAACGATTCGCGCGCTCCGTGGAGGCTCATGTAACCGCCACGGGCGCGGATTTGTTCGTCCGGCGCGTCGATTGTCTGAATGGGTGTTTGGGACCCGTCAATGCTTGCTTGATTGCGCGTGGAAAGCCGACTTATCGGATCACAAATCTCGGGCTAGAGGATACCTCTGCCTTAATCCTAGTCGCAGCAGCATTTCGGACAGCATCGACAGGAAAAATCGACGCCGAACTTGTGAATCACGGCTTCGAACACCGCCATTCGGTCGTGTTCCGCTCGTGATGCTTCTGTTTGCATGTTCGAGTCATGCAATATAAACAAATAGTTATAGCAAGTTTACCGCAG
>JBEINZ010000128.1:0-8864 GCA_040377825.1 Hyphomicrobiales bacterium | reverse complement strand
CTACAGCGAGCTTAGCTTGGAATTCTGGCCCGCAGACATACTGGACGAATTTTATCGCGTTACCTGCGCGGGGTGTATTAGCGGCAATGCAAACCGCTTGATCCCATGTCACACCGCCTTCTTTTGGAACCAGCGCCTTGAACGGAAGGCCGTCGGAGTACATGCCTGCCTGAACCCATTCACCCGCAATAGCAATATCATAGCTGCCTCCAGCCATCGCCTGGATGATCTGCGATGTATTGCCTATGAGGCCAACCTGAGGGCGGAGTGATTTGAGCGTTTCGGCGAGCTTCGCGAAAGCTGCGGTATCGAGATCGTATGGATTTTTGTTGCCAAGATATTTCGAAAGACATCCCATATTTGGCAGGAACCAATCAAAGAGCGCGATCCGCCCCTTCAGCTTCGGATCGAAGAGGACCGAAAAGCTGGATACATCCGCTTCCGATAGCTTCTTGTAGTTGTACGTGAGACCGTAATAGCCGAACCGATTGACGATCGCATATAGCTTGCCATCCTTAGAGACTGGCGGCCACTTGGCGATAAGATCGAAATAGTCCCCCAGGGGATAGGCCTTCGGATCAAGCTCAAGAAGCATTCCATCTGATGCGGCTTTGGGAATATAAGCACTCGTTGGCGTGATGACGTCGAAAGTCCCCGGCGCGGACGACTTTACCAACGCGATCATCTCTTCGTCGGAACCGTCGTGAATCTTCAGGTTGACCTTGATTCCCGTCGACGCCTGGAAACCCTCCAGCATCCCCGGTTCTTCGTATCCGCCAAACGCCAGAACATTCACCGTTTCCGCGGCCTGCGCCGCCCTGGTCCAAATAAAGGGGCTGGCGAAACCGGCCGCAGCGACCGTAGCGCCACCCAACTGCTTGAGAGCGCTGCGGCGATTAACAGCGTCGGAACTGCACTTATGATCATCGCTTGCCATGAGACTTCTCCCAAAAAGGCCTTGACGGAGCCCAGCACGGTACGCACCTCGGTCGAAGAAACGCTACCGCGAGGATCAATAATTGTCAACATTTGACAATTGTGCATAATGCAACGACGCGTTCCACTCCAGAAGGTGAAATCACGCTATGTCCTTGCCCTATCAAAGTCGTGCATCGAGCGAGGCGGCTGTTTCCGACATGATCGCGGCCAACCGGGCGCGCTATGACGAATTGATGGTCGCCGCAGCGGACGTCTCACCACTGGTGTTGCCGCCCCCGACCGCGCTTGACGCCGCTCCCATCATGCCTGCCGATATCCGGCATCGCGAGACGATCCCGGGCGGCTGGTACTGGACCAAGACACTCAGGCGCGGCGAGGGGCTGCGGCTCCTGAACACGTCGGCGACGCTAGGCGTGTCGCTGTTTGCCTGGAATGCCGCGGATACGAGCGAGCGCTACAACAGCGCCGATACGGTGAAGCTGCAGTGGACCAGCGAGTTGCGCAAGGGCCGGCTGCTGTTTTCGGACATGGGCCGCGTGCTGTTCTCCATCGTTGAGGATACCAGCGGCGCCCATGACACCATCGTCGGCGGTTCGACCCCGGCGTCGAATGCCCGCAAGTATGGCGATCCAGCGCTGCGCTCGACCCGCGAGAACATGCTGCTCGCCGCCGGCAAGCACGGGCTTGGCGCCCGCGATCTGGCGCCGGTGATGACCTTTTTCGCCCCCGTCGCCGTGGCCGGCGCAACAGCCGCTTGGCGCGACGGCGCGAAAGTCAGGCTGGGGGAGTTCGTCGACCTGCGCGCCGAACTGGATCTGATTGTCGCGGTCTCCAACTGCCCGCATCCGCTGGCACCCGATGCGGAGTTCGCACCCGGCCCGATCGACGCCATCGTGTTCCGTCAACCTGAGCCGGCACCCAACGATCTGTGCCGGACCGCCACGCCCGAAGCCCGTCGCGGCTTCGACAACAATGAACTCTATGTGCAGGCCTGAGGAGCGCGCCATGACTGAACCGACCGTCCAGGCCACCGACAGCAAGCCGTTCTTCGCCGCCCCGGGGCTGAATACCGTCGAGCCTGTTTATGACTTCACGATCCCGGCCAATCGGCCGTGGTCGCGCCTCATCCGCAAGGGCGAAATCCTCCGGATCGTCGATCTCGAAGGCTGCCAGGCCGTGGATACGCTGTTCTACAATGCCGCCGACACATCCGAGCGCTACAGCGCGCAGGATACGATCCTGATGCAGGCATCGCCCTATGTGACGACGGGTACGCGGCTGATCTCAAGCCAGGGCCGCTCGATGGGCGTGGTCATCGCCGACAGCTGCGGCCGCCACGATACGTCAGCCGGCGCCTGCAGCTGCGAGGCCAATACAGTCCGCTTCGGCCACCAGACCCGCTACATGCATGCCTGCCGGGAGAACTTCATCCTTGAAGTCGCCAAGCACGGCATGACCAAGCGCGACATCGTGCCCAACATCAACTTTTTCATGAACGTACCGATCGAGCCGGACGGAAAGCTTGCCATCGTCGATGGCGTATCGCACCCCGGTGATCATGTGGACATCCTGATGACAATGGACGTGATCGCCGTCATTTCCAACTGTCCGCAGATCAACAATCCCTGCAACGGCTTCAACCCGACCCCGGTCCAGGTCCTCGTGTTCGATACGGCGACGGTGTAGCCCATGTTCACCAAGGTACTGATTGCCAACCGGGGCGAGATCGCCGGCCGGATCATCCGGACTTTGCGCCGGATGGGGATCGCCTCGGTTGCCGTCTATTCCGACGCCGACCGGTTCACCCGACCGGTGCTCGACGCAGATGAGGCCGTGCGTGTCGGTCCGCCACCGGCCAAGGACAGCTATCTCAACGTCGAGGCCATCCTTACCGCCTGCCGTGCCACTGGCGCCAACGCCGTGCATCCCGGCTATGGATTCCTGTCGGAAAATGCCGGCTTTGCCGAGCGGCTGGCCGCCGAGGGCATCCGCTTCATCGGACCGCGACCGGAGCATCTGCGCGGGTTTGGGCTGAAGCATACGGCGCGCGACATTGCCGCCACCTGCGGTATTCCGCTGTTGCCCGGCAGCGGGCTTCTCGCGTCAAGCGCAGACGCCATCGCGGCGGCGGCGTCGATCGGCTATCCGGTCATGTTGAAGAGCACGGCCGGCGGCGGCGGCATCGGCATGCAGCTCTGCCATGACGACGCCGAGCTGATCGCAAAATTCGATACGGTGCAGCGCATGGCCGGCGCCAGTTTCGGCGACGCGCGGGTGTTCCTCGAGCGCTTCGTTTCCGAGGCACGCCATGTCGAGGTGCAGATCTTCGGCCACGGCGACGGTCGTGTGCTGACGCTCGGTGAACGGGACTGTTCGCTGCAGCGGCGCAATCAGAAGGTCGTCGAGGAAACGCCGGCACCCGGACTTTCGGATGCGATCCGGCAACGAATGCATGCAGCAGCGCGGCGGCTTGGCGAAGCGGTCGCCTATGAATCCGCAGGCACCGTCGAGTTCATCTACGATGTGGCGCGCGAGGATTTCTATTTCCTAGAGGTCAACACACGCCTGCAGGTCGAACATCCGGTTACGGAAGCCGTCTTCGGCATCGATCTGGTGGAATGGATGGTGCTGCAGGCGGCCGGCGAATTCGTGCCACCGGTGCGGGATCTGTCTCCGCTTGGGGCAGCGGTGGAGGTGCGCATCTACGCGGAGAACCCACAGGCCGACTTCCGCCCGTCGACGGGACTGGTCACCGCGCTCGACTGGCCGCCAGGCGCCCGCGTCGATACGTGGATCGAGGTCGGGACGGACATAGGCGCCAACTATGATCCGATGATCGCCAAGGTGATCGTGTCGGGCGCAACCCGCGTCGAGGCGATCGACAGGCTGCAGGCCGCCCTCGCCGCAACCGCCATCCATGGGCTGGAAACCAATCTCGATTACCTCAGGGCCATTGCCGCGACACCCGAATTCACCAGCGGTCGGGTCGCGACCGATGTCCTCAAGCGGTTTGCCTTTGCCTCTCGCGCCATCGAGGTTGTGGCGCCGGGGACGCAGTCGAGCCTGCAGGACTGGCCCGGCCGGCTCGGCCTGTGGCCCATCGGCGTGCCACCATCTGGACCGATGGATTCCCGCTCGCACCGGCTGGCCAACGCAATCGTCGGCAACGACGAGCACGCGGCCGTACTGGAAATGACCTTGACCGGCCCGACCCTGCGCTTCCATGCGCCGGCGACGATTGCGCTCTCCGGCGCGCGCATGACCGCGTTGCTGGACGGTCGTCCCCTGCCCTATTTCGAGCCGGTTGCGGTCGCGAGCGGCCAGACGCTGGCAATCGGTTCTATCGACGGACCGGGGCAACGCACCTATTTGGCCGTGGCCGGCGGTATCGATGCGCCGGAGACCCTCGGCGCCAAGGCGACCTTCGCGCTCGGCCGCTTCGGTGGCCATGCCACCGGCACGCTCAGGGCCGGCGACGTGCTGAAGATCGCGGTTGGCCCGGTCGGCGCGGCGCAGCCGGCCGCAACCGATACCCTACCGCAGATTGGCCGGCGCTGGGACGTAACGGTCCGCTCAGGACCGCACGGCGCACCGGATTTCTTCGATCCGGCCGACATCGAGGACCTGTTCACTGCCGACTACGATGTGCATTTCAACAGCGCCCGCACCGGTGTGCGCCTGATCGGGCCACGACCGCGCTGGGCGCGCAAGGACGGCGGCGAAGCTGGGCTGCACCCGTCCAACATCCATGACACCGCCTACGCCATCGGTGCCATCGATTTCACGGGCGACATGCCGATCATCCTCGGTCCGGACGGACCCAGCCTCGGCGGCTTCGTCTGCCCCGTGGTCATCGCCAATGACGATCTCTGGATGATCGGCCAGATGAAGCCGGGCGACAGCGTGCGCTTCGTGCCTGCCGAAGGCTTTGTCGACACCACGCGCGCATCATCGACGCCGCTGGCCGGACTATCGCTTGCCAATGGCCGCAGCGTGCAAAGCCCGATCCTGGCGACGCGGCTGAACGGCCCCGTGCCGGTGGTCTACCGACGCGCCGGCGACGACAACCTGCTGGTGGAATACGGGCCGATGACGCTGGATCTGGCCTTAAGGCTGAGGATTCATCTGCTGGCGTCGGCGCTTTCGGTGCGGCACTTGCCCGGCATCATCGAACTGACCGCCGGCATCCGCTCGCTGCAGGTGCACTTCGACAGCAGCATCCTGAGCGGCAGCCGGCTCATCGCCGTGCTCGCCGAGATCGAGGCAACGCTGCCGGCGGCCGAAGATGTCACGGTGCCGTCGCGCATCGTGCATCTGCCGCTATCGTGGAACGACCCGTCGGTGCAGTTGGCCATGCGCAAGTATCAGGAGCTGGTCCGGCCGGATGCGCCCTGGTGCCCTGACAACATCGAATTCATTCGGCGCATCAATGGACTTGGCTCCATCGACGAGGTCCGCGACATCGTCTTTGCCGCCGACTACCTGGTGCTGGGCCTAGGCGACGTCTATCTGGGGGCGCCGGTCGCCACCCCGATCGATCCGCGCCACCGGCTGGTAACGACCAAATACAATCCGGCCCGCACCTGGACGCCGGAGAACGCAGTCGGCATCGGCGGTGCCTATCTCTGCGTCTACGGCATGGAAGGGCCGGGCGGTTACCAACTGTTCGGCCGGACCATCCAGATGTGGAACGCCTGGCGGCAGACGAAGGAATTCATCCCCGGTCATCCCTGGCTGCTCCGGGCCTTCGACCGGATACGCTTCTTTCCAGTCAGCGAGGCAGACCTTGCGGACGCGCGCGATGCGTTTCCCCACGGCCGCTATTCGCTGAAGATCGAGGAAACCACCCTTTCTTTCCGCGACTACGCCCGCTTCCTGGCCGACAATGACACCGCGATTGCCGCCTTCAAGGCACGCCAGCAGGCCGCCTTCGAGCTCGAACGGGCCGACTGGAAGGCACGCGGGCTTGACAGCTTTACCTCCGACGATGGCGCAACCGCACTCGGCCTTGGCAACGCGCTGCCCCCTGGTGCAACGGCCGTATCGGCCCATGTCTCCGGCACCGTCTGGAAGATCCTGGCGGCCGAAGGCGAGCGGGTCGAGGCAGGGCAGCCGATCGTGGTCGTGGAGTCCATGAAGATGGAAATGGACATTGTCGCGCCCGTCGCCGGGACCGTCACCGAGATCAGATGCGGCAAGGGCCAGACCCTGCGGATGGGCGATACGATCGCGGTCATCGGCTGACCCCTGCCATACCTGCGGATGTCGACGCCGACAGCAGGACCGTTGAAAAGCCCCGAATTGATCTGAAGCGCCCATGGGCGCTTGTGACAAAGGCCGCAAGCCTGGTACGGCTGCGTATCCATGATCTTCGTCACAGCTTTTCAAGCGTTGGCGCTGGCAGCGGCATGGGCCCACCCATTATCGCTAAACTGCTGGGTCACAGCCAGTCCGCAACAACGGCGCGATACGCTCATTTGGACAACGATCCGCTTCGCATGGCTTCCGAAGCTATCGGATCCACAATTTCGAGCGCGATGAGCCGGGCACCATCAGCTGTTCCAAACAATGAAAACTTGCCCGATGGCCTGAATTAGATCATGGGCCCTCAAAGTCCGATCTGCAATTCGCTACCCCCAAATGTTCGAAGACAAGCAGACAAAATGCAAATCTGAAAATGAAGACCCGCGAAGATCAATTAGGGCATTCCCGCTTGCGGCCATCGATGGAATGTTTCAGCGGATGCTGAACCTGCGGACTACGTCGTCGATATGATAGCGAATGACCGCTCGGAAATGCGCGTCGCGGTCAGACACATACAATTTTTGCCATGTTAGCTCTACAAACTGACCAAACGATCCGAGATTGGACGGCGCAAAAAATTGAGCGATCAGGTGGATGATGGCGGTTTCTCTACCTCAGAGGCGTGACGTGATCGCCGACGTCGAGGCGGGCAGTTTCCGGACCGCAGGTGAATGACTCGGTTTGCAGCAATCGGCGATCAGTCGCAATGTTCAAGAATTTGAGAACAGCATCGGCGCTAGGCTTTTCGATCGGCGGTCAACCGGTGCGAGGTTGATGACGCTGGTTGGCGAACATTTGACGCCCGAAGTTAACTCGCTTCTCGACGCAGTCGACGGACTTTCGCTGAAGGCTCGATCGTGCCTGCCGGCAAAGGCCGATCGCCTCGTGGTGGGATTGGATCTGGCTTTGTCGTTCGGTTACATCCAACCCATTTTGACGGCGTTTCGAGTGTTAACTCCTGATCTGCAACTCGCCTTGACCCTGCCGAACGCCGGCCAAATCGTCGAGGCGGTTCAGGATGGGTCCGTTCAGCTTGGCCTGATCCGCGCGCGAGAACTGCCCACAGGCGTTGATGTTTGGCGAGTTCTGGTTGGTGGCCTTTTTGCGGCAATACCAGCTGATTGGCACGAAGATGGTGAGACGATTGATCAGATGCGTCTTGCTCGTCATGACCAAGTCCAACAAACGAACGTCTCCGGCAAACACGGGGCGCGGTTTAAACCCATGGGTCTGGATCAAAACCAGCGATGGTTAAAAGGGCGCCGCTTGGACATCGCATTGCCACCGAGGTTCCTCGGAATAATTTGCCAAAATGCTCGTTACCCGGCAGGTATAACAGGCCCCTTCTCTTCATGGGCCAGCGCCATCTGTTTCTCAGCTCCGCTTTCCGGAGACCGCCGGCAACAGACCGTCGGGCCGGATCAGCAAGACGGCAACGACCAGTGCCAGCGCGATGGCGTCGCGGAAGGGTGCGGCGGACGCTGGAATGGTCGCCTGTAGGCCAACCTCGATACAGCCAAGCAAGAACCCTCCTGCAACGGCGCCCGGCAGGCTGCCAAGCCCGCCGAGGACCACGGCGATAAAGGCCTTGAGAACTGGTACGAACCCCATAAGCGGATCGACCGAGCCACGGAGCGAAACCCAGATCATCGCCGCGATGGCGGCCAACACGCCCGCCACGGCAAAGGCAGTAGCAACGATGCGGTTGGCCGGCATGCCCACGGCCCGCAGCATGCCGAAATCCTCCGCTGCGGCGCGCATGGCCCGCCCTACCATTGTGTTGGTGAGGAACCAGCCAAGGCCAAGCAGTGCCGCGAGGGTGACAAGGATCGACAACAGCGGCGCCATGCCGATATGGATCGGCCCCAGCGTGACGGTGGAAGAAAGCCAGTCCGGGAGGATCACGGCCTGCACACGCGCCGAAATTCCGTTCTGCAGCAGAACCTTAATAACTTCGCTCACTGCGAAGCTTGTGATCAGCAACGTTGTCACATCACTGCCACGCAAGGGCCGAAAGGCGATCCGCTCCATGGCGAGCGAAGCCAGCACCGCGGCAATGATCGCAAAGGCTATGACAGCCAGCAGCGGCGAGGCCAATGTCAGCGCGAATAACGCGCCATAGCCGGCGATGGTCATCACTTCGCCATGCGCGAAATTGATCAGCCCGATGATCGAGAAGACCACGGCGAGCCCAAGCGCCAGCAGTGCATAAATGCTACCCAGGCTGACGGCATTGACGATCTGCTGGAGCACGATATCCATCAACGGCTCCTAAGCTGCCAAGTAAGCACTGCGTATCATATCGCTTTTGGCGATGACAGCGGCAGGACCGATTGCGCTGAGCCGGCCATTGGCAAGCACTGCCCCCTGATCGGCAATAGCGAGGGACTGGCGCACATTCTGTTCGACCAAGAGGATGGTGAGACCCTCTTGACGCAGGGCCTCGACGAGGCGAAACACCACGCCAATCAGTTTGGGCGCGAGCCCAAGCGAAGGTTCATCAAGCAACAGCAATCTCGGTTTGGCCATCAGCACGCGGGCAATAGCGAGCATCTGTTGTTCGCCGCCGGAGAGCAGACCGGCCTTCTGCGAACGCCTTTCTCCGAGGATCGGAAACCGCG
>JBEINZ010000184.1:0-6566 GCA_040377825.1 Hyphomicrobiales bacterium | reverse complement strand
GTCGATATGGAGTTGCTAAGAGGGGGGTATGCGCTTGTCTAAGAAATTGGGACTTCAGCCGTTGATTGACTCATCGGCGAATGTTCGCGATGCTGTCCTCGGCCGTTACACGGAGATCGGCGCGCGGACGTCCTTTGTCGAAAGTTCGATGGGGGACTACTCCTATGTCGTGAATGATTCCAGCATCATCTACACGACCATTGGTAAGTTCTGCTCGATCGCGGCGATGACGCGGATCAATCCGGGCAATCATCCGATGCACCGCGCAACGCAGGCGCATTTCACTTATCGTGCGTCGGCGTATTTCGAGGGCGAGGCCGACGAAGCCGCGTTCTTCGACTGGCGCCGTGCCCACCCGGTTGTCATCGGCCATGACGTTTGGATCGGCCACGGCGCGATCATTCTGCCGGGGCGGACGATCGGCACCGGCGCGGTCGTGGCCGGCGGCGCCGTCGTCTCGAAGGACGTGCCGCCTTACACGATCGTCGCCGGCACGCCGGCAAAACCGATCCGCGAGCGCTTTCCAAAAGACATAGCCGATCGCCTACAGGCGCTGGCATGGTGGGATTGGGATCACGAAAAGCTGCGCTTGGCGCTTCCCGATTTCAGAGGGCTCGAGATCGAGGCATTCCTGGAGAAGTACGGCGGGTAAGCTGGGAAAGGGCGGTGGGAATTTCCCCCGCCGCCCTCTTCAATCAGCTCTTGCGGTTCTGCAACCCTTCCGGCGACGACGCAAACCCGGTCAGCGTCCGGTCTGCGTAGCGCATGCGCCAGGTGAGCATGGCCTGCGCATAGGCCAGCACTTGCTCGCGCGCGGCGGGATCGGAAGCACGATCCGCGAATTGGCCCGGGTCGGTCTTCAGATCGAAGAACAGGTTCGGCAGTGCGGTGAAGTGAACGTATTTTCCGTTCTCGTCCTCAATCACGGCGAGCGAGCATTCGTCCATTTTCAGCCCGAGCGCGTCCTCGGGCTTGGAATAGAAGACGTTTCGGAAGTCGTATTCGTAATGGACATGCTTGCGCCATGTCGAAGGCGCGGTGCCTTCGTGGACGAAGGGCAGCAGCGAATGCCCGTCGACCGCGCGTGGGATGTCCAGGCCGAGCCAATCGAGTATGGTCGGCATCACGTCGATGGATTCGGTGAAGCTTTTGACGACCAGTCCACGTGTGTCCTTCGCGCGCTCCCCGGGATCCCGGATCATCAGCGGAATATGGAAGGACTCGTCGAAATACCCGGTTTTGCCGAGCAGGTAGTGATCGCCAAGCTGCTCGCCGTGATCAGACGTCAGGATGACGAGCGTATCGTCCCACTGTCCGGTTTCCTTTAAGTGCGCGATGACCCGGCCGATCTGCGCATCGCATTCGGAAATCAGCCCATAATAGGTTGCGCGCATCTGGCGCACTTCATCCACGCTCATTTCGCGGGCGAGGCCCTTGCCATTCTCAAAGAAGCTCTTCCGGCCGATATGGCCGAGATAGTAGTCGAGCAGCGGATGCTGCCCGGCCTCGTCCTGCCATTGCGGCGCGCGGATCGGATCGGCGACATCGGCGGCCGAATACATGTCGTGATAAGGCGCGGGCGCCGCGAAGGGCGGATGCGGCCGATAGTAGCCAAGATGCAGGAACCACGGCCGATCACCGGCGCCGCGCAAGTAAGTCAGCGCGCGCTCGGTGAACCAAGCGGAATCCGACAGATGCGCGGGGATGCGCGCCGGCTTGGTGGTGGCGCCAAGATCATCCTCCGCGACGCCCTCCGGCAGCCAGATGTCGGGGCGATGCTCGGGCAGTTCATAGCCCTGGCTCGCCAACCAACCGAAATAGGCTTCCATATGCGGTTCGAAGGCCCCAACCGGCCGCCAGCCATGCATAATGTCGCCGAGATATTTGAAGCTCGGATCGAGCGCCGGCCACTCGCGCGGATCGGGCGTGGTCGTCGTATAGCCGACGAGCGCCGGATCCCAGCCACCCTTGCGGACTTCCATGGCGAGATTGGTATGGCGTGCATCAAGCGGGATCGTATTCTGCACGGCGCGATGGCTCATCGCATAAAGCCCGGTCAACAACGAGGCGCGGGCCGGACCGCATGGGCTGGTCACGGTGTAATGCTTCGAAAAGACAACGCTTTCCGCGGCCAAAGCATCAATATTCGGCGTTTTAACGACAGGATGACCGAGCACTGGGAGCGTGTCGCCCCGCCATTGATCGACGACGATGAGCAGCACGTTGCGGCGCGAGGACATGAAGCGCGATCCTAAACGAGGTTTTGACAGGAGACGGGGAGGGGATGAGGCGCGCGCGATACCGCCCGCGCCCTTCAACGCGACGATCAGGATATCAATGCGTGACCAACATCGGGATCGGCGCGGCGTTGTCGATGCTTGAGGCATCGACGCGCTCGGCCAGGCGCCGACCGGTCGATTTGTCGTAGAGATGCACGTCCGCCGGGTCGATTTCGAGCCTGAGACCCGCGCGCGGCGCGAAGCCCTGGCCACCGCGCACGTGCGAGATGACCGTGTCGCCGCCGAGCTCGACATGGACGAGTTGGGCCGAGCCCATCTCCTCGGCGAAATCAAAGGTCGCCAGGATCCCACGCGGATCGTTCGTGAGGCGCAGTTGCTCGGCCCGGAAGCCGGCCGTAATCGGACCATCCTGGATAGTCGGGTAGCGGTGGCGGTCGAGCGGCAGGGACTGACCGTCGGCGAGAATGATGCGGTTCGACGCGGTCTCGACACGGCCGTCGACGAGGTTCATGCCGGGCTGGCCGATGAAGCCGGCGACGAATGTGGTCGACGGGCGCTGATAGATCTCGCGCGGCGTGCCGACTTGGTCGATCACGCCCTTGTTCATGACGACGATGCGGTCCGCGAGGGTCATGGCCTCGATCTGGTCATGCGTGACAAAGATCGAGGTCGCGCTGAGCCGGGCATGCAGCTTGCGGATCTCCACGCGCATCTGCACGCGAAGCTTCGCGTCCAGGTTTGAAAGAGGCTCGTCATAGAGGAACACTTTCGGTTCGCGGATCATGGCGCGGCCCATGGCCACGCGCTGGCGCTGACCGCCGGAGAGCTGGCCAGGCTTGCGGGCAAGGAACTCCTCGATCGCCAGGGTCTTGGCTACCTTCTCGATACGCACCATGCGCTCGGCGCGGGGCACGCCCGCCACCTTCAGCGCATAGCCGATGTTTTCCGCCACCGACATGTGCGGATAAAGCGCGTAGTTCTGGAACACCATCGCGCAGCCACGCTCGCGCGGCTCCAACTTATTGACGATGGTTCCACCGATCGAAATGTCGCCGGACGAGATCTCCTCGAGCCCGGCTATCATGCGAAGGAGCGTCGATTTTCCGCAGCCCGAAGGCCCGAGGATCACCACGAACTCGCCATTGGCGATCCCGAGATCGATGCCATGGACGACAGCGGTCTTGCCGTAGCTCTTGTGGACGCTGGAGATGCGAATATCGGCCATGGTTGAGCCCTCATAAGTTCGGTTGCGGTTACTTGTCGGTCGCAACGAGGCCGCGGACGAAGTAGCGCTGCATGAATGCCACCAAGATGAGCGGCGGCAGCATGACGATCAGGCAGCCGGCCATGGCCACGTTCCAGTCCGGCGTACCG
This sequence comes from Hyphomicrobiales bacterium, assembly GCA_040377825.1. Classification (GTDB taxonomy): domain Bacteria; phylum Pseudomonadota; class Alphaproteobacteria; order Rhizobiales; family Ancalomicrobiaceae; genus JBEINZ01. The sequence goes on along the minus strand of JBEINZ010000184.1, from coordinate 2,952 downwards.
CCGCCTGTCGTGGTCACGGAAGGAGACAGCATTTTCAGTTGAACGACGGCGGTGGTGCCGAAGCCGGCGCGATCGGGCGTGGCGATCAACGGCCAGAGATAGGCATTCCAGGTGCTCAGGAACATGATGGTGAAGAGCGCCGCCATGTTAGCGCGCGACAGGGGCAGGAGGATCTCGCGGAAGAAACGCAGCGGCCCCGCGCCGTCCATTTTCGCCGCTTCCAGCAGCTCGTCCGGGATTGTCATGAAGAACTGGCGGTAGAGGAACGTTCCCGTCGCGGTCGCGATCAACGGCAGGATCAGGCCGGGATAGGAATTGAGCAGGTTCCATTCGAGCTTCAGTTCGATGCCTGTCATCAATTGAATGAGCGCGGTAATGCCCACGAAATCCAGCAAGCTTTGGAACGGCGACAGGGCATTTGCCGCGACCGCATAGGTCGGAACGATGCGCAGATCGAGCGGCAGCATAAGCGTGATGAAGATCGCCCAGAAGACGACCGTGCGGCCGGGGAAGCGAAAGTAAACCAGACCGAACGCCGTAATCGCCGCGATGGCGATTTTACCGAGCGCCACACCTATCGACATGACGAAGGAATTGAGCATCCGGGAGCCCAGATAGCCGCGCTCCCAAGCCTCCTGAAGGTTGGTGATCAACTCGGCTCCGGGCCAGAGATTGATTGTCGTATTGTTGATTTCCGCGACCGTGAGCGTTGCGCCGACGAAGACCAGCCATATCGGCACCAGCACCATCAGCACCGCCAAAATCAGGGTGAACTGCGTCAGAAAGTTTAGAATTGGCGTCCGTTCGACCATCGTGCAGCCCTCGCTCAATTAAGTATAGTGAACCCGCTTCTCGATGAAGCGGAACTGGACGATGCAGAGGGCCACCATGATTATCATCAGGATCATGCTCTGTGCGGCCGCGCCCGAATAATCGAGGCCACGGAAGCCGTCTTGATAGATCTTGTAGACAATCAACTCCGTACCCTTTGCAGGATCGCCGGCGGTCATGATGTCGACGATGCTGAAGCTGTTGATAAAGCTGTCGGTGATCATGATCACGAGCATGAAGAAGATCGTCGGCGTCAGAAGCGGGATCTGAAGATCTCGTACCCGACGGAGCGGCCCAGCGCCATCGAGCGCGGCCGCTTCGATAACGGTGCGGGGGATCGATTGCAGAGCGGCGAGGAAGAAGATGAAGCAATAAGCGATGCCCTGCCACGAGTAGCAGACGATGATCATCGTCATGGCATGGTAGGCATTCTGTGCCGGGTTCCAGAGTTGCGGATCAAGCTTTACCAGCGCGGCAAATATGCCGGCCTCGGGCGCGAAAATGAACCGGAAGGCAAGCGCGGCGGCCGGCGACACAACAGCGTAGGGCCAAACCAAAATCGTTTGATAGAATTTGTAGTAGCGAAGCTGCCTGTCGCACAAAAGCGCCAAAAAGCCACCCACACCGATGCAGAGGGTTGTGGTGACCCCGGTAAAGTAAAGGGTCCGAATAACGGCTTCCCAATAGTTTTTGTCGGCAAACACATCGCGGAAGTTATCGAAGCCGACAAATTCGTTTCCGCCACCCCAGGGCCGCTCCAGGGTGAATGCCCAGAACATGCCGGCAACGGTCGGCCAGTAAAAGAACGTGACAACAAGCAGAACCTGCGGAAACACAAACAGCGCGCCAAGACCCAGGCTTTTAAACGTCACTCGCTTTTCCATGCGCAACCCGCCCTTGTCTCGACTGCCGTGAAAGAGGGCCCGGAACGCTCATGGCGTCCCGGGATGTTGGCGATCAGTGCAACGGATCAGGGCAGGGCCTTACCGGCATAGGTGCGCTCGAACTTGCGCAGCATGGTGTTGGACCGCTCGACGGCGGCGTTCAGGGCCACTTCGACGGTCGCCTTGTTGGCGAAGATGTCGCTGAGGGCGTCGGACACTTCCTTGCGGATCTGCGTGAAGTTGCCGAGACGGATGCCGCGGCTGTTCTCGTTGACCGGCGTGGCAAGCAACGATTCCATGGCGACTTCGCGGCCCTTGAAGGGAGCCTTGTCATAGAAGCCCTGGGCCTTCATGAACTCGTAGGCCGACTTCTTCACCGGGATATAGCCGGTGCGGGTCGAGTACCAGAGCGCCGATTCCTTGGTGCCGATGTAGTTGAGGAACGCCGCGGCGGCCTTGTACTCGTCAGCCGATTTGCCCTGGAGAACCCAGAGCGATGCACCGCCGACGAGGCTGTTGCGACGCTCGGTGCCGGCGAAGACCGGCAGCATGCTGACGTCCCAGTTCAGGCCCGGCTTGGCGGTACGCGTGACGGTGCCGTGGCTGGCGATGGACATCTGAACCATCTGGCAGTCGCCGCTTGCGAAGGCCTGCGTGACGTTCGCGCCGGTCGCCGGCATCTTGATCTTGAGTTCGCCGCGATCGTATGCAGCCTTCAGGAACTTCACGAGATCGACAAACTTCGTCTTGTTGAAGACGACTTCCGCGTCGAGACCAAAGTAGCCGTTGCCCTTCGTGGCGATCGGCTGGTTATGGATCGCGGAGAACTGCTCCATGCTCGCCCAGCTGTCGTCGGTCGCCCAACCCATCGGGCACTCGTAGCCGGCGTCCTTCAGGAGCTTCATGTTCTCGGCGACTTCTTCCCAGGTCTTCGGACCCGCGGTCTTGCCGATCTTCGTGAAGGCGTCCTTGTTATAGTAGAACACGGCGGTCGAGGAATTGTAGGGGAACGAATAAAGCTCGCCCTTCGACGTAGCGTAATAATTGGCGACGGAGGAGACGTAATCGTTCCAGTCGACCTTGTAACCGTTGTCGGCCATCAGCTTGTGCGCCGGGACATAGGCTTCCGACAGCATCAGGTCGAGCGTGCCGGCGTCGTAGATCTGTACGATCGTCGGGTGTTTTTTGACGCGGTAGGCGGCGATGGCGTTCTGTAGCGCGGTTTCATAGGCGCCCT
>JBEINZ010000082.1:0-11482 GCA_040377825.1 Hyphomicrobiales bacterium | reverse complement strand
GGGGCTGACATAGATAGCTAGAAAAAGCTTTTTATGTCAGATGGATAAGGCAAGGCGAAAAAGTCGGCTCCTTCCAAGTATTCAGCTGGAGCTTTTGCGACTGTTTGTGGCGGGTGTTCCGGCACGGACTGCGGCCGAATTGACCGGCGTGAACCGCAACACCGCTATCCTTTATTTCCACAAATTGCGCGAGTTGATTGCCGAAAAGCTCGCCGAGCAGACCCCATTTCTCGACGGCGAGGTCGAGGTTGACGAGAGCTATTTCGGCGGCCGGCGCAAAGGCAAGCGGGGAAGAGGGGCTGCCGGGAAGGTGCCCGTCTTCGGCCTTCTCAAACGGGGCGGGTTGGTGCACACGGTAATGATCCAGGATACTAAATCATTGACTCTCATGGGAATTATTCGCGAGCGGATCGTGCCTGACAGCATCGTCTACACCGACAGCTTTCGATCCTACGACGTCCTCAACGTGTCAGAATTTCACCACGACCGCATCAATCATGAGGAAAAATTCGCGTCCGAGCGGAACCACATCAACGGCATAGAGAACTTCTGGAACCAAGCCAAGCGGCACCTGGCCGCCTATAATGGCATCCCGAAGAGCCACTTTTTTCTCTTCCTGAAAGAGTGTGAATGGCGCTTCAAAAATCGACCTGCAACCAATCTCTTGAGGATGCTGCGCGAATGGGCCAAAGTATAAAAATCAACTTATGTCAGCCCCTTTAATTTTTTCGACGTGCCAAATATCGTCCTGATCGCTAAACGCGATGTACTCACCACTCGCCTTTGAAACCATACTTGCGAAGTTCTTATTGTAACCAATGTTATCGTGATTCCGAAAAAGTCTTATCCGCTCATCAGCCTCCGCGTAGGACATCAAAATTTCCCACGTTGAGTCGGTTGATGCGTCATCGCATATAATAATCTCCAAATTCGAATGACTTTGCTTAAGAATCGAGTCCAATTGATCACGCAAGAACCCGGAGCCGTTATAGGTCGCAAGCAAGATCGAAACCAACACGCCCGTCGACATCAACGCTCCCGAAACAAGTTAAACAAAACGCCCGCTATATTTCCTAGGCAAACTCACATTGCTTATCTAGATTGGCTTTGAACTTTAAGCTTAGTTTTGACCATACTCCAGCATATTCGTGTCGTTACAAAAAAACGAACCCCAGAAGTCCCATCCCCTCCCTTGCACGCCATCCCCACCTCCTGCAAGATCCCGCGCGCAAGCACCCGCGACTAAAGCGCGGCGAATTCGGCCGCGTTGACGGTCGCTTAGGGAGACATGAAGAATGAAGCTTGTTCGTTTCGGCGCCAAGGGAGCGGAAAAGCCGGGGATCATCGCGCCGGATGGTTCGATTCGTGACCTTTCGGGTCGCGCCGCCGATTACGAGGGCGATGGCCTGACGCCGGCCGCGCTCGATGGCATTCGCGCGATCGATCCGATGAGCCTGCCGAAGGCGCCGGATGGCGCGCGGATTGCGCCGTGCATCGCGAGAACCGGAAATTTCATCGCCGTCGGGCTCAATTATGCCGATCACGCCGCTGAATCCGGCATGCCGATCCCAGCCGAGCCGATCCTCTTCAACAAATCAACCAATTGCCTCGCGGGCCCCGACGATGAGGTGATGATCCCGCCCGGGTCGATCAAGACGGATTGGGAAGTGGAGCTTGCGGTCGTTATCGGCAAGACGGCCTATCGGATCTCGGAAGCGGAAGCCCCCGCGCATATCGCCGGCTACGCCGTATGCAACGACCTGTCGGAGCGGACTTGGCAGATCGAGGGCACCGGGCAATGGGTTAAGGGCAAGGCCGCGCCCGGCTTTGGCCCGCTCGGTCCTTGGCTCGTCACGCCGGACGAAGTCGGCGACGTTCAGGCTCTGGACATGTTCCTTGATGTCAACGGCAAGCGCATGCAGACCGGCAATACGCGCACCATGATTTTCGGCGCGGCCTTTTGCGTCGCCTACATCTCGCGCTTCTGGCAGCTCGACCCGGGCGATGTCATCACAACCGGCACACCGCCAGGCGTCGGTCTCGGCATGAAGCCGCCCGTCTATCTCAAGGCGGGCGACAGCATGCACTTGGGCATCGCGAAGCTCGGCGAGCAGCGGCAGAAGGTCGTGGATTGGAAGTAACATACGCAATGACGGCGCCCACCATTGTCTGATACGTAACCAGATGATGGTGGGGGCCGTTAATCGTCCCAGAATGAATTTAGACCGCCACCTTCGCGACGATCGAAGGCCAAGCGTCGTAGTCTTCGAGCCGGAAACTGTCCGTCGTAAAGTCGAAAATGCTCGTCACCGCCGGGTCGAGATGCATCGTCGGCAGCGGCCGGGACTGGCGCGACAGCTGCAAGTGGGTCTGGTCAAGGTGGTTTGAGTAAAGATGCGCGTCGCCGAGCGTGTGCACGAACTCGCCGGGCTCCAGACCCGTCGTCTGCGCCATCATGAGCGTCAGGAGCGCATAGCTAGCGATGTTGAAGGGCACGCCTAAAAAGACATCGGCCGACCGCTGGTAGAGTTGGCACGAAAGCCGGCCGTCGGCGACATAGAACTGAAAGATCAGGTGACACGGCGGCAGCTTCATGCGCGGCAGATCGGCTGGGTTCCAGGCGGAAACCACAAGGCGGCGCGAATCGGGGTTACGACGAATCTCGTTCTCCACCCAGGCAATCTGGTCGATCGCGCCGCCGTCCGGCGTCGGCCAAGAGCGCCATTGATGGCCGTAGACCGGGCCGAGATCGCCGTTTTCGTCAGCCCATTCGTCCCAGATCGTTACGCCCCGCTCGTTCAGCCAGCGGATGTTGGTGTCTCCGCGCAAAAACCAGATCAGTTCGGCGATGATCGACTTCAGGTGCAGCTTCTTGGTCGTCACCAAGGGAAAGCCCTCGGCCAGATCGAACCGCATCTGATGCCCGAACACCGATAGGGTTCCGGTCCCAGTTCGGTCGTGCTTCCGCGTTCCCGTTTCCAGGATACGGCGCATAAGGTCATGATATTGCTGCATGAGAAGGCTCACCGCGAAGAATCGTCGTGAATTGCGACCTACACGGCAAGACACTAGCGACAAAAAAGCGCCGTTTCGAAGTCGAGTAGCCGATTTCCCCAATTACCGACGATCCGCTGAATCTAAGGTCCGGTTAGGGCTCGTCGCCCCCTTCCCTGAAGCGCGCCTTGGACCTATATTCGTCATCGCCGTCTTCGGACGGCTATGGCGATAAACGGGCGTTGTAATAAGCCTATCGGACCCGGGGGCGGTACCCGGCGCCTCCACCTAAGTCCATCGCTAGTTGATTACGGTGGGCTTCGGCGGGGGCGAACTAGGATCGACGAGGGCCTAAAGAGCGTTCTTTTGCCCGGCATGGTTCCGCCGTCATCGGGCCGATTTATAGTTGCGAATGACAACTATGCTCCGGTTGCGGTTGCCGCGTGAGCGGTACCTGACTCCGGTTTCAAGTCCTGACGGTTAGCCCCGGCAGGCGGGGTTCGGAGGCACCTGGCAACAGAAGCCTCCACTCGACTTTCTCTCGTTTCGGAACGTTTGTTTGGCATGACCCAGGATCTCATTCGATACGATGTTCTGGTGCAAGAGGCCTTGCGCGGCGTGGTTCGCAAGGTGATCGGCGAAGTTACGCGCACCGGCCTTCCCGGCGAGCATCACTTCTTCATCTCCTTCGATACGCAGCATCCGGGCGTTCGCCTCTCCGCTCGTATGCGCCAGCGCTATCCGGAAGAGATGACGATCGTTCTCCAGCACCAGTTTTGGGATCTCGCCGTCAGCGAACAGGCGCTTGAAGTCGGACTGTCGTTTAATGGCATTCCTGAAAAGCTTTTGGTTCCCTTCTCTGCTGTTAAGGGGTTTTTCGATCCGTCGGTGCAGTTTGGTCTTCAGTTCGAGGTCGCTCGCGAATCGGCCGACGACGTTGCAACCGAGCCAGCGGCGCCGACCGCCCTTCCGGCCTCAGCAATCAAGCCGATAGCGGAAAAGCCCGCCGAGGCGCCCCGCCAGGAAAAGCCCTCAACGCGCGCCGAAGCGCCGAAACCGAAGCTTGTGGCGAAATCCGACGATAAAACGTCCGATGCGCCGGGCGCGACGGTATTGTCGCTCGATAACTTCCGCAAGAAACCCTGATACCGAACTATCGTGTGTGCGGTCGCCAACGTCCGCTGCTGTGTCTTGCTTGACAGCTTGGCGAGGGCACACAGCGAGGCATTGATCGTGCGACGTTGGAATTCGAGCGCGAAATCCAGATTTGAGGGAGTTGCAAGGCGTGGCCGAGATCATCAATCTTAACAAGGCACGCAAGGCACGCGTTAAAGAGCACGCGAAGGATAAAGCGGTGGAAAACCGCGTCCGCTTTGGCCGCACCAAGATTGAAAAAGTCGCGGATCGCCTTGTTGAAGAGACAGCTCGCAAAAAGCTCGACGACGCGCGGCTGAACAGCGCGGACGATGCGTAACCGCCGAAACGCTGATGTATAATCAGTATTTCCACACGCCATGACCGTCGGTGGAGAGCGTATGGACAAGAAATCCCTGACCATAGCCGGTCATAGAACCAGTGTGGCGCTGGAACAGGATTTCTGGCTCGCGTTAGAGGAAATCGCCAAGGCCCGGGGACTGACCGTGCCTCGTCTCGTCGGTGAAATCGACCGTGACCGCGGTGACGGCAATCTCGCCTCCGCGATCCGCGTGGCGGTACTCAAGCATTACCGCAAGGTTTGAACATGACAAACCGGCGCCTTACCGAAGCGGTAGCGGCGGACCCGATGCCGCGCCGCTATCGGGACTAGGCGGCGGCCATGACGAGAATGTTTTGGCCGGAGACAGGGGTGGTAGCCCCCCGGAAGCCTGCGTGGAAGGCGCGGCCCCCTGCCCGGATACCGTTGGTGTCGGCTGGTTGGTCAAATTGGGCGAACCTATCGGACCCGCCAAAGCTTCTTGTCGACGTCGTTCCTCTTCCGCTCGGCGCAACTGTTCGGCGTCGCGCGCTTCTTGCTCCCTGCGTACGCGTTCATCGCGCAACCGCTTGAGTTCGCGCGCGAATCGTTCACGCTCCATAATGTCCTGCTGCAGCGCTTCGATGCGGTTCACCTCGCGCTCGAAGGCGCGCAATGTCAGAAAGGCTGCAAGCGGGGCGACATCAAGCTTGCGCGACGGGGTGTCGAGCGGCCCGGAGAATACGACCCCGATTTGCGGCTGCGCCCCGGTCACCGCGTTTTTGCCGGCATCGACCGTCAGCGACCAGTCCCCGTCCAGCGTCCAGCGACCAAGATCGAAAGCTGCCGAACCGGACGTGCGTGCCCGCGGGCTCTCCACCGTAATCTCGCGCAGTCTCGCGACACCGCCGCCAATGGCGAAGGCCGCCTCCACCCGATCGAAGGGCAGCGTTCCGCTATCCAGATAGCCTTGGAAAACCGTTCGGATCTTATCTTCCTTCAAATCAAGCCCGCCGTCGGCGGCGACAATGATCGCGTTAAAGGCCTCGGTGTTCGCATAGCGAGCTAGGCCGTTCTTGATGGTCAGGGCGCCACCTCCCGAAAGCCCGGCGATGATCGCCGAGACAGAGCGGCCCGCTCCGTCAAAGGTGGCGTTGATATCAGCGAGGCCATTAGCGACCGCGCGGCCATCGCGACGCCACACCAGTTCTTCAACCGGCACGCCCGCGAGCTTCACGCTTCCAGTCAATCCGGTTTCGCCATTGGGTGCGCGCTTGATGGTGATCGCCGCCACGACCGTTCCCCCCTTGAAGCCGCCTTTCAGATCGTCGATCGACACATCCGATGGTCTCAGGCGGAGCCGCATGGCGGCTCGGTCAAGGGTTCGACGTTCGTCCACGACCATCCGGTCCGCCGTGACGGCGATATTGGCCTGTAAGCCTTGGACGATCGGCCCGGCGAGTACTTGGGTCGGCCAAACATCGGTTGGTTTGGCAAGTGGCGCGCCGAGACTGTCCGCGCCGAGGCCCAACTCCATGAGAGTTCCGAGTTCGAGCGCCCCGAGCGCCATCTCACCATCGAGCTTTACCGGATCGGCAGAGAAATCGAAGCGCCCCCTCGCATTAAGCGGTACGTCCGCGTAGCGCCCCTCAAGCGCCTTGATCTCCACACGCGGCCATTGCCCAATTACGCTCGCGGCAATCTCGATCGGAATTCGATCGCCCACCCCCGGCAGCGCTTGTCCAACGATCATGGCAAGGGAACCGACGTCTTTCGACGATACGGTCGCCCGACCGTCGAAGCCAAGTGCACCCGTGTCGGCGATCTGTGTTTTGCCCACGAGCGCCATGCGCGTCCCGGCGACATCGAGCGTCGCGTCGGTATCGAGCCGATCGGCTGGCACGCCGCGTGCGATCAGCGTCACGCCGCCCGTTGCGCCCTTGAAGCTGAGCGCGGGAACCCCGAGCTGGCGCAGCAGGCGGCCGCCATCCGGTCCATCTAGGCGGGCTTCCAAATCGACACGCCCGTCACGCCAGCGCTCCGCGCGCCCCACGAACCGCCCATCGAGCGATAGGGCCGACCCTGCGGCGGTGCCGGCAACCGTGACTCGCACATCGCTGCGCTCGGCGGTCGCCTGGCCGAGCAGCTTGGCCTTGACGTCGAACGGGCCGAGATGCGGGCCAGCGGCCACCAGCCGCTTCATCGCATCCGAGTTGCCGAATAAGGTCTGGAGGAGACTAGCTAGCCCATCGAGGCGGTCAGCCTTGACGGATGCCTCGATGGCACCGTCCGGCGTGGTGGATGCGCGATCGATTTTTCCCGCGGCGGAGATCGCCGCTCCGGCTGCATCTTGGATGTCGAGCCTGTCGATCGCGATCCGATCCCCCTCGACAGCGAACCGGGCCGACACATTTCGGGCGGAAATCCCGCCGACCACCACTTGGCCAGCATTTAAGTCCACGCGCGCCGCAGCCAGTCGGTCCGCACTGGGCTTCACGCCAAAGAGCGCGGCGAGTGCGCCAAGCTGGTCCAAATCGAGTCGATCAGCGGTGAGGCCGGTTGAAAAGCTCGTGCCGTGTCCGGCTTTCGGTCGGGCCCATTCGAGAAATCCGCGCGCCTGGGCAGAACCGAGTCGCGCGACGACTTGATCGGCGCGAATGGACGTATCATCGATCTTGATCGCCGCATCGAGCGTGAACGGATCAAGACGCGCCGTTGTCTGGTCTTTCTTGAGCCATGCGGCAAAACTGGCCGGCTGGTCCGACGCGATAAAGAGCCGCCCCTCGAAGGAACCCGGCTCCTTGACCATGAGCCTGCCGGACGTGCTTAGCCGCGTACGGCCCGGCAATTTTGCGTCGAACTGCTCAACGGCCAGACCGCCAAGCCGCGGCCGCGCGACAATTTTCAAGTCTTGCAAAACGCCGCCGCCGAGTACAAGACCGGGCACCTCGACCGTTAACCGGCCAGGCAGCGGCATTTCGGGCAGGCCCCTCAGGAAGGTCGCAAAAACTGACACGGCCTGATCGAGATCGGCGGCCTCGCCGACCTTGGCGACGAGTGCACGATCAAGATCGATTTGCTTTGCCGTTAAAGAGGCGTCGAACGTTGGTTTTGCGCCAAGTTCGAGATTGAGCGTGCCATTGAAGCCGTAGGCCCGGTCCTCGGGACCGACCGTGATGGCGATGGCGTCGAACATCGCGCGCGCCGAGTCCGCATCGAACTTGCCTTCAACCTTCCAGGGCAGCGGGCCGCGATCGCCCTTATCTTGCTTGCCCTGCGGTTCCACGCGCTGAACGACAATGCTGCCGGTCGCCTTGGGTCGACCCGCATCAATGCCGCGCCCAAGCGATGCGGCCGCATCGACCGCGATCGTTACCGGGTCATCCGCAAAGCCGATTTGGACTTTCACGGGAAACGTCCCGTCTTGGGTCAGTCGGCCCGTGCCGATTTGGAAGGAACTGGCGACACCGTTGATCTCGCCGCCGCCGGTTGCCCGGAAGGGTCCCGCGAGCGAGCCGGCGGTCAGCGTGGCGTTCACTTTTTCGACGGAGGCTCGAGCATTGCCGCGCTCATCGGCAAACGCAACGCGACCGTCGACGATTTCAACGTTTTCCAAACTCGTTTGTGAAAGGTCCCAGCGGTCGCCGGCTTCAATTCGCGCGCCGGAATTCAGCACGAGCACGCCATCGCGACCAATCACGATGTCGGCAGCCGGCCGTTCGAGGCGCATCTGCGTGATGCGGAATTCGCCTTTCAACAGCGGCGACAGCTCAAGCTGCATCTCGAACCGGTTGATCTTCAGGATGGGTCTTTCGACCTCGCCGACGACAACATCAGAGACGGTCAGCGTTGGGATCGGTAGGAGTCGCAGATCGATCTGCCCAAGTACGGTCACGCGGCTGCCAACCATGCGCTCGCCTTCACGCTCGAAGGTCGTGCGATAGGTAGTCCAATCGATAAAGAACGGCGCAAGCAGCGCGGCAAGGAGTGCCGCGATAATGGTTGTTCCGATCCCGATATAGAGGGAGTTCACGCGCCTCCTCCCCGCCGTTCAAATGACGAAGGCTTCCGATGAAAGACAATGTAGGCGTAAGCGTGCCGAAAGTCAGGCATTCGGAATCATCTTGCCTGGGTTCATAATTCCTTGCGGGTCGAGCGCGAACTTGATCGCTCGCATCATATCGAGCGCAACCATACCATGCTCGCGCTCAAGATACTTCATCTTGCCCGTGCCGACACCATGTTCACCCGTGCAGGTGCCGCCGAGCGCGATGGCTCGTTCCACCATGCGTTCCACAAAGGCCTTCGTGCGCGCAACTTCACCCGGGTCGTCCATGTCGACCAATGGCAGGACATGAAAGTTACCGTCGCCAACATGACCGACGATTGGCGCGGTCAAGCCGGTGGCAGTGATATCCCGTTTTGTCTCGTCGATGCATTCGGCAAGACGCGAAATCGGAACGCAGACATCCGTCGCCACGCCCTTTGCGCCAGGACGAAGCGCCACTCCCGCCCAATAGGCGTCGTGGCGGGCCTGCCAGAGCTTCGTGCGTTCTTCCGTGCGGGTTGTCCAGGTGAAAGGACCGCCGCCGAATTCCGCCGCGATGTCGCCGAAACGCTGGGACTGTTCGGCAACGCTCGCCTCGGTGCCGTGGAACTCGAGTAACAGGAGCGGCAACTCGGGAAGCGTTAGCCTTGAATAGAGGTTGCAGGCACGGACTTGCACTTCGTCAAGAAGCTCGATGCGCGCGACCGGAAGTCCGGACTGGATCGTCACGATCACCGCGTCCGCTGCCGCCTTGATCGACGGAAACGGACAGATACCGCCCGAAATCGCCTCCGGGATGCCGTAGAGCTTCAGGGTCAAAGCCGTGATAACGCCGAGCGTGCCCTCCGATCCGATCAAGAGCCGAGTAAGGTCATAGCCAGCGGACGATTTGCGCGCCCTCGACCCGGTCGTCACAATCCGCCCATCCGCGGTGACGGCCCTCAGCGCAACCACATTGTCGCGCATCGTGCCGTAGCGCACGGCATTGGTGCCCGACGCGCGCGTGGCCGCCATGCCGCCGAGCGACGCGTCCGCCCCGGGATCAATCGGAAAGAAGAGCCCAAGGTTACGCAGATGTTCGTTCAACTGCTTTCGGGTAACGCCCGGTTCGACGACGCAATCGAGGTCCTCCGCATCAATCGCGACGATCCTATTCATCCGTCCCAAATCGATCGATATCCCACCGTGGACAGCGTTGACGTGACCCTCCAGCGATGTACCTGTGCCGAAGGGAATGATTGGAACCCGATATGCGGCGGCGACCTCGACGATGTGTTGAACCTCCGCTTCGCTTTCGGCAAAGATCACAGCATCAGGGGGAAGGTTCGCAATCCATGTCAGCGTGTGCGCATGCTGCTCGCGGACAGACTGGGACATCGATAAACGGTCGCCAAAGCGTTGGCGCAGGATTTCAAGCGCGACCCCAAAGGCAGCGGCATCCCTGGGTCGATCAACGGTGGCGGTCATGGTCCTGTCCTTAACCAGCCTGGGGCGCGCGCGATCGCACTCCAGCTAAATTTTGTTTTATCAGAATAGCGCCGTGCAACACAGAACGCTTGCCGGCGTTCAAGATCTTTGCGGGAGCTTTGAAATGTCCCTTCACACCGCTCCATATGTATCTCCCGTCATGGCGGTTGAGCCATCTTGGATCGACTATAACGGCCATCTCAACATGGCCTACTACAATGTCTTGTTCGATCGCGGTGTCGACGCATTCCTGGAAGCCGCGGGCCTCGGCGCGGAAGCGGTTCTCGCCCGCGATTCGACCTATATGACAGCGGAAATTCATGTTTGCTACTTGCGCGAAATCTTCTTGACCACGCCGGTTCAAGTCGCCCTTCGGGTATTGGACGTCGATGTAAAGCGGCTGCACCTTTACGCGGAGATCCTCCATGCCGAGGAGGGCTGGGTCTCCGCGACAAGCGAGCAGATGTACCTGCATGTCAGCATGATCACGCGCCGCACCGCACCTTGGCCGGACGATATATATGCCGCGCTAGAGGCCCTGAAGGACGCCGCCGCAACGCTTCCGATGCCCGAACGCGCTGGACGGCGCATCACGATAACGCGGAAGGCGTAAGCCTTCAGCCGCGCCGCTCGCGCCCGACTTCCGGCAAGAAGACCGCCAGCAGTCCGATAGCCGGAAGGAACGCGCAGAGGCGATAGACGAATCCGATGCTGGTGTGGTCCGCGATCTCGCCCAAGATCGCCGCGCCAAGGCCGCCAATGCCGAAGGCTAGGCCAAAAAACAGGCCCGATACCATGCCAACGCGGCCGGGCAAAAGCTCTTGCGCATAGACGATGATGGCCGGAAAGGCCGATGCGAGCACGAATCCAATGATGGCGCTCAAGATCGCGGTCCAGAAGAGATCGACAAAGGGAAGCGCTAGTGTAAACGGCAAAATCCCGAGGATGGAAAACCAGATGACCCTGCGTCGACCGATCCGGTCGCCGATCGGACCACCGGCGATCGTCCCCACCGCGACGGCGGCAAGCAACACGAACAGATAGATCTGAGCTTCTCCAACCGAAACCCGGAATGTCTCGATCAGGTAGAAGGTGTAGTAGGTCGAGAGCGCCGTCATATAGACGAACTTGGAGAATACCAGCGCCAATAAAACGCTGATTGCTAACGCTACCGTACGCTTGGGATAGGGCGAGGCGGGAACCGAAGCCTCGCTTCGCGTGGCCATGGCGCGCCGATGGTCTCGGTACCAGAAACCGACGCGGGTGAGGAGCAGGATCGCGGCGAGCGCGGCGACCGAAAACCAGCTCATGGCCTGAAGGCCGCGCGGCAAGATGATGATCGCGGCCAGCAGCGGGCCGATTGCCGACCCGAGGTTTCCACCCACTTGGAACACCGACTGTGCAAGCCCGTGCCGACCACCGGAGGCCAACCGAGCAACACGCGAGGAATCCGGATGGAAGATCGAGGACCCTATTCCAATCAGCGCCGCGCCGATGAGCAGCATCGAATAGCCCGATGC
>JBEINZ010000151.1:0-7848 GCA_040377825.1 Hyphomicrobiales bacterium | reverse complement strand
GAACTGCCGGACACGATCCAATGTTGCGGGCAAGCGACATCGGGCACCGCCTCCGGCCATGACACATGCGATTCGTTGCAAGAATAGCAAAGTGGCCACAATTGTCTCGGCCAAGGACGCGCTATCCACCGGTTCAAGCAGAGCGCGCTTTGCGCTCCGGCGCCGTCTGGCGCTCACCGTCGAAAGCCACCATCAGCCGCTCGCGAATCGCCCGTTCCCGCGACTTCGCCTCAACCTTGAGGCCGAGCAGATCGGTGACATAGAAAACGTCGACCGCACGCTCGCCGAACGTCGAAACGTGCGCAGAGTTAATGTTCAGATTGAGGTCGGATAAAGCCCGGGTCAGATCATAGAGAAGGCCGGGGCGATCGAGGCCGGAAACCTCAACCACGGTGAAACGATCCGACCAGGAATTGTTGACGATCACGTCGGTGGCGAGTTCGAACGCCTTGACGCTCGATTTCGCCAGCGCCTTGCGCTCGATGGAACCCGGCAGATGTTCATGACCCGCCAGCGTTCGTTCGATCAGCGAGGAGATCCGCCCCCCGCGCCGTCGCTCGTCGTCATCATCGGCAAACTCTCGATTGATGAAGATCGTATCCAGCGCGAGCCCATCCGTGGTGGTGTAAATCTGCGCGTCCACGATATTGGCGCCGGCGACCGCGCAAGCGCCGGCGATCGTCGACAGAAGCCTCGGGTGATCGCCGGCAAGAACGGTGATCTCGGTAACGCCCTGAAAGGCGCGCGGCGTGACGTCGGTTGCAAGATTCCGCCCTGCCCGATCGGCCTCGCGAATGAACCGGGCATGCTCGACTTGGCGGGCTATGTCGACGCGCAGCCAATAAGGTGGATAGTGTCGCTCGACATAAGCGGCCTTCTCCGCATAGGTCCAACCGGTTAACTGATCGGATAACTCACGCTTGGCCGCAGCCACACGCTGGTCGCGTGATATCTGACTATGGCCACCCGCAAGTTGCGGCTCGGTCTCATAGTAAAGCGTTCGCAGCAGCTGACCTTTCCAGCCGTTGAACACCCCAGGCCCCACCGCGCGAATGTCCGCGACGGTCAGGATCAGCAGCATCTTCAGCCGCTCGGGGCTCTGCACGGTCTCGGCGAAATCGCGGATCGTCTTGTGATCGTTGAGGTCGCGGCTAGTAGCAACCATGCTCATGACGAGGTGTTTCTCAACCAACCACACGACGGTTTCAGTCTCCGCCGGCCCAAGCCCGAAGCGTGGGCACAGGCGACGGGCAATCCGCGCGCCCATCTCGGAATGATCCTCCGCCCGGCCTTTGCCGATGTCATGCAGAAAGAGCGCGACATAAAGCAGTCGCCGGTTCTGAACGCCGCCAATGAGCCGGCTTGCGAGCGGCAATTCCTCGCGGCGTGTTCCCTTTTCGATCTCGGTCATCTCGCCGATCGAGCGGATCAAATGCTCGTCCACCGTATAGTGGTGGTACATGTTGAACTGCATCATCGCGACGACGCGCCCGAAATCCGGAATGAAACGGCCGAGCACGCCGGCTTCGTTCATTCGCCGCAGCACGATCTCGGGATTGCCACGCGATGTAAGAATATCGAGAAATAGTGTATTGGCTTCCGAATTCTCGCGAAGCTCATCGTCGATCAATGACAAGGATCGCGTGATCAATTTCATGGCGTCAGGATGGAAACCGAGATTTTCTTTATCCGCTCGGTGAAAGATCCGAATGATCGCGACCGGATCCTTGATGAAGACATCCGGATCGGCGACGGCGATGCGGTCGTTTTCGATGACGAACTGGCTCTCCGGCATGGCCTTGCGGCGTCGCTTGACCAACCGATTTACGAAGCGGTTGAGGCCGGACACTTTCTTGACGTGCTGCTCTTCCAGAGCCGCGCAAAAGATCAGCGTCAGATCGCCGACATCCTTGGCGACCAGAAAATAGTGCTTCATGAAGCGCTCGACCGCGCGCATGCCAGCTCGGGGCACATAGCCAAGGCGCCGAGCAATGTCGCGCTGGTGGTCGAAGGAGAGCCGCTCCTCGGCGCGACCCGTCGCAAAATGGAGGCTGCACCGCACCGCCCACAGAAAGTCCTCGCAACGCTTGAAGCGGGCCAACTCCGCCGGTGACAAAACCCCAGCGGTGATCAGTTCGGAGGGCTCCTTGACGCGATAAAAGTACTTGGCGATCCAAAAAAGCGTCTGTAGATCGCGCAGCCCGCCCTTGCCCTCCTTGACGTTCGGCTCGACCAGATATCGTGAGGAGCCTTGCCGGCGCAGCCGCGCGTCCCGCTCCGCGAGCTTGGCGGCGATGTATTCTGGACCGGTATTGCGCACGACCTCTTGGTCGAAACGCGTGGCGAGATCGCGAAATAGGGCTTCGTCGCCCCAGATGTAGCGGGCTTCCAGGATCGCGGTCCTGATCGTCAGATCGGAGCGGGAAAGCCTCAAACACTCCTCGACGTTGCGCGTCGCGTGGCCGACTTTCAGGCCCATGTCCCAGAGCATATAGAGAATATACTCGATAACGCTTTCGCCCCAGGGCGTCTGCTTGTAGGGAAGCAGAAACAGCAGATCGATGTCGGACCCCGGCGCCAGCGTCGCGCGGCCATATCCACCGACCGCCGTGATCGCCATATGTTCGGCAGCCGAGGGATTCGTCACCGGATAGACATGCGCGACGGCGAAATCGTAGATGACGCGGATGATTTCATCTTGAACAAAAGAAAGCCGTTCAGCGCAGAGCGAGCCGAGCCGATCGGACAAGAGCAGTGCCTCTATCCGCGCGCGGGTCTCTTGGCGGACCTCTTTCAGGATCGCGAGTACATTTTGCCGAATTGAAGGGTGGCCGCCATCGGTTCCACTTGCGACGAGCGCACGAAGGCGCGCCGCGAGGGCCGCGGAATCGATCAAATCGGTCATGCCTTTTGGCGATGTCATGAACTTGTTCCGGCGGCGGCTGATTCAGTGACAGCACGGTGACACTAAACCATGTTGCGTGAGAAAGCGTGCGCGATCATGCGACAAACCCCTCGCCACGCGCCGCCAAGCGTGCCCGGTGGCGAATTCAGCTGATTTTCTCAAACGATCGACTTCGACGGGAGCCCGTCGCCACGCCCGTAAGGTTGCGCATGAACAGGCCGAGGCCGAGAAGCCCGAAGGCGCTCAACAATGGCGTTGCCGACCTCGCTAAACTCGCGAAGCCCGGTACGACCCGATAGTCCGCGGGATCGGCTGTCGTATAGATGATGTTGACAGCGCCAGCCCGGCGGACCGCTTGGACTTCAGCGGGCTCCAGGCGGAATGATTGTCGGTATACGTGGCCGCCGATGACCAACTCGGTTTCAGCGACCTTGACGGGTTCGATGTTGGATACCGTCACCAAACCAGCCGCCGCGCTCGAACGGGCAGCAGCCCGAAAATCGGAGCAAGAACCGATCTGTTCGACGCCCGTTCCCATGACGCTGGTGACGGCGCTACACTGATCGGAGATCCGCGTTAGTTCGGCCTTCGCCCAGATGCCGCCCGTCAACAACCGGATCTCGTCGAGCATCGACCACCCGCCGAAAGCGAGCCCGCCGACCGCGCTCCAAATGAGCCATCCGGATAGAAATCTGCCAAGTCCGTGTACCATGGTCGTGCACTACATCCTCTGACAAACCCGCGACGGACTGGATCTCTTCTCGCATACAAACCCTGACGTGGCGTTCAACGACGTGATGAATAGTCGGTGTCCGCGCTTGGCTTTGGACCATCCCATGGGCAAAGAAAGAGTGGGAACGATGGCGGGTTTCCGTCCGATCCATTCGTGGTCTAATCTCTCGCCCTCATAGGAAAATCCGCGACACCAAGGGTCCCAAGGTTTTCCAATTAGCTCGTGCGGCGATTTCGGTGTTTCCTCAATGAACGACATGACCACGCCGGCCCCAGACGCATCCGCGGCTCGCGCGACGCCGGTCATGGAGCAATTCATCGAAATCAAGGCTGCCAACCCCGACAGTCTGTTGTTTTATCGGATGGGCGATTTCTACGAGCTTTTCTTTGATGACGCGGTCGAGGCCTCCCGGGCACTCGGCATCGTACTGACGAAGCGAGGCAAGCATCTAGGAGATGACATCCCGATGTGCGGGGTGCCTATCACCCGCGCCGACGATTATCTGCAGAAGCTGATCGCGCTGGGGTTTCGCGTGGCGGTTTGCGAACAGTTGGAGGATCCAGCGGAGGCGAGAAAGCGCGGGGCCAAGGCCGTCGTGCGGCGCGACGTCGTCCGCCTGGTGACACGCGGCACCATCACCGAAGAGGCCCTGCTCGACCAGGGCCGCGCCAATCATCTTCTCGCCGTCGCGCGGCTGCGCGGCACGATCGACGAGGACACGCGGTTCGGGCTTGCCTGGGCGGATATCTCGACGGGCGCTTTCAAGATCGCTGAAACCGACCTGCGTCGGCTGAGCGCCGATCTCGCGCGAATCGAGCCAAGCGAGATCGTGCTGCCCGATCGCCTGTTTCAAGACGAAGGGCTCTCACCGCTCTGGCGGATGTCGCCTGCGGCATTGACGCCGCTCGCCGCCGCGCTGTTCGACACGGCAACCGCGGCGGACCGGGTCGCGGCCTATTTTGGGGTCGCCACCACAGAAGCCTTCGGGGCTTTAAGCCGGGCGGAACTCGCCGCCGCCTCCGGTCTCGTCGCCTATGTCGAGAAGACGCAAATTGGCCAGCGCGCGCGGCTCGACGCCCCGGTTCGCGAAACCGGTCAATCAGTTATGCTGATAGACGCGGCGACGCGCGCGAACTTGGAGCTTCATCGGACACTGTCCGGCGAACGGCGCGGCAGTCTCCTTTCGGCGATCGACCGGACCGTGACCGGCGCCGGACAACGGCTTCTCGCCGAGCGCCTCGCGGGCCCTTCGACCGATCTGGCGTTGATCGAACGCCGACTGGACGCGGTCGGATTTTTCTTCGCGGACCCAACGCTGAGCCGTCGACTTACCGAGACCTTGCGCGGAGCCCCCGATATGGCGCGCCCGCTTGGGCGGCTCGCCCTCGGACGCGGTTCGCCGCGCGATCTCGGCGCGATCCGCGCGGGACTGGAAGCCGCCGGCGCCATCGCGGATCTCTTCGGCCCACCGGCCCGGCTGCCCGATGAACTCGCCGACGCCGCGCAGGCGCTTGCCGAGGCGCCGCACGATCTGGCCGAAACCCTGGCACGCGCGTTTTCCGACGAGCTGCCCCTTTCGCGCCGCGACGGCGGCTTTGTCAGGCCGGGCTGGTCGGCGCCGCTCGACGAGGCGCGCGAACTCTCCGCCGACAGTCGCCGGCTGATCGCGCGGCTGGAAGCGGACTATTGCCTGGAGACGGGGATCAAGTCCCTGAAGATTCGACATAACAATGTGCTCGGGTTTTTCATCGACACCACCGCCGCGCACGGCGAACGCTTGGCGGCGCCACCGCTTGCCGCCCGCTTCATCCATCGACAGACCCTCGCCAACGCGATGCGCTTCACCACGGTGGAACTCTCCGAGCTTGAGGCAAAGATTGCCTCCGCCGGGGAGCGCGCCATTGGGCTCGAGCATGAGATCTTCGACACGATGGCGGCCGCCGTGATCGGTGCCGGAGATGAAATCCGCCGCGCGGCCGCCGCGCTCGCCATCATCGATGTCGCGCGGGGCTTCTCCGATCTCGCGGGGTCTGAGGACTACTGTAGGCCCAAGTTGGAGAATTCGCTGGCCTTCCGGATCGTCGGCGGGCGCCATCCGGTCGTCGAACAAGCGTTGCGTCAAAACGGCGGCGATCCGTTCGTTGCCAACGACAGCGATCTCTCTCCCCCGGCTGGTGGTGAGGACGGTCGTCTCGTAGTGCTGACCGGACCGAACATGGGCGGCAAGTCGACCTATCTTCGACAGAATGCGCTGATCGCCGTGATGGCGCAGATCGGCGCATTCGTGCCGGCAGTGTCCGCCGAGATCGGATTGGTCGATCGGCTATTCAGCCGGGTCGGCGCGGCGGATGATCTTGCGCGCGGGCGGTCGACCTTCATGGTGGAAATGGTCGAGACGGCGGCCATCCTCAATCAAGCAAGCGCGCGGTCGCTCGTAATCCTCGACGAGATTGGGCGCGGCACCTCGACTTTCGACGGGCTTTCGATCGCGTGGGCGGCGATCGAGCATCTTCACGACATCAACCGCTGCCGCTCGCTGTTCGCCACGCACTATCATGAGCTGACCGCGCTCTCCGAACGGCTCGACCGCGTCTCGAATGCCACCGTCCGCGTACGCGAATGGAAGGGCGATGTTGTGTTTTTGCACGAGATCATGCCGGGCGCGGCCGATCGGTCCTATGGGATCCAGGTGGCGCGGCTGGCCGGATTGCCGGAAAGCGTCGTGGACCGCGCCAAGACGGTGCTTGCCCAACTCGAGGAACACGACCGCAAGCGGCCGCGGGCAACGCTTATCGACGATTTGCCCTTGTTTTCGGCCGCCAGGATTCGCGGCAACGAACCGGTGCGTGGCGAACCCGACATGCCGGCCGGCGCCCGCGCGGCTATCACCGATCTTGCCGCCATCGTGCCGGATGACCTCAGCCCACGCGAGGCGATGGAGGCGCTCTATCGATTGAAAGCCTATTTGGCCAACAAGCAACCTTGACGCCGACGGAAAACTACGCGGCGTGGCGGCTTGCGTCGGCGCCGTAGTAATTGACGTAGCGGCTGGAAATGTTGGCAATCGGGAGCACCATGCAGACATCCGTGGTGCCGAACTGGTGATCGATGACGGCACCGTCGCCGATGACCGCGCCAAGGCGCAGATAGCCCTTGATCAGCGGCGGCAGGGCGTTCAGGGCCGCGCGCATGTCGACCGCCTCACGCGCCAGCCGGTTCATGTCCACGAAGCGATGGCCGAGCGCGCTGACGCGCCATTCTTCCGGGGCACGCGCGTGATGGTGGAGGAATGAGAGCGGCAGGGCGAGCCGATGCGGATCCGTGCCTTCCAAACTGGCGCAGCCGATCATCACGTCGACGCCATGGCGCAGCACATAGGCCCATACGCCGTGCCACAAAAGCTCCACCGTGCGCTTGGTGCGATAGGCGGGCAGCACGCAGGAGCGACCAAGCTCGAGGAAGTTCAAGGCGCGCTTTCGCAGAAGCAACGGTTCGAGATCGTATTCGCTCGAGGTATAGAACCCGCCGTTGCGATCCGCCACGGACTGACGCAGTAGCCGATAGGTGCCGACAATGCGCGGTGACCGGCGGCCGAAAGCGCGGGCCTCGAGATCGTCGTGATCGATGACAAGGATATGGTCGCAAATCGCGTCAAAGACGTCGGCGTCGCGACGCGTCAGCAGCGTGCGGGCATCGGCGATCGCGGCCATCTCTTCGTAAAACACGTGGTATCGCAGCGCCTGCGCGCGTTTGACTTCGCCGACGGTCTTGGCAAGCCGAACCTCAAGGGACCCGATCCGGCCAAGCGTGGCGGGCACGTCCATGTCAGCCAATCGGCCGACGGGCGCCGGGAATGTGATGCCGGGGAGGAGATCGATAAGACCAGTGGGAAGATTCTTGGGCGGAAGAAAACGATCAATTAGTGACTTAGCGGAGCCACTCATCCGGGGATTCATCGTGAACCTCGTTGATGTCACGCAAATTGGCGTGGCGCGGAGTGAAACGTCGACCGACCGAAAGACGACCAAACACACGATGATTGCGGTTCGATGACATCAAATTATGATAGAGATTATGAAATGAATTCCTAGAGCATTTCGGGATCGGATGGGACCATCCGATCAACAAGGAATTGCTCCAGGATCATTGCCTTGAGCCGGTCCTTTTCGTTCGGATTGCTTCGATCCGAACGGCACTGGCGCTAGCCATG
>JBEINZ010000049.1:0-14857 GCA_040377825.1 Hyphomicrobiales bacterium | reverse complement strand
CGCTTCGATCCGAACGGGACAGGCTCTAAGTTTGTTCGGATCGTCGCCCGCGATTTAGCAATTACGACGCCGCGTACTGCTTCATGCGCTCGATGACCGCGCGAAGATCGGTCGCGCTCACGTTCCTCAGGTGGTCGACGAATGCGTTGGTGGCAGGTAGTCGGCCGGAGTCTTGTTGCGTGAAGCGAAGACGCATCGTTGCCGCCACCCCTTCGCCAAAAACGATTGCCTCGCGATTGCCCATGGACGACAGCTGCGTGACCGCGCTGTCGGAGGCATCGGGAATGGCGGCGCGGATGATCTCCTTGTCGCGATCATTCGCCAAGCGCATGGCGAAGATGGTTGAACATTGCGACAAGATGGTTGGATCCAATTCTCCGGGGCGCTGCGTGACGACACCGAGATAGACCCCGTATTTGCGGCCCTCCTTGGCAATCCGAGCAATCGCCTGGCGTGTAAGGCGGAAGCCGTAACTAGCCTCCTGAGGGATGTATCGGTGCGCTTCTTCGCACACAAAGAGGATTTCGTATTGGTTGCCGCTCCACAGGCCGAAATCAAAGGCGAGCCGCGCCAGCACCGAAGCGACGGCATTTGTGACCTCGCCCGGCAGCCCGGCGAGTTGGAGCAACGCGATGCGCCGGCCTTCGTCAGGAATGCGGAACAACGTGCCGAGAATGCGCTCCAAGCTGACGTCGGCCGCCTGTGCGGCGAACATGAACGCAAATCGCTTGTCGTTGTAGAGCCACATCAAGCGCTGCTTGAGCGAGCGCAAATCCGTGCGATCGAACGGCGGCTCGAGCTTGCCCAGCATGTCCTCGATCAATCGGATAACTTCGCCGATCCGATAGGGAAGCGGGCTGTCCGCCGTGACCACGGGACCGTTGGATTGCTGGCGCAGGATCGAGCGCGGAGCCGAAACCGTCTCGTTGCGGCATCTGACCTTGGCCGCCGTCACCAACTCCCGCAGGATTTCGAGCTCCTTCGGCGGGACCTGATCCCCGTTGAACACGACATCCGCGAGCTCGTCGAGCCGGAAAAGCCAGTAGGGAAGATCGAGCGTCGTCGCATCGAAAACCGCCGCATCCTCCGGAAAAGCATTGGCATACTCGTTATGCGGATCGAGAACCATCACCCTCAGGTTCGGCTTGTTGGCGACCGCCAAGCGAATCAAGGACGCAACCGCAGTCGATTTACCGACACCCGTCATGCCCAGGACCGCGAAATGGCGATTGAGCATGTCATGGATCGAGACCATGGCGGCAACGTTCTGGTTTTGCGAAAGCCGGCCGATCTCCACCGCTTCGCTTGCGCCAACCGCATAGATCGCTCCGAGATCGTCAGCGCTGATCGAACGGGCCGCCGCGCCGAGCGATGGATAGCTTCCGATGCCCTTTCGAAACGACGGCACGCCGATCTGTTGATCGATGATTTCGCCGAGCAACTCGACATCGGCATGAACGGCATTCGTTCCCGATTCCGACCAGACATTTCCGGAAACGCGGACTTGGAAGACCATGCCCACCGCACGGCTTTGGCCCGCATCGATAGTCACGAGTCGGCCGATCGCCCAAGCGTCGCCATCGGCGGATAGCCCCGATTGCAGGATCGCGGCAACGGTCGCGCGCGCCCCATCGCAGCTTACCACCCGCCCGATGGCGCTTCGTTCAACGAGATCGGCGCGAAGTCTATCAAAAAGTACATGGACGTCGTTTGGAATTACCTGGTTCATTACGCGTCTGCACCGATCTCGTTGTTGCGGTCCGAGACTGACGCCAGGAGGGTTAAACGCAGGTTCAGTGATAGGCCGATATCACACAATCGAAGCGCATTTAATCTTGTGAAATGTTGAAAAGATGAATCTTTCTTTTATGAAACCCTAGAGCATTTCCCGATCGGATGGACTCATCCAATCGATAAGGAATTGCTCCAGATTTGTTAAACTGAGCCGGTCTCGATCGATGTCGAAACGCTGTTTTGCGGCATTGCAGCACATGTTCATTCAGTTCGCGCTCGAGGCCAGTGAGAGTCCCGCTCCGAAGGCTTCGGCCGTCACCAGCGCGGACACGAGCCCGAAATCGCCCGTAACACCCGGCAAATCGATCCGCTCGACGTTGAGCAGCGCTCGGGCATCAGCCGCGCCCATAGCATGCGCGGCTTGAAGCGCGGCCGCGGCGGCAATGGCGCGGGCGCGGGTCAACGCAAGGCTCGGATCATCGGCATCAACCAAGCCGCCTGCGGCATGGATCCGCCAGCCGCCGGACGGCATCGCCTGCACCTCGACGACCACGCGCGTGCGGACCGCACCCGTTGCCGCGCCGATGGCATTGGCAACATCGCCATCCGACAACAGCCTGAGATCGACGCCAAGCCGCCGCCCGACATCCGGATAGGCAATCGGCGCCGGCCCGCCGACGGCCACGAGCGGCATCGACGGCCGGAGCGAGACGGCGACGCCGCGCAAGGCCGGACGGCCCTCGCAAACCGCATCGATCAATTCGTCCGCCCCACCGGGCGCGCGGCCGAGCAAGGTCTCCAACACGGCGCGCCCGCTCGCGCTCACCAGCCGGTCGATCACTGTTTCGGCGAAGGCCACCGCCTCCGCCTCGCCCGGCCGGCCCATGCGGCGCGCCCGGATCAGAAGCCGCGCGCCGGCAATGGCCGCCTCGCGCGACCATGTCGCTTGCCGACCGAGCACATGCGCGGCATCCGATGGCGTGAAGCCGGACATCTGAAGCCGCCCCGCGCGCACCAGCTTTTCCAAGGTGCGCCGCGCGTCGGCGGTGACCAGGAGCGAGGCCAGCGGCACGGGCGCGTCGCCGATCTTGTCCAGCATCCGCGCCTCCCGGTCGCCGAGGGCGCCCTGGGACGCACCGGCCGCAACGGCACCGAACGGCCGCAACACATAGCGCCCGGGCTCGATCGCGGGATCGGCGCTTTCGGCCAGGGCGGCTAGGCGCTCGCCAATCGCAGGGTGGCGATCGGCCAAAAGCGAGATCGGCACGATCCGGCGCGGGGAAAGCGTCACGCGGCCCTTATCGTCGAGATCGACTTCGCTGTCGCCGCCGAGACCATAGGTGCGCATTTCAACCGCCCGCACCATGGTGCGAAACCCGCCGACCTCCGCGCCCGCCCGATTGAGGCGCGGCCAGCCGTTTTCCAAAACCGCGATATCCGTGGTCGTCCCGCCAATGTCCGACATGACGAAATCGGCGAGCCCGGAAAGCGCCTTCGCCCCGATGACGCTCGCCGCTGGTCCGGACAGAACGGTCTCGACCGGCCGGGCGAGAATGGCGTCGGCTGCGGCCATGGTCCCGTCGCCCTTCACGATCATAAGCGGCGCCGCAATGCCAAGGTCGGCCATAGCGCGGCGGATCGCCTCCACCAGCGCATGGATACGCCCGATCAGGCGGGCATTGAGCGCCGCCGTCAGCGCGCGGCGTGGCGCGTCGAGGTCGCTCGCAAGCTCGCTCGATATCGTCGCGGGCCGGCCGGTGAGCCGGAGGACCAGCTCGCGCAGCGCAAGTTCATGGGCGGGATTGCGAACCGAGTATTGCGCGGCGATCGCGAAGGCCTCCGCCGCGTGGGCATTCTCAACGATGAACGCCTCGGCACGCGCAAGGTCGAGCGGGGCGACCGGTTCGCCCGCGTGATCGTGCCCGCCGGCGATCGACAACATGGGCGTCGCCGGCAGCGCCGCCGCGATGCCGGTGCGCTCCGTCATCCGCGCATCGAACCCAGCGAGGATGACCGCGATCGGCGAGCCGTGGCCTTCCACGATCGCATTGGTGGCAAGCGTGGTGGAGACCGAGACGAGCGCGACATCCGCGACAGTCGCACGCCCCTCAACCGCCGCGACAGCCGCCCGCATGGCCTCCGCGACGCCGATCGCGAGATCCCCCTTGGTGGTGATCGCCTTCGCCTTGGCGAGCACCCGCTCCTCCTTGGGATCGAACACCACCGCGTCGGTGAACGTGCCTCCGGTATCAATGCCGATAATGGTCTTCATGAAACGCCCGCTCGGGAGGATGCCCAAGCCGATGAACCGGGGCGAGGGAGGGTTTTAGCCCAAATCTGCGCGGAGTCGATGGATGCGGCGACGCATGGGGTGCGGACTGGGGTTGCATTGCCCTGCTTGGTCAAAAGCATGGTTCTGCAGTTCGCACACTGTTGCACCGCATAACGTTATGCGTTATTGACTGCCATGATCTACAGTTTTGCCGATCCAGAGACTGAACTGATCTGGCATGGCCTGCGCAGCAGAAAGCTGCCGCCTGATATTCAGGCGGTAGTGCTCCGAAAGCTGCGTTTGCTCAATCAGGCGCGCGTGCTCAACGATCTCCGCGCGCCGCCCGGCAATCGGCTCGAGGCCTTGAAAGACGATCGAGTCGGCCAGTACTCGATAAGGGTCAATGACCAGTGGCGCATCTGTTTCGTTTGGCGGGAAGGAGGGCCATCCGATGTCGAAATCGTCGATTACCATGACTGAGCTTTTGCCGAATCCAACGCCGGGGGAAATCCTGGCCGAGGAATTCCTTGGCCCGATGAGCCTCAGCCAGAATGCGCTGGCGCGCGCCATTCATGTGCCGCCACGCCGTATCAACGAAATCGTTCTAGGGAAAAGGGCGATCACCGCCGACACCGACCTGCGCCTAGCCCGCTACTTTGGTCTCTCCGAAGGGTTCTTTCTCGGGCTGCAAGCCGATTACGATCTGATGGAGCGCCGTCGCGAGATCAGCGCCGACCTTGCAAGCATCACGCCGCGCGCGGCGTGACAAGCAGGTGGAGACGGCGTGAACGGCTCGTCGCGCGTGCGATATGCAAGACGGAGGATGCACCGAAATGAGCAACGAACTATTCGGCATCGCCTCCCTCGTTGTCACCGTGTTTCAGTATGTGCCTTACTGCTGGAAAACCTATACCGGCGAACTTCGGCCGCATATTTTTTCCTATGTTATTTGGGGGTTCGGCGCGGCGATTGTTGCCGGGGCGCAATGGGCCGCGGGAGCTGGTCCAGGCGCTTGGGCCATGGCGCTCGTGGCGTTCCTATGCTTCCTGGTCGTCGCGCTTTCGCTACGCGGAGGCGTGCAATATGTCACGAAGAAGGACGTGTGGACGCTGATCAGCGCGCTCTCGGCGCTGCCGATATGGTATTTTACCAAGGACCCGCTCTTCGCGGTCATCGTGATCACGATCATCGACATCGCGGCCTTCGCCATGATCATCGCAAAGGCACGCACGCACCCCAATGAGGATAGTATCCTGTTTTATCTCGTCGCGACTTTCCAGTATACTCTCTCCATCTTTGCTACAGAGAGCTTCAACCTCACAACCCTTTTGAACCCGGTCGTGCTTATCGTTTCCGCATTCCTTGTCATGATCGCTCTTTGGATCAACAGAAACCGCTCTCCGGAAAATCATAGGCGTGCCTGATTGGAATGCGGTGGGATGATATCAATCAGTCCCAAGTCAGATTGAGGCCAATAACCTTCAAGAACGAACTTCGAGAAACCCGCTTAGTCTGAAGCACGATACTACGAGTCGGGTGCATGACATCGGTAAGTCTGTTTGGACGCCATTATGTTCCGGTTCTTTTATGAAATTGCGAACTCAGCAGGTGTTCAAGATAGCTGGCATTCTCAGATGACGCTTTATCGATATGACTACAACTGGCTGTATTCATCCGTGCCGGAAGGAATGGTCTTGGAGGCTGTCTACGGGGACTACGATCGTTCAGCGTTTTCAGACAGATCACCGCGCATGCTCGTAATGTATCGTCGGGCTCATCCCAAATAGGGAGGAAGTCAAATATGAAACCCGGGAACGGCCGCGGCGTAGTCATAACGTTACTCTTTACCGGTTTTATTGCATCAACCTATGGCTTTGGAATGTATTTATTCCCCGCAATGGTCGAGGCAATCCGTGTGGATATTGACTTTTCCTACGGCACGATGGGAACCATCTCCGGGCTCGTGCAAACAGGATTCATGATCTGCGCGCTGCTAGCGGGCTTTCTAACACTACGTTTCGGCGCAATGCCGATGATCCTCGGTTCGATCGCTTTATGTGCCGCGGGCCTCGGCGGCATGGCGATCGCACCTAACATTACATTGATGGCCGTATTCCTCACCCTCCTTGGAGGATGCGCTGCTTCGATTTGGATCCCCATGGTCGAAGTCGCTCGGACCCATATCCCAAAGCAACACCAAGGTAAAGCACTCGGTTTGATGTCGTCGGGTACAAGTTATGGTGTGTTTGTAAACAGCTTCTTGCTGACCAGCCTGTTGCCTTACGAGGGATGGCGTTCGCCGTGGGTAGCAACCTGTATAATTGCTGGATTCCTCACCTTGCTCGGTATTCTGCTGCTTCGCGTCTCACGCCCCAAAGCGACAGAAGCTGTCTCGGTCGAAAGGCGATCCATCCTTGCGCGCGTCCGCGCTTTACCAAAGGCTCTTACGGCGGCGATTCTATTCATGATGTTCCTGAATGGGCTTTCCTGCATGCCCTACCAGACCTATCTCTCCGCATTCATTCAGAACGAGGCCGGCTACTCAGCGGATACAGCAGCCTACATGTGGCGTATCATCGGGGTTGTCGGCATGGTGAGCGGCTTTGCGATCGGCTGGCTTGCGGATCGCATAACCGTCCGTTTCGGCATGATCGCGACCTATACTGTGTTGGCCTTGTCTTGCGGCCTTCTCATCAACGCAACTGGCGGCGACAACCATACGATGCTCTACGCCGCCGGCGTTCTGTTCGGCATCAGCTTCTATTCTATTTTTGGCCTGGTTCCTGCCTATATCAGCCACGTATTTGTAGACGGCAGCGCAGCACTTGTTTTTGCCTTTGGTAATATCGCGCTAGGATTGGGTGGTATTGTCGGCAATATTATCGGAGGTTATACGAAGGTTTTCACGGGGTCATTCGAAATGATCTATCTAATTATGCTTGGCGCCTCCGTTTGCTCTGCGCTTCTCAGCGCCGTGATGCCAAGTGAACGGCAGGCTCTCAGATGTCCGGTACAGGCCAATGTCTGAGATGCCGTTAGAAGCTTTTGGCGGCTGGCTCAAGGAAGAAGACGGCCGGCTGGACCGAACCTTTCGCAGGCTCTGGGATATCTCGCCCGACGAATTCAATCCCAAGCACGTTGCGTATTTCGAGGACTATCGCAAGCGATATTTCAATGATCGCCTTCTACCTGATCAAGGCGTCGCGGAGATCTTAGGCGCGCTGAAGAACCACGGCGGAACGCCGCGCCGCTGGATTGATCTTGGCGCCGGCGTCACAACCTTATTCTGGTCGATCGGCGTCGATCAACCAGGCGCTATTTGTGCGTGCGACCTCGTTCCAGAGGCCCTGAAAGTGCTCGCAGAATTCAAGGCGGGTAGCGAATTGCCACAATGTTATCGGGATGCGCTGGCGTTGACCGGCAAGACGGTACACGAGTTCAATGCGACACGGTCCTTGCAATGGGACTTCCATGTCATGGACTGCCTGAAGCCTTGGGCCTCTCCATATGACGAGGTGGAGTATAACCTTGTAACGGCAATCGGGTGTTTCGGGCTTGCAGGCGGACCGGAGGCTTATGAGGAAGCCTTTATGGCAGCAGCGTCACACCTCGCCGTCGGCGCGCGATTCATTGGTGTCGATTGGATTAGAAGCCAAGCATTCATTAAGAAAGAAGGCCACGACAACAGCTACCTGAATTCGGCATTGATCGCACATTGCGCTTCCCGTGCTGGACTTACTCTGTTGGAGTTAACGCCGGTCGCAATCGCGCAAGATCCACATTACGATTCCCTAATACTCTGGGCGTGTCGTCGCAATGGGTGAGACACTGTCACTTGATGGACTCTTCACATCGACGCGGCTTGGCAGCCTGGCACCGGTCGATGAGGCTGAACTCGACCAGATCGAGCGCGCAGCGGACAAGGTTCTTGCGGATGTTGGTCTTCGCTTCGAAAGCGACCCGGAAACCCTCGATCTGTGGCGAGAGCATGGGATGCGCGTCAAGGTTGACCGAGTCCACCTTGATGGAGCTTGGTTGCGTTCGGTCGTTCGAACAACTGCTCCACCCGAGTTCAGATTGCGCGCCAGAAATCCCAACCACGACACGGTTGTCGGAGCAAGCGCTCCCACGGTCTTTGCTCCGGTCTATGGCGCCCCGAATCTGCAATTGGCCGACCAGCGACGCTGCATGGGGTCGCTTGAGGAATATCGAAAGCTGGTAGCACGTGCGCATCAATCGCCTGCCCTATCAAACACAGGGCACATGATATGCGTAATTAATGATATTTCTGAAGCTGCAAGGCCCGTCCGGATGGCGCTTGCGCATCTTGAATGCTCGGACAAACCCTTCATGGGCTGCACCGCTTCACCAGATGCCGCGCGGACCGTGATCGACATGACAAAGCTGGCGGTCGACCGACCTGAGCGCCCGGCGGAGTGCGAGCTACTTCACCTCATCAACTCCAGCCCTCCTTTGACCTATAAGGAAAACGCCTTGCGGTGCCTTCGAACGATCGCCAGGCATCGCCAAGGCATTATGGTGACGTCCTACATGATGATGGGCGCCACATCACCGGTCACGATCGCGGGAACGCTCATCCAAGGTTACGCTGAGGCGCTCGCTGGCTTGGCCTTGACGCAGTTATGGTCCCCAGGAACGCCCGTCATCTTTGGCCTTTTTGCATTCCCGTTTTCAATGCGAAGCATGCTTCCCGCATTCGGGGATCCCGTCTCACAATTGGTTCAACTCTATTCCGTCCAGCTAGGACGGCGGCTGGGTGTTCCGGTTCGCGGCGACGGTGGCGTGACATCGTCCAATGCCGACGATGCACAGGCCGGCTATGAGGGTGGCCGCACAACGTCCGCTGCTACTATATCGGGTGCCGACTTCGTCCTGCACGCAGCAGGATGGCTCGAACGAGGGCGATGCGTGTCGATTGGCAAGTTCGAGCGCGAAGCGCAAGCAATGGCAAAAATGCATGCGCGTGCCATTGAGCCCGTTCCGCCTCCGATTCCGCTCGATCATTCAATTGCAGCTGAGTTGCACAGGAGAGCAAGTTTATGAAGCAACGGATCGAAGGCCAATGCGAATGTGGGGCCTTCCGATACGGCTGCACACTGACGAACGCTGAACTGGTAGCCTGCGGGTGCTTGGAATGCCGACGTGCGACAGCCGCTGGCCAGACGAAAGTTCTGCGGGCTCTATGCCAAGTCTTGGAAGCCATTGGACCATATGCGGTCTTTGAAGGTGATGCTGACGGCCGGCACATAAGCCATGGCTTCTGTGAGGTCTGCGGATCACGGCTATATTACAGAGACGATATCGAACCCGATTCCATCTTCCTGTCGGTGGACCACATCGTCTCTCAGCGGGGAATAAACTGACACCGAAGAGTGTTTTTCCAAGGGGGTTCTTTCTGGGGCTGCAAGCCGATTACGATCTGATGGAGCGCCGCCGCCAGATCTGCGCCGACCTTGAAAAGATCAAGCCGCGCGCGGCGTAATGAGCAGGTGAAGACGGCCTGATCGGCTCATCGCGCCCTGCGCCTTCTTGTAATCTCCTACGGGCAGATCGTGCGCGCGCTACACATCCCCCCGCGAGACGTTGCATTTTGCGAAAGTCGTGCCTATAAATCGCCGGTCTCGAACCGACCGGCGTACGGGCATGCCGTGGCGGTTCATGAACGCTCGAACCCACTCCATTCAGGACGACGCGGGTTCACGCGCGGATCTTAAACGATCCTCGCGGCCCGGAACTCTTTATCCGGCATGCGTCGGCCGCAACCTATGAGAGAGCAAAATGCCCAAAATGAAAACCAAGAGCGGCGCCAAGAAGCGCTTCAAGCTCACGGCCACCGGCAAGGTCAAGGCCCAGCAGGCTGGCAAGCGTCACGGCATGATCAAGCGGACGGCGAAATTCGTGCGCAACGCGCGCGGCACCACGGTGCTGAGCGAGTCGGACGGAAAGATCATCCGCCGCTACATGCTGCCCTACGCGTGATGCCGCGCGCGCCGAATCCGCGGCGCGCCGCCTGCCCCAACTTTTCCTTGAAGGAGATCAGCCATGGCTCGTGTCAAACGCGGCGTGACCGCCCACGCGAAGCATAAGAAAGTCCTCAAAGCGGCCAAGGGCTTCTACGGCCGCCGCAAGAATACGATCCGCGCCGCCAAGGCGGCCGTCGATCGCTCGATGCAATATGCCACGCGCGACCGGCGCGTGAAGAAGCGGAATTTCCGCGCGCTCTGGATCCAGCGCATCAACGCGGCCGTCCGCGAGATCGATTGGAACCTCACCTACAGCCGATTTATCGACGGCCTGAACAAGGCCGGCATCGAAGTCGACCGCAAGGTTCTCTCGGACCTCGCGATCAACGAGCCGGACGCGTTCAAGGCCATCGTCAGCAAGGCCCAGTCGGCGCTCGCGGCGTAATCGCCGCGCGGATCCATTGGATCCGTCAGCTGATCGGGCGGCCGTCGGCGCCCCGGATCGAGATCGATCGATGATGGAGCCCCGCCGGCCGGTGGGGCTCTTTCGTTTGCGCGCGGTCACATCGCGCGTCGGTCGCCAAGAAGCCGGAACGCGTCGCTGCGCGCGGCGCGAGCCTGAAAAATCCAGACTTTCGGGGTCGACGATGACGGATATCGATACGCTCGCATCTACCCTGCTCGCCGACATTGCCACGGCCGAGGACGAAGCCGCGCTCGAGGCGGTGCGTGTCCACGCGCTTGGCAAGAAGGGCGTTATTTCCGAGCAGATGAAACTCCTCGGCGCGGCCGCGCCGGAGGACCGCAAGGCGCTCGGCGCCGCGATCAACGCGGTCAAGGACGCCGTCGGCGACGCGCTCGCCGCGCGCAAGGAAATCCTGAAGGACGCCGCGCTGACCGCTCGGCTCGTTCGCGAAACGGTCGACATCACCTTGCCGATGCGCGCGAGCGCGGCCAATGAGGGCCGGATCCATCCGATTTCGCAGGTCGTCGACGAGTTGACCGCGATCTTCGCCGATCTCGGCTTTGCCGTCGCCGAAGGCCCGGATATCGAGACCGATTACTACAACTTCACCGCCCTCAACTTCCCCGTCGGCCATCCCGCGCGGGAAATGCACGACACGTTTTTCTTTCACCCGAAGGAAGACGGCGAGCGGATGCTGCTGCGCACGCATACGTCGCCGGTGCAGATCCGCACCATGCAGACGCAGAAGCCGCCGATCCGCGTCATCATTCCGGGCCGCACCTATCGCTGCGACAGCGATCAAACGCATACGCCGATGTTCCATCAGGTCGAGGGCCTTGTCATCGACAAGACTTCGAATATCGGCACGATGAAGTGGCTGTTGGAAGAGTTCTGCAAGGCCTTCTTCGAGGTAGACCATGTCGAGATGCGCTTCCGGCCGTCATTCTTCCCGTTCACGGAACCGTCCATGGAGGTCGACATCCGCTGCGACCGGTCCGGCCCGGTGATCCGCTTCGGCGAGGGCAACGATTGGCTGGAAATCCTCGGCTGCGGCATGGTGCATCCGAACGTGCTGAAGTTCGGCGGCATCGATCCCGATGAGTATCAGGGCTTTGCCTGGGGCATGGGCATCGACCGCATCGCCATGCTGAAATACGGCATGTCGGACCTGCGCGCCTTTTTCGATGCCGATGCCCGCTGGCTGAAACATTACGGCTTTCGCCCGCTCGACATGCCGACGCTCTTCGGCGGCCTCAGCTCCGCCGTATGAGGCGGCTATGAGCGGGTTCGTCGTGTTCAAGCCAGCACGCCGAACCCCAATCCGACGAGGAGCCCAAAACCGATGATCGATCGCGCGGTCGCCATGCTCGACACTGCCCTCATCGCGTTCGCCGGCGAACGCGACGAGAGCGATTACATGTGGATGCGCGAATCCATGGCGCGCCATGCCGATTGGCGCGACCAGGACGCCTTCCTCGACCGCCAGCTTGAGGCGATCGACAGCAAGATCATGGGCTTGTTGATCCATTGCTCGATCATGATCGCGGTCGCGGCCTTGATCGGCGGCATGGGCGTCGGCCTCGTCGTGGCGCTGCCGGCGACGCTCGTGGCCAGCCTCTTCGCGGTCATGGCCGCAGCGCTGCTGCGCTCGACGCGACTCTTCGGCTCGCATGATTTCTTGGCCGGCGAAGAGTTAAGTCCCGAGGCCATTCAAGCCCGCATGTCCGCGCAGATCATGCTGCGCAAGAATTTCTACCGCCGGGCGCTCAGGATCGCGACCGTCGCAACGCTCGCCTTCGTTCCGCTTCTCGTGCTGCAAATGTTCGCCGTCGCGCTCCGCTGACCATCCCGACCAACCGATCAAGACACGTTTACTCGCGAGGCCGTCCGATGAAGTTCACATTGTCCTGGCTGAAGGACCACCTAGAGACGACCGTCGCGCTCGACGCGATCGCCGAGACGCTGACCATGGTCGGCCTCGAAGTCGAGGGCGTCGAGGATCGGGCGAAGGCGCTGAAGCCCTTTATCGTCGCCTATGTCGTCTCCGCCGAGCAGCATCCGAATGCCGATCGCCTCAGGGTGTGCATGGTCGATACCGGCACTGGCGAGCCGATCCAGGTCGTGTGCGGCGCGCCCAACGCGCGGGCGGGCATGAAGTCGGTCTTCTCCCCGCCGGGCACCTACATTCCCGGCAAGAAGATCACGCTCGCGGTCGGCACGATCCGCGGCGTGGAAAGCCACGGCATGCTTTGCTCGGGCGCCGAATTGGAACTTTCCGACGATCACGACGGCATCCTCGACCTGCCGGCCGACGCGCCGGTCGGTATGCCCTACGCCGTCTATGCCGAACTCGACGATCCGGTGATCGACATCAACCTGACGCCGAACCGGGCCGACTGCACCGGCGTGCGCGGCATTGCCCGCGATCTCGCCGCCGCCGATCTCGGGGAGTTGAAAAACCGGCCGATCGCCCCCGTCCACGGCGCATTCGCCTCGCCGATCGGCGTCGCGCTCGGTTTTGAGGACGGCGAGGCCATCGCATGCCCGGCCTTCCACGGTCGCCTGGTGCGCGGCGTCAAGAACGGGCCGAGCCCGGCCTGGATGCAGCGCCGCTTGCGCGCCGTCGGCCTCCGGCCGATCAACGCGCTTGTCGACATCACCAACTACATCTCGCTCGAATACGGCCGCCCGCTGCACGTCTTCGATGCCGCGAAGCTGAAGGGCACCGTGCGCGCGCGCATGGGCCGGTCCGGCGAAAGCTTCGTCGCGCTCGACGGGCGCACCTACGAGGTTGACCACCGCATGTGCGTCATCGCCGACGACAATGGCGTGCTCGGCCTTGGCGGCATCATGGGCGGCGCGGCCTCCGGCTGCACCGAGGCAACCGTCGACGTCTTCATCGAATGCGCCTATTTCGAGCCACTGACGATCGCCGAAACCGGCCGCCGGCTCGGCATCATCTCGGACGCGCGCTACCGGTTCGAGCGCGGGGTAGACCCCGAATTCCTCGCCGGCGGGCTCGATCTCGCCACCCGGATGGTCTTGGAACTGTGCGGCGGAACGCCGTCCGAGCCCGTCGTCGCCGGCCGCGCGCCCGACATGAGCCGCTCGATCGAATTCCCGCTGTCAGAAGTCAAGCGTCTGTCCGGGCTCGATCTCACCTGGATCGAGGTGAAGCACATCCTGGAACGCCTCGGCTTCCTCGTGGTCGCGCGCTCGGACACGTTCCGCGTCTCTCCGCCCTCGTGGCGGGCGGATGTACATGGCAAGGCCGACATTGTCGAGGAGGTCGTGCGCATCCACGGCCTGAAAAACGTGCCCCTGAAGCCGATCGCCTCGCTCGGCGCGATCGGCGGCCGCGTCCTCACCCTCCCACAGATCCGCCGCGCCAAGGCGAAGCGCACGCTCGCTGCGCGCGGCATGCTGGAAGCGGTCACGTGGTCATTCATTTCGAAGCGCTCGGCCGAACTTTTCGGCGGTGGCGCGGCGGCGCTCGCGCTCGCCAACCCGATCGCGGCGGACCTCAGCGACATGCGTCCGAGCCTATTGCCCGCGCTCGCCGCGGCCGCCCAGCGCAACGCCGATCGTGGCATCGCTGATGTCGCGCTGTTCGAGGTCGGCCAGATCTTCAAGGGCGACCGCCCGGCCGACCAGAAGACCTCCGCCGCCGGCATCAGGCGCGGCGGCGCGCGCGTGGAAGGGACCGGCCGGCATTGGTCGGGCGCGGCGCCTGTCGCCGATTGGGCGGACGCCAAGGCCGACGCCATCGCCGTTCTGGAAGCGCTCGGCGCGCCGGTCGACCGCATCCAGATCGCGCGCGCCGCGCCGGCCTGGTTCCATCCCGGCCGCTCCGGCGTGTTGCAGTTCGGCCCACAAACCGTTGTCGCGGCCTTCGGCGAACTGCATCCGAAGGTCCTGGAGGCGCTCGACGTCACCGGCCCGATCGCGGCCTTCGAGATCCTGCTCGACGCGATCCCCGAGCCGAAGGCGCGCCCGACCCGCTCGAAAGGTCCGCTCAACGCCCCGGATCTGCTGCCCGTCAAGCGCGACTTCGCCTTCGTGGTGGAGGAAGCCGTCGAGGCCGATAACATCCTCAAGGCCGCCCGCGGCGCCGACAAGACGCTGGTCACCGGCGCGGCGATCTTCGACATCTTCCGCGGCCCGGCACTTGGCGAAGGCCGAAAGTCCATCGCCCTGGAAGTGACCCTGCAACCAACCGCCCGCACCATGACCGACGAGGAAATCGACGCGGTCGCCGGCAAGATCGTCGCGGCTGTGGGTAAGGCGACGGGCGCGGTGTTGCGGGGGTGATGAGGGGCTTGGTTTGCCGCCTCATCACTCGCTAGAGCCTGTCCCGTTCGGATCGCTTCGATCCGAACGAAAAGGACCGGCTCAAGGTCT
>JBEINZ010000263.1:0-4118 GCA_040377825.1 Hyphomicrobiales bacterium | reverse complement strand
TACCTCAGAAACTCAGGATATGCTTCTGTATGAAAACAGCATGCTCTAGCGGCCGCCGGACGCGGCGAGCCGGATCTCGGCTGCGGGGTAAGCTGGCCGGACCGTCGCTCGGACGTGGCCGAGATCCTCCTCGCGGGCGGCTCGCCGAGCCAACTGCATCACAATTGTTCGGGCAAGCATTCTGGCTTCGTCTGCCTTGCCTGCCACCAAGGGATCGACCCGGCGGGTTACACCGCGCCGGATCATCCCGTGCAACGCGAGGTCAAGGGGACCTTGGAGAACGTGTTCGGCTACAGCCTGTCCGATGACGCGGGCGGGATCGACGGCTGTTCGGTGCCGACCTGGGCCGTGCCGATCGACCGAATGGCCCATGGCATGGCGCGCTTGGCAACGGGCCAAGGCCTTGCTCCGATCCGGGCGGCCGCCGCGCGCCGGCTCATGGATGCGGCAATCGCCGAACCGTTCATGGTTGCCGGCACCGGCCGCTTCTGCACGGACTTCATGACGGCGCTGTCGGGCCAAGTCTATGCGAAGACAGGTGCCGAGGGGGTCTATTGCGCGGCGATCCCCGCGCTCGGGATTGGCATCGCCGTCAAATGCGACGACGGAACGACGCGCGCCTCCGAGGTCATCACGGCGCGCGTGGTCGCCGAATTGCTGGGACCGGATGGAGCGGAAGCAACGGGGCCGTTCCTGGAGCCGGTCTTGCACAACTGGAAGGGCACGGCGGTCGGCCGTATTGCAACGACCGAGGCGCTCGCCCGGAAAAACTGGGCCTGATCCAAAAAAGGCAGAAGCTAAGACTGGCTCTTGTTCAACCTTTGGCCGGCGGCGTCCAGACGATACGCTGCAATTCCCCAGTGGCGAGAACATCGCGCGCGGGCAATGTGGACGAGGTCGCCGCCGCGCCCTTGAATGAGAAGGTCAGCGCGACATTGGCGGCCGCCGAGGACCGGCAAATCGCCATCCCGACCCAGAGTTCCGTGCCAATGCGGCATGTCGCCGGATCGACGCCCGACTGGGCGAAACTCATGCCGGGTCGTTCGCCGCTCGGACCGACCACATGATGGGTGACGCCGTGAATTTCGCCGATCTTTCCGCCGGCGCCGGGCAGGAATTGTAAAACTTGCACCTGACCGCCGAAAATTTGACGGAACAAGACCGTGGCGTTCGTCGTCGTGGTTTCGAGACCGATCAGAACATTGCCAGTCGTATAGCCGGGATAGGCTGCCAGGATGGCCTTGGTGTCGTAATTGGTTGCCGCGCCAAGCCCACCAGCGCCGTTGGCGGTGATCTGGGTAAAGGTCTCGGTTGTACTCGGACCCTTGTCCAAACTGTCCATTTGCGTCTCGCACGCCGAAAGCGCGCCGCAACTTGCCGCAAGGAGAAGGAACCGCCTGAGACAACAAGATATCATTACGATTTTGACCTAAGAATCATCATCAGGGTCCATCGGTAACCGTAAACGGGGCAGGATTAAAGCGGGGTCGTCCCTATCTCGAATTTTGACTTGTATTTGCACAGGTTTTGCATGTAATCGCCGAAACGACGGCCAAGCGGCGGGCATGAGGCCGGTCATCGCGCCGTCACGCCAATGGGTTTTTTTGCGCTGGGGAGTTTCCGGTGCTGTCGGCACGAGGATACAATCGAAGCCAAAACCCCAAATCCATCGCCTTCCGCCCTTGAAGGAGAAGGCGCAGGAGCCGAGGATTGAGAGCCCCTGCGCGATACGTCTTTCGAGAGGGGCATCCAACGGGGCGACACTGCCTCCACGCCGACGCGGCCATGCGGGGCTCGCATGGCAGATCCGGGGTCAGCATCTTGTGCGCCGCAACAATTGGACCTAGCTGAAAGAGCCCGTTGAGCCGACGTCTCGTGACGCCCGACGGGCGAATAGGTATTTTCATGAAAGATGATATACAAGTTACCGCTGAAACCAGCGACGCTCACGCCAACCGTGAGCCTAGTCCGGAGGGGGCTTCCGCCGTCAAGGGCCAAGCCGGGTTTTGGGGCCTGACGCTCGGCTCGGTCGGCGTCGTCTATGGCGATATCGGCACGAGCCCGCTTTATGCGCTGCGGGAATCGCTTGCCCATGCGGCGGCGGACGGCTTGACGCGCGACGAGGTGCTGGGCGTCGTGTCGCTGCTGGTTTGGGCGCTCATCTTCATCGTCACCATCAAATACGTCTTCTTTCTCATGCGGGCCGACAACAAGGGCGAAGGCGGCACGCTCTCGCTCCTGGCGCTGGCCGAAGGGTCGCTCGGCCGGCGGACGCTGTTTGTCTTCGTGCTCGGCGCGGCCGGGGCGGCGCTGTTTTACGGCGACGCAATCATCACCCCGGCGATCTCTGTTTTGTCGGCGGTCGAGGGCCTTAAGCTCGTCACGCCGGTGTTCGAGCCGTATGTGCTGCCACTGACCGTCGTAATCCTCGTCGTGCTCTTTGCCGTGCAAAGCAGCGGCACGGGCGCGGTCGCGGCGTGGTTCGGGCCGATCACGGCGGTCTGGTTCCTGGCGATCGCGGCGACGGGCCTTGCGCATATCTTCGACGATCCGGGCATTTTTCTCGCCTTCGACCCGCGCTACGCGATCGATTTTCTGCTGAACGAGGGCCTCGTCGGCTTCATCGTGCTCGGTTCGGTCTTCCTGGCGGTCACCGGCGCCGAAGCGCTCTACGCCGACATGGGCCATTTCGGGCGCAAGCCGATCCAGGTGGCATGGCTTGGGCTGGTCTTTCCCGCGCTGGCGCTCAACTATCTCGGCCAAGGCGCGTTCGTGTTGGCCAATCCCGCGGCGATCGAAAACCCATTCTTCCTGATGGCGCCGGACTGGGCGCTGCTGCCCATGGTGCTGCTCGCAACCGCCGCGACCGTCATCGCGAGCCAAGCGGTCATCACCGGCGCCTTTTCGTTGACCCAGCAAGCCGTGCAGCTCGGTCTCCTGCCGCGTTTCGAAATCCGCCACACCTCGGAGACCCAGGCCGGCCAGATCTATATGCCGCGCGTCAACGGCTTGCTGCTGATCGGCGTGCTGTTCCTGGTGATTTTGTTCAAGAATTCCTCCAGCCTCGCCTCGGCCTACGGCATCGCCGTCACCGGAACGATGTTGGTCACGACTCTTCTCGCCTTCGTGGTTCTTTGGAAGACTTGGCATTGGCCGATGCCGCTCGCCGCGCTGGCGATCCTGCCATTCGTGGTCGTCGAATCGATCTTCATGGCAGCAAACCTGCTGAAGCTGTTTGACGGCGGCTGGCTGCCGCTGACCATGGCCGGCGCGATAGTCGTCGCGATGTGGACCTGGGTGCGCGGCACGCGGATCGTCTCGGAAAAGTCGCGGCGCGAAAGCGTGCCGCTTGCCAGCGTGGTGCGCATGCTCGAGCGCTCCAAGCCGTTCCGCCCGCCCGGCACGGCCGTGTTCTTGACGAGCGACCCCGATACCGCGCCGGCCGCGTTGATGCACAATCTCAAGCACAACACCGTGCTGCACGCGCGCAACGTCATCTTGACCGTGATGACCGCGCGCACGCCGAAAGTGCCCGACGCCGACCGGATCACGATCGAGAAAATAACCGAGGACTTCACCCGCCTGATCGTGCGTTTCGGCTATATGGAGCAGCCGAACATCCCGCGCGCGCTGGCGATCTGCCGCAAGCAAGGCCTGAAACTCGACATCATGACGACGACCTTCTTCGTCGGCCGGCGCACGTTCAAGGCCTCCGCCAATTCCGGCATGCCGCTCTGGCAGGACAAGCTGTTCATCTCCATGGCAAGGGATGCGGCCAATGCGACGGACTTCTACGCGATCCCCTCGGGGCGCGTGGTCGAACTGGGGCAACAAATCACGGTGTGACGACAGGTGGAGGGTGACGATAGGTCGGGGGTGAAGGCAGGTGGGGTGACGGCGGGTTGGCCGCTCCGAGGATTTCGCCGCGGGCGACATGTCCGCCCGCGCCGCCCTCGTTCAAGCCACGGTCCTTAGCCACCAACCGCCGGCTGGGCGTACCCCAATTGCGCGTTCAACGTCTCCAGCAGCGCCCTCGCGGCGTCGGTGATGACGGTGCCTG
This sequence comes from Hyphomicrobiales bacterium, assembly GCA_040377825.1. Taxonomy (GTDB): domain Bacteria; phylum Pseudomonadota; class Alphaproteobacteria; order Rhizobiales; family Ancalomicrobiaceae; genus JBEINZ01. Next base: position 58 of record JBEINZ010000263.1, on the reverse strand, counting down.
GGGGGAAAATGGCGCTGGCGCCGGCGGCGAGCAGGGCTTCGATGTCTTGCGGCGGGAT
>JBEINZ010000245.1:0-4531 GCA_040377825.1 Hyphomicrobiales bacterium | reverse complement strand
CGCATGTACGAGTTCCTGGACCGTCTCGTGACGATTGCGCTGCCGCGCGTTCGAGACTTCCGTGGGCTCAATCCGAAGAGCTTCGACGGCCGCGGCAACTATGCCATGGGCGTCAAGGAACATATCATTTTCCCGGAGATCAACTACGACAAGGTCGATCAGATCTGGGGAATGGACATCATCGTCTGTACGACGGCCAAAACGGATGAGGAGGCGCGAGAGCTGTTGAAGCTCTTTAACTTCCCGTTCCGGCAGTGAACCGTTACGGCAGGGGATAAGGGCAGGTCATGGCCAAGAAAAGCTCAGTCGAGAAGAACAACCGCCGGCGCAAGCTGTCGGATCGGGACGCCAAGAAGCGCTCCGACCTGAAGGCGGTCATCATGAACCGCGAGACGTCGCCCGAGGATCGTATCCAGGCGGTGATGAAGCTCGCCGAGATGCCGCGAAACGGCGCGAAGATCCGCATTCGCAATCGCTGCGAAGTGACGGGCCGTCCGCGCGCCTACTATCGCAAGCTCAAGATGTCGCGCCTGGCGCTTCGCGAGATGGGGTCCAAGGGCATGGTCCCTGGCCTCGTCAAGTCGAGCTGGTGAGGAGTTTTCCATGACGATGACCGATCCCTTGGGGGATATGCTCACCCGGATCCGCAATGCTCAGCTTCGCAAGAAGTCGAAGGTCACGACGCCGGCTTCGAAGTTGCGCGCCAATGTGCTGGACGTCCTGAAAAGCGAAGGTTACATCCGTGGCTATTCGATGGTCGAGTTCGACGGCGGCACGTCCGAGTTCGAGATCGAGCTGAAGTATTTCGACGGGGAACCCGTGATCCGGACCATCGAGCGCGTCTCGAAGCCCGGCCGCCGGGTCTACTCGTCGGTCGACAATATCCCGCGCGTGGCCAACGGCCTCGGCGTCACGATCCTCTCGACGCCGAAAGGCGTGATGGCCGATCATTCGGCTCGAGACGAGAACGTTGGCGGCGAAGTGCTCTGTCGCGTATTCTGAGCCGAGAGGGACAGAGACAATGTCGCGTATCGGAAAGAAGTCCGTGCCGGTTCCCGCCGGGATCACCGCCGAGGTGGTCGGGCAGACCGTGAATGTGAAGGGTCCGAAGGGGCAACTCTCCTTCGTCGCGCATGACCTGATCGAAGTCTCTCGCGTCGCCGAGGGCATTGCGGTCAAGCCGCGCGACGAGTCGAAGCAGGCTCGTTCGCTATGGGGCATGTCGCGCACCATGATCAACAATCTCGTGACCGGTGTTTCCAAGGGTTTCGAGCGCAAGCTCGAGATCAATGGCGTCGGTTACAAGGCAGCGATGCAGGGCAAAAACCTGAATCTGTCGCTCGGTTACAGCCACGACATTCCCTTCCCGGTTCCGGAGGGGATCTCGATCGCGGTGGCGGGCCAGAAGCAGGATCAGATCATCATCACCGGTATCGACCGTCAGAAGGTCGGGCAGGTGGCGGCCGAGATCCGAGAATACCGCGGTCCCGAGCCCTATAAGGGCAAGGGTGTGAAATACGCGGAAGAGAAAATCTTCCGTAAGGAAGGCAAGAAGAAGTAAGGAGCGACGGACATGGCTCATGCGACACCTACGGAGCGTCGGCGCGCACGCGTTCGTCGTGCCGTGAAGGCGGCGGCCAATGGCCGGCTTCGCCTCTCGGTCTTCCGCTCTTCGAAGAACATATACGCTCAGGTCATTGATGATGTGAAAGGCCTTACCGTGGCTGCCGCGTCGTCGCTCGAGAAGGAGCTGAAGGGCTCCCTCAAGACCGGAGCGGACGTGGATGCCGCCAAGGCTGTCGGTACCCTCCTGGCGCAGCGCGCCAAGCAGGCCGGCGTTGTCGAGGTGGTTTTCGACCGCGGCAGCTACATTTACCACGGGCGCGTCAAGGCGCTTGCCGAGGCCGCCCGTGAGGGCGGCTTGGAATTCTGAGGCTCATCAAAGGGTTCGACAAACTGCTTCACGCGGTTTGTGCGATAGGGAAGGACTAAGATGGCAACGCGTGATCGTGAAGACCGCGACAGCGAGTTCGTCGACCGGCTGGTGCACATCAACCGTGTCGCCAAGGTGGTGAAGGGCGGCCGTCGCTTCGGCTTCGCCGCGCTCGTGGTCGTCGGCGATCAGAAGGGCCGCGTCGGCTTCGGCCATGGCAAGGCCCGCGAGGTGCCCGAGGCGATCCGCAAGGCAACCGAGGCGGCCAAGCGCAGCCTGGTGCGTGTGCCGCTTCGCGAGGGCCGGACGTTGCATCACGACGTGATCGGTCATCATGGCGCGGGCCGGGTTCTACTGAGAGCGGCTCCGGCGGGTACCGGCATCATCGCCGGTGGTCCAATGCGCGCGGTGTTCGAAACGCTCGGCGTGCAGGACGTCGTCGCCAAGTCGCTCGGGTCTTCCAACCCGTACAATATGGTTCGCGCTACCTTCGACGCCTTGAAGCACGAGGATAGCCCGCGCACGGTCGCGGCGCGCCGCGGCCTCAAGGTATCCACGCTGCAGTCGCGTCGCCGCGAAGAGGGCGTCGAGGCGGCAGGCGCCGACGCCTGATAACACCGGCATGGCTTGATTGTAAGCTGTGCCGTTCATAGTTGAAAGAACGGGGTTCGTTCCCATGTCCACGTTGACCACGGCAAAGACGGTCACGATCGAGCAGATCGGCAGCCCGATTCGCCGGCCGCACGACCAGCGCGAGACGCTGATCGGGCTTGGCCTCAATAAGCGGCATCGCCGCTCCACGCTGCAGGATACGCCTGCCGTGCGGGGCATGATCGCCAAGGTGCAGCATCTCGTCCGCGTCGTGGACGAGGTTTGATCGGCAGGGTATCCCCATGAAGCTGCCCATTCAGCTGAATGAAATCAGCGATAATCCCGGTGCAACCAAGGCCCGCAAGCGGCTTGGGCGCGGCATTGGGTCTGGCCTCGGTAAGACGTCCGGCAAGGGCGTCAAGGGTCAGAAAGCGCGCTCCGGCGTGGCCGTTAAGGGCTTCGAGGGTGGCCAGATGCCCTTGCATCGCCGCCTGCCGAAGCGTGGCTTCAATAACATTTTCCGCCTCGACTACAATGAAGTGAGCCTACAGACGGTTCAGGAATGGATCGACGCCGGCCGGCTGGACGCGTCCGCCACGATCAATGCCGCCGCGCTCAAGGCAGCGGGCGTCATTCGTCGCGAGAAGGATGGCGTTCGGCTCCTTGGTCCGGGCGAATTGAAATCAGCCGTCACCTTCGAGATCGCTGGGGCCTCCGGGCCGGCACGCGAGGCTGTCGAAAAGGCGGGCGGTAAGGTCGTCGTTCCGGAAAAGAAGGCTGCAACGACCGCCTAATGGTCGGAAAATCTGCCCCGTCGGCGTGTTCCGACGGGGCGCTGGCATGACCGGAGAAGCGCATGGCATCCGCGGCTGAACAACTTGCAGCGAACCTCAATTGGGGTGCCTTCGCGAAGGCGGACGAACTAAAGAAGCGCATCTGGTTCACGCTAGGTGCGCTTTTGGTCTATCGCCTCGGCACTTATTTGCCGCTGCCCGGGATCAACCCGGAGGCGCTGGCGCAGGCCTTCGGTCAGGCGCAGACCGGCATTATCGGCCTGTTCAATATGTTCTCAGGCGGCGCCGTCGGCCGCATGGCGATCCTGGCGCTCGGGATCATGCCTTACATCTCCGCCTCCATCATCGTCCAGTTGATGACGACGGTTTTGCCGTCGTGGGAGGCGCTCAAGAAGGAAGGCGAGTCCGGCCGCAAGCAGCTCAATCAGTATACCCGTTATCTGACCGTCGCGTTGGCGGTGTTCCAAGCCTATGGTATCGCCGTTGGCCTTGAAGGGGCGACCAACGTCGTTGCGGAACCGGGTTACTTCTTCCGCATCACCGCCGTGATCACGCTTGTCGGCGGAACAATGTTCCTGATGTGGCTCGGCGAACAGATCACCGCGCGCGGCATCGGCAACGGCACGTCGCTGATCATCTTCGCCGGCATCGTTGCCGGCCTGCCGCAAGCGATCGCCGGAACCTTGGAACTCGGCCGCCAGGGCGCGATCGCGACCGGCACGATCCTCGCCATCATGGTGATCGCGGTCATCGTGATCGCCTTCATCGTCTACATGGAGCGCGCTCAGCGGCGGCTTCTGATTCAGTATCCGAAGCGACAGGTCGGCAATCAGATCGTTCAGGGGCAGTCGTCGCACTTGCCGCTTAAGTTGAATACGGCAGGCGTCATTCCGCCGATCTTTGCCTCATCGCTGTTGCTCGTGCCCGCGACCGTCGCCGGTTTCCAGCAGGGTACCGGTCCGCAGTGGCTGACAACGGTAACAGCGCTGCTTGGGCACGGCCAGCCGCTCTACATGTTGCTTTATGCGGCGCTGATCGGATTCTTCTGTTTCTTCTATACGGCCATCGTCTTCAACCCGACGGAGACGGCTGACAATCTGAAAAAGCATGGCGGGTTCATTCCAGGCATCCGGCCGGGTGAACGGACGGCGGAGTATATAGACTATGTCTTGACCCGAATTTCGGTTGTCGGCGCCATCTACATCATATTGGT
>JBEINZ010000020.1:0-22130 GCA_040377825.1 Hyphomicrobiales bacterium | reverse complement strand
CCTTGATGTTATCGCAGATGTCCTTCGTCAGCGTGTCCGCACTTACACGAGCGGCCGGTCCACTTTGCTCATGCCAAGCGTCGGAGGGGTTTTTGCCCTTCGAGTTTTCGCCGTCCGTCATCAGCACAAGTGCCTTGCGTGGCTTCTTGTTCTGATTTGTGGCATCCCAGGGCGCGGCCAAGCTCATCGGTCCTCCGGGCGTCAGAAGGTTAAAGCCCCAAATCAGGCCTGACGGGATGTAGGTATTGCCGGACGACACGAGCGCGTTGACGGCTGATTTAACCGTATTGGTGTTCGCGGTAAGCGCAATGATCGACGATCCGCACGTCAGTGGGCGGAGACCTGAAATCTTGCGAACTGGGAATTGATCAACATTGGCATTGAACGGCGCGACCCGCGAGCCGACGCAGCCGTTCCAATTGGCGGTGCAGGTCGCTGTGTTCGGGCACGTTGTCCTGTTGCAGCTAAACGCCACATTTGTATCGGTGTAGCAAGTTGTTGTGGTGGTTACGCACAGAGGGCTTGAGGAATCCGCGCAGGCGTAAGTAGAGCTCGGCACCGAGAGCCACGGCTGACCGGCTTGAGACAGGCCAACATTCACATAGTTCGCGAAGGGAACAAGCCCCAACTTTATGTTAGCGCCGCCGTCGATTTGACTTTGTAGGTTATCGATAAGACTTCCCGCGGCGCTCTTCAGCGTCGTCATCTTGGTGCCGGCCATGGACGCCGTTGTGTCCAGCGCAAGGACGAGCTCCAAGGTTCCGTTCATGCCTCGGATTGCATCGGCAAGGATCTCAAACTCAACGGAAGGCGTCCCGCCCAAAGCCATGAACGTCGTATCGATTTTGCCCGAGACCTTTACCCGTATGGTGTCCGGGTTTGGCAAGGTGACATCAACCGCGGTTAGAGTCGCCGAATATTTGGACAGGTTCGCCGCGGACAAAAAATTGTTGGCCGCAAGCTTCGCGGCCGCGTCGTCGGCGAGGGCCGTGCTTTGATTCAAAGTTGCCGCGGCCACGGCGGCGCGATCAACGATCCCTTGCACCCCGGCTCGGGCCACGGACAATCTGGTAAAATCAATCGCAAACCCTGCCGCAAGCATGATCGGAACGACAAGCAGCCCGAACATGATGCCAACAGAACCAGCACGCTCTCGAAACAAACGCGACAACATCACGAAACCATCCTGACACAACCCGGAAACATAGTTGTTCAAGCAGGGCGGCCAGCGCAATCATTATCGACAACGATAGTTTACAATTTGATAGCCTCTGGCATCTGCGTTATTTTTTAACTGTTCCTAAACTAACGCCTTAATTGCACCAACGCCGAAATCCGTAGGCGTTGGTGCTGATGACAGGGCTCGAAATCAATCAGCTTTACTTTGCAAGACGCATTGTCAGGAGATCGGTCCCGATTTTCTGGAAAGCTAGCTTTAGGGCTGACGGATCGGCCGCATCATAATAGTACGAAACGTCCGTTGCGCATTTCTGGAGCAAGGACTTCGTATTTGCGTCCGTTACCTGAAATGCTACGGTGAATATCTCAATATTTTTGCTTTTGGCATTACTGCAGATCTCTGAAGTGTACTGATTAGCGAGATTCTTATTTGAACCCGAATGAAACACTCCGCTCTGCGACCTAGTGTTTTCGCCGTCAGTCATCAAGACAATCGCCTTACGTGGCTTTTTGTTGAGGCTATTCGGATCCCAAGCTGCCGCGGTACTGGCCGGTCCACCCGGCGTAAGTAGATTGAACGCCCAAATCAGGCCGGCGGGAAGATAAGTTTCGCTCGACACCGTCATGCTGTTCACGGCGGATTTTACAGAGCTTACGTTCGTATTGAGCGGCACAATTTCCGCCGAACAGATCGTATTCATGATCCCGGTATACTTAATCGCCGGCAATCCCTCGACATTGGTGTTAAACGGATATGATCGCGATCCGACGCATCCTGACCATTTTGTCGTTGTTGTCCAATCCTGGCACTTTTCTACCTTTGCGCAGCCGGTTATCTTCGTGCAGGTCGCGGGGACACCGTCATTGAAGCAAGTCGATGTAGTTTTCACGCATGACGGACTGCTTGTATCATCCACCTTCTTGCAAGAAAATTCTTTGGTGCTGGAATCGGCCGCGACGGTAATCCAAGGCTCGTTTCGGCGGCTTAGCCCTACATTGACGTAAGTCGCGAATGGAACGAGGCCAACCTTGATGTCCGCCCCGGACTGAGCTTTCAAGCTATCCAAGAGATCACCGGCGGCGGACTTAAGTGTAGTAATTTTCGTTCCGCCCATCGAGTTCGTGGTGTCCAGCGCCAAGACGATCTCTAGCGTTCCGTTCATGCCGCGGATCGCATCGGCCGTCACATCGAAATCGACAGTCTCGGTCCCGCTAATCGCCATGATTGTCATGCCAATCCGACCGGTTACCTTGACGCGAACGGTGTCGGAAGCTGGTAGGGAAACATCGATTGATTGGACGGTGGCGGCGTATTTCGAAAAATCTGAAGAATTCAAATATTGTTTGGCGGCGGTTTTGGCAGCTTCATCGTCGGATGACGACGTGCTTTGATTCAGGGTCGCCGCAGCGACCGCGGCACGATCGACAATGCCCTGGACGCCACTCCGCGCGACGGAAAGACGCGTGAAATCAATGGCGAAGCCAGTGGCAAGCGTGATGGGAATTGCCATCAAGCCGAATATAACGCCAATGGATCCGGCTCGATCTTTAAAAAATCTCATCAACATGACAGGCCTCCAGAATAACCTTGCGGTGATTAAAACCACAAAGTTATCGCAGAGTACAAACCTTCAGCTGCGATACAGTATAAGATCAATGAGCGTTAACTATAAGTTTTGAGCTAAAAACTAACTGTCTTGCAGAAGATCGGCACGACGAAGACGCCCGAGTGGCCCGGACCGGATACGGCATTCATGCAGCGAGCACGCTCAATGTTCGTCCTAAAGTGGCAGATAAGGAACGCAAAAAATTTCTTAGGTTGCATTTTTCAGCTAAAATTCTACCGCTTTGAAGAACGCATGTGCTCGTCCTGCCACCTCGACGTCGCTGGATTGTGGTCGAGAAAATTAATGAAGGGATTTGTTTACATTAATCTTTGGCAACAATTGCCGGACAATCGCTGTAAAATATCACATGTTTCGGTGGCGGTTAGTATATTTTTCACCGACCCCGTCTCGAACCGGGAAAAAATTCATCCGGACTTCATGCATGATAACCATTCTAATCTCTAAGCAATTACAGTAATTACTGATGTTCTCGATTCTCTTCTTTAAGAAACCATGCTTCCGATATGATCATGAACTTGATGCGGCAAGACGATTGACGATCGAATGAGTTCGTCAAATCGCTGCGAGAACAGCCGGATATGCTCGATTGCATTCAGCACAAGGTAGCCGTGACCGAGGTAGATGGCGGCGCGATTGGGACCGAAAACCGTGAATGGAACGGAGTTTGTCTCACGTTGATCGAATAAGTAGAGTCGGATGCTAGGGTAAAGCTCCTCGCACAGCGCGCGCATATGGTCCAGTTGGGCGAGGCGGACGTCGGCCGCGAGGCGTTTCCAGATCCCGCCGCCCGCGGCGAACACCTCGAGTGCTTGAATCGGAAACGCTGCCTCAAGCTGTGTATCGGGGTGGCGGCAGAAATCGAGCCGATTGCGCGCAAGACGGATGCCGGTTTCCGGATCCACGGCCAGCGATGCGGCATACTCAAATCGAAGGACGGCTTCCGTCTTCAAAAAATCAGGAAACGTGACCGGCACGGTCTTCACGGGGTAGCCGGTTGCCTCCTTTAGCCAAGCGTAGAAGCCGTCATCGACCGGATTTCGTGAACTCGCCTCAATGCGCATGACCGCCTCGATGATTTCCGCCCCGATCTGCTCGCGCTGACTTAGGCCGAGCAGCCAATCGACGGAAACCCGCGAAAACGCGGCGACCGCGACCAATGTCTCGGCGCGCGGCAACCTGGTCGCTTTGTCATCAAGAAGCTGCGAGAGGGTCGAGCGATCGATCCCCGCCCCCCGCGCAAAGCGCGCCGCATTGAGGCCCATGCGCACCATCACGGCTTTTAATCGTGCGCGAAACAGGTCCGGTGACATCCGACGACCCTAGTTGGAGACCCATCGAACTATATGGAGCAATCAACAAAATTGATAGAGCAAAACAACTGGGCGGCTTTGTGGAAGTCCATGGATTGTGGTAACAACGTCAGCGTTGCTTCGAGCGGTGATGAGCCGCATCATGGAATGAAATAGAAACGACCTTGGTTTGGGCCATGACCGTTGGAATAATCGGCGAAACGAGCGAGATCAGAGCAAAGCAGTCGCGGGTCCGACAGCTTATCGAATGGCCGACGGTGCTACTCGCAGTCTTCATTTATGGGCTATGGCTCGCGATAACGTTGTCTTATCACATCCTGCCGTTCTGGATCGTCGCGATCATCGGCTCAGTGACGCTTGCGTGGCATGGCTCATTACAACATGAAATTCTGCATGGGCACCCAACCCGCTGGCGCGGTGTCAATCGCGCGATGGGCTTGGTCCCGCTGTCGCTGTGGATTCCATACGAACGATATCGACAGAGTCACCTCGTCCATCACATTGACCAACGGATAACCGATCCCTTCGACGATCCGGAATCCTACTATTGGGACGCGCAAGCCTGGGATCGCCTCGGCGTGATCGGACAAGCCCTCGTGTGGGCGCAAACGACGTTGGCCGGACGGCTATTGATCGGGCCTTTCTGGATCATTGCACACTTCCTGGCCTCGGAGGCGCGGCTTGTCATCGAGGGCAGGGATCGCGTACGCGCCATCTGGGCCGAGCATCTACTGCTGTGCGCGCCGGTCGTCCTTTGGGTTACCCTCGTTTGCGGCATGCCGTTCTGGCTCTACCTGATTGGCATCGTTGCGCCGGCCACGTCGCTCATGCTGGTCCGCTCCTTTGCCGAACATCGCGCCGCCGAAGGCGTTGAGGAACGCACCGCGATCGTCGAGAATTCCTGGTTCTTTGGTCCGCTTTTCCTGTTCAACAACCTACACGCGGCGCATCATGAGGCGCCGACGATGCCATGGTATGAGATCCCGTCATGGTATCGCGAAAACCGCGAACGCCTTATCGCCGCCAATGGGGGCCATCTCTACGACACTTATTTCGACGTGGCCCGACGCTATCTGTTCACGCCGCATCACGCGCCCAAACACCCTTTCGGCCGCGCCCCGCGACGGCCGGCGGGCGACGTGCGTGCCGGCGCCAAGACGGCGGGACTGGCATCAGAAGCGGGAACGGATCAAGCCGGATAAGGATAACCCGCCGCCTTAGCGGCCTCGTCCCAGGCAAGCGTGCGCGCGAAGCTTGACTGATCGACCGGCGCGAAGCCCACGATCTCGAGTGCATCGCCGATTGGGCCAAACCACGCTTCGCCGGCCGCGGCCACAAAGGCACTCTTCAGCGCGTCGATGGCTTCCGTGGGCACCGCGGGTCCGGCCACGAAGGCGGGCATCGGCGCGAGGGCGGTGGACTGAAGCACGCGAATGTTCGCCGTGAGCTCAGGCCGATACCGTTGGATAAGGACGTGCCAATAGGCATCGAGCGGGCCGATATCGATCGATCCGGCCACGACAGCGTCCAAGATCGCGCGCGCCGTGACGAGGCCTCCCTTAACGTCGGCATAAAGCGTCGGTCGCTCGGCCGTGCGATAGTGCATCAAATGGTGCCGCAAGGCATTGAAGCCTGAATGCGAATGCTCGACCGTCCATCCGAGGCGACCGGCAAACGTCTCCTCTAGCTTTCGATAACTCGCATCGCGCCTGACGATCAGGTCGCTGCGATAGACGGCACCGCCTAGAGCATTTCCCAATCGGATGGGACCATCCGATCGATAAGGAATTGCTCCGGAGTCTAGACCTTGAGCGGGTCCTTTTGGTTCGGATCGCTTCGATCCGAACGGGACAGGCTCTTGCGCCCAGTCCGCGCGCGGGATCGGCGCGGCGATCGGCGTGACGTCGGCGAGCTTCAGCGCGATCGGATAGCCGCACATGAACGCGCAGCCGAGATCGTCCCGACGCCATAGCACTTCCAGCGGCTGGGGCGCGGGATAGGGTTCATAGACGAACGAGACGCCGTTTCGCCCATCGGCAAGCCCGGCCATCTCGACGACTCGCTCCAGCAACATGCGCCAAGCGGCTTCGGCCTCGGGCGAAACCGCATACATGCGCGCATTAAGGATCAAGCGAGGCATCAAATCCCATCCGTTGTTAGGCGGCGTCCGCCAGTTCGATGCGCCGACGAGCAACATAGGCTTCCAACGCCTCGCGCACGCCTTGATCGAGCGGGGGCGGAACGAATTCGTCGCGCAGCCGCCGCCAGATCGCGCCCGCGCGTTCGGTGGCGTTCTTCGACCCGGCGTCGCGCCAGTTCTCGAAATTCGACCAATCGGAAAGAAGCGGCCGGTAGAACGCCGTCTGATAGCGCTCCAGGGTATGCGCCTCGCCGAAGAAATGCCCGCCGGGCGCCACGCCGCAGATGGCGTCGAGGCCGATATCGGCATCGGTGAAATCGACGGGTTTCAGGATCTCGGCCCAGCCGCGCAGCATTTCCGCATCCACAATGATCTTTTCCATGGACGCGGTTAGTCCGCCTTCAAGCCAGCCGGCGGCATGGTTGATGAGGTGCGAGTGGCTGGCAATCGCCGCCCAGAGCGAAAATCCGGTCTCGTAAGCCGCCTGCGCGTCGACCGTCGGCGATGCATTAACCGCCGAAGAACGGACGGGAAGCTTCAGGCGCCGGCCGATCTGGGCGGTGGCGATCGTTGCCTTGACGTATTCCGGCGTGCCGAAGGCGGGGCTTCCCGTGCGCATGTCGACATTCGACGTGAACCCGCCCATGACGACCGGCGCCCCCGGGCGCACGAGCTGCGTCAGCGCGACGACCGTCAGGGCCTCCGCCGTCTGCTGCGCGTTGGCGCCGGCCAGCGTGACCGGCGCCATCGCGCCCATCAAGGTAAAGGGCGTGATCACGACGCATTGGCCATGCCCGGCCATGATCATGATGTTGTCGAGGATTTCCTCGTCGATCCGGCGCGGCGAGTTCACATTGGTGACGGTCATCAAGGTCGGCTTACCGGCAAGGGCCTCGACCGTCATGCCATGCTCGATCGCGGACATGGCGATGGCATCATGCGCCTGGAGCGCGCCGATGCCGCGCGCCGCCCATACGCGGTCTGAACATTCGATATGCGCGAGGTACATGTCGAGGTGACGCGTCGCGACCGGCAGGTCGACCGGTTCGACCACGACGCCGCCTTGCCAATGCAAAATGCCGGCGGCCTGCGTGACTTTTAGGATATCTCTGAAGGCCGCGATATCGCCGTAACGCCGCCCGCCTTCGAGATCGGCGATATGCGGCGCGCCGTTGACCGGCCCGAAATTGATGACATTGCCGCCGACATGCAGGTCCCGCGCGGGATCGCGAGCATGCAAGACGAATGTCTCCGGTGCGCTTGTCAGCGCGGCCTTAACGATGTCTCGTCCTATTCGGACCATTGAGGTCTCGTCGTCAACCAGGGCGCCGGCTTGTCGATAGACGTTTCGCGCCGAGGCGCTGCGGATTTCCATGCCGCCGTCCTCGATCAGACGAAAGGCGCCATCGACCAGTCGCTCGACTTGTTCGGCCGATAGAACCTCCACAGGAGCAAAGGGATTGGTGAGCCTCGGGAGAGGATCGAGCCCGGCGCCGGTCGTGCGCCCCTGACGAGGGCGCTCGCGGCGGGAACTTCTTGGGGTCTCGTCCATCATGCCCGCCTCTTCCGTTCAATTTGAAAAGTATATACAACTTGACACCGGTAACAAGGCAACGCTGGACGCCGGCGTGAAGGCAAGGAACGAGCGATGAAATCCGAAGCACGGGCGGTGGTGATCGGCGGCGGCGTTGTCGGAGCGAGCGTGCTTTATCATCTCGCCAAGATCGGCTGGAGCGATGTCGTTCTTGTTGAAAAGAACGAGCTCACCTCCGGCTCGACTTGGCACGCCGCCGGCGGCATGCACACGTTCAACGGCGAAGCTAACATCTCACGCTTGCAGAAATACACCATCGATCTTTATCGCGAGATCGAGGCGGCCTCGGGCCAGTCCTGCGGGCTTCATCCGAACGGCGGCTTGATGCTCGCCGCCAACCAGGGCGAACTGGACAGTCTGAAACTGATTTGCTCGCGGGCGCGCTACCTCGGCATGGAGACCGAGATGATCTCGCTCGACGAAGCGCGCCGTTTGAACCCGCTGATCGATACGCGACACTTCATCGGCGCTTTGTGGCGGGCGGACGGCGGCCATTGCGATCCGTCCGGTACGACACAGGCCTATGTCAAGGCCGCCCGGCTCTTGGGCGCGGAAGTCGAGCGCTTCACGCGCGTGGTTGAACTCGTCCAGCGCCCGGATTCCAGCTGGGACGTCGTCACCGACAAGGGCACGATCCATGCCGAGCATGTCGTCAACTGCGGCGGATTGTGGGCGCGCGAGGTCGGACGGATGGTCGGCATCGAATTGCCTGTTCTCGCCATGTCGCATCATTATCTCCTGACCGAGCCGCTGCCTGAACTCGAGGGTCTCGACAAGGAGATCGTCAATACCACCGACTATGCCGGCGAAATCTATGTTCGCCAGGAGGGCCGTGGGGCGCTGATCGGGACTTACGAGCGCGATCCGATTCCGTGGGCGCCGCTCACCACCCCCGACGACTTCCACATGCAATTGCTGCCCGACGAACTCGAGCGCTTGGCGCCGTCCTTCGAGGTCGGTTTCCAGCACTTTCCCGCGATAGGGCGGGTTGGAATCAAGAAGGCGATCAACGGTCCTTTCACGTTCGCGCCCGACGGCAATCCGCTGGTCGGACCGGTGCGCGGGCGGCGGAACTATTGGGTCGCCTGCGCGGTGATGGCGGGCTTCAGCCAGGGCGGCGGAATCGGCCTCGTTTTGTCGCGTTGGATGGCGCATGGCGATCCGGGACAGGACATTCTGTCCATGGATGTCGCCCGCTTCGGCGCCTTCGCCACGCCGCGCTACACGAGCTTGAAGGTTCCGGAGAACTACGAGCGCCGCTTCCGTCTCGCTTATCCGAACGAGGAACTTCCGGCCGCGCGACCGGCGCGCCGCACGGGCATCTACGACCGTCTGAAGTCGGCGGGCGGCGTCATGGGCGCGAATTTCGGCATCGAGCATGCCCTATGGTTTGCGCCCGAGGGGGTCGCGCCCATGGAGACGCCGACCTATCGGCGCTCGGAGGCCTTCGCCCATGTCGGCGTCGAATGCCGCAAGGTGCGCGAAACCGTTGGGATTTACGAAACATCGAATTACGGCAAATACGAAGTCGTCGGCCGGGGCGCTCGTCAGTGGCTCGACCGGGTCTTCACATCGCGCATCCCCAAGCCCGGACGCATGGCGCTCGCGCCCATGCTCAACCCCGCCGGCCGGATCGTCGGCGACTTGTCGATCGCTTGCCTTGCGGAAGATCGGTTCCTGATTTTCGGATCGGGCTTCGCGGAAGAATTTCATATGCGCTGGTTCTGGCAAAGCGAACCGCCGGCCGATGTCTTCGTGCGCAGCGCGGCCTCCACGCTCGCTGGCTTTTCGATTGCCGGCCCGCGCGCCCGCGATCTGCTGCAAAGGCTCGTGCGCGACGACGTTTCGGCATCGGCCTTCAAGCTGTTTCAGGTCCGCGAGACCGCGGTCGGACTCTCACCGGCGACCTTGATCCGAGCCGGCTTCACCGGCGAACTCGGCTATGAGATCTGGGTCACGCCGGACTATCTCGCCACGCTTTACGACGACATCTGGGAGGCAGGCCGCGAACTTGGCCTGGTGCATTTCGGCGGGCGCGCGCTCTCGTCCTTGCGGCTGGAAAAGGGCTATGGCTCGTTCAACAAGGATTTCCGTCCGGATTACACGCCCGGCGAGACCGGGCTGGATGTGTTCGTGGACTTCGCAAAGCCGGCCTTCGTCGGCCGCGAGGCGGCGCTCGCCGAGCGCGCGGCCGGCCCGAAGCGGAAGTTTGTCGTCATGGAGGTAGAGGCCGGGGATGCCGACGTGGTCGGCTATGAATCGATCATGAAGGACGGCACGGCTGTCGGCTACGTTACGTCCGGCACCTATGGCCACTGCGTCGGCAAAAGCCTCGCTTGCGGTTATGTACCGACTGCCCAGGCAAACGACGGCGAGACCTTCGCGATCGACATACTCGGCGAGACCCGCCGCGCGACCGTCCGCCGCGAAGCGCTTCACGACCCACAGGGACTTCGGCTGAGGGGGTAAGGCCTAGAGCCAGTCCTTTTAGTTCGGATGATCCCATCCGATCGGGACTAAACATCTAGGGCGTGAATCGGGCGACCAATTCGTGCCGGTCGCCGGGATAAGTCAGCGTTACCGCTGTGATTGTGCGACCCGCGCGAAATGTCCGCCGGCGCACGACGAGACATGCCGTACCGGGCGCGATCGCGAGGCGCTTGGCGGTCGCCGTGTCGGCGGCAATAGCGGATATGCGATGCTCGCCCTCGCTCCAAGGCACACGCCTGACCAGCCAGGCACCGGGCGGTTCGGCGGAAAAATCAACATCCGCGGCCTCGGGGACAGACGTCAGATCGAGCAGCCGATCCTCCAAGGCAAACGGCTCTTCGCCCGCCAGATGGACGGACGAAAGGTGCAGGATTTGTGTTGCTTCCGGCGAGCCGAGCCGCTCCAAATCCGCCCGGCCGGCAATGCGGCGCGCCTGATGGCTGAGCGTGAAGCGATAGACGAGACCGTGAGCGGCGATCTCCGCTGCGATATCCGGGATCGTCATCACGGCCGTCTGCGCGACCGGACGGCGCACGAATGTGCCTGCCTTCCGCCACCGCTCGATCAACCCAGCCTCGACCAATTGGCCGAGCACCTTGTTCACGGTCATGCGCGAGCAGCCATAGGTGGCGCAAAGCTCATGCTCGAAGGGGATGCGCTCACCCGGCTTCAACACGCCGGAGAGGATGCGGCTTTCGAGATCGGAGCGGATGCGCTGATGCAGCGTCGCGCCGATCGCCCGGGACTCGCTCATGCCGGATCGCCCGCGATGAGCCGCCCGACGACGCGGGCGAAGTCGCGCGCGGCGTCCTCGCGCGCGATGTGACGTCCGCCGGACACCAGCTTTTTGCCCGCCACCCACACACAATCGACCGGCGAACTCCGCGCGGCAAAAATCCAGCCGTCGAGCAACCGGTCGCCGCTACGTCCGACCAACGCCGGATTGGTCGGATCGAGCGAGACGAAATCGGCCGGCGCGCCGACCGCGATCCCAGCCGCCGAGACAGTCCCTAGCGCATGCAAACCACCCGCCAGCGCCGCGTCGAACAAGGCGCGCCCCGCGGAGGCACCTTCGGCGCGGTTCATGATGTTGCGCTCGCGGCGACCGAGCCGCTGGGCATATTCGAGCTGACGCAATTCGTCGGAGACGCCGATCAGCACGTTGGAATCCGAGCCGACCCCAAAGCGTCCGCCGGCCGATGCAAATCCCGGCCCGTCGAAAATGCCGTCGCCGAGATTGGCCTCGGTGATCGGGCAGAGCCCCGCGACCACGCCGGCCTGCCCCATTCGCCGGCTCTCCGAGGGCGTCATGTGGGTCGCGTGGATGAAGCACCAACGCCCGTCGGCGGCGGCGTGATCGAGCAGCCATTCGACCGGCCGCTGTCCCGACCAAGCCACGCATTCTTCCACTTCCAGAACTTGCTCGGCCGCGTGGATGTGGATCGGGCCATCGCCGGCCAGAGGCAGGATCGCCAGCAATTCATCCGGCGTGACCGCGCGCAGACTGTGCGGCGCGATGCCGACGACCGCGCCGGGGAGCGCCGCCGCCGCGCGCCGCGCGCCATCCACCAAGCACGCAAAACTGTCTGGGCTCGACAAAAAGCGCCTTTGGCCAATGGTCGGCGGCCGCCCGCCGAACCCGCCATGGGCATAGAAGACCGGCAGCAGCGTCAGCCGTATGCCGCTCGCATCCGCGGCCGATGCGATGCGAACCGCAAGTTCGGCCGGATCGGCATAGGGCCGACCATCGCGATCGTGGTGGAGATAGTGAAATTCGCCGATGCGCGTGAAGCCGGCTTCGAGCATTTCGATGTAGAGCTGACGCGCTACGGCTTCGACGTCATCGGGGTTCATGCCCAGCGCGAAGCGATACATGACCTCCCGCCAGGTCCAAAACGTATCGTGCGACGGCCCCCTGACCTCGGCGAGCCCCGCCATACCGCGTTGGAAGGCATGACTGTGCAGGTTCGGCATTCCGGGCAGGCCAATCGCATGGCGTTCATGTCCGGCGGTTTCAGGCGAGACCGTGCAAGGCGCGGCCGGCTGAACTTCGACAATCATATCGTCGCGAACGCGCACGCGGACGTCAGCGGCCCAACCATCGGGCAGGAGGGCTTGATCAAAGAGAAGATCGAGCACGGGCGATCCCATCGCGGCGATAAAGCAATTATGTATAGACAAGAACGAAAGAACAAGGCCCGCGTGGCGGTTATTGGCCTTGCGCGGCGCGCAAGCGGCGTCAATCGAGCGAACGAGCTTCCTCGGGCAGCATGATCGGGATCCCGTCACGAATCGGATAGGCGAGCTTCGCCGCCACGGAAACCAGTTCCTGAGCGTCGGCATCGTAACGAAGCGTCGTCTTGGTCAAAGGGCAGACGAGCAATTCCAGCAACTTGCGGTCAAGCCGCCCCTTCTGCCGATCCTCGCCCTTCGGGTCTCCAAGGCGGCGATCCTCGCCGGTGCGCCGATCCATGCTTGCCGCATCATTGGGATCGTCATTCATTGGAGCGGTCCGCGCATGTCGTCCTCGCCCGCTCCGGCCAGAACCATCTCGGTCAGCGCGATCAAAATGTCGGCCCGCGTTTTGAGATCGACGGCTTCCAGCAAAGCCTGCTTCTCCGCCGGACCGTAGGGCGCCATCATCGACAGCGTGTTGACCAGCGCCTCGGTCGGCGCCTGATCGAAGCTGGACCAGTCTGCTTCCAAGCTGCGGGCCTCGAGATAGGCGCGAAACACCCGCATCAAGGAGACGCGATCAACCACGGACTCGTCACGTGCCGGATTATAATCCGCGACGAAACGGTCAGTGGAGATGCGCGCTTGGCGATAAGGCGTCGTCGTCGCCAACTCATCGAGCATCTCGAACCGAACAACGCCCGTCAATGTCACCAAGATCCGACCGTCGCCGGTCTCGGCGAATTGGGTTATCCGGCCGATGCTGCCGACCGCGCAGAGCGGCGGCCGTCCCGAGAGATCGGCGAGACCCTTGTCGTAGCGCGGCTGGACCATGCCGATGAGCCGGTCGCTCCGCAGCGCGGCATCGAACATCGCGAGATAACGCGGCTCAAATAAGTTGAGCGGCAGCTGTCCCCGCGGCAAGAGCAGCGCGGCCGTCAGCGGAAACACCGGAACGACCGGCGGCACATCGTCGGGGCCTCGATAGGTCTCATTGCCGGCAAGCGTCACCAACAGTCTCCTTGTTTGATCGGCCGAGCCTGTTTTTGACCGCTGGCGGTCATCCGAATATGCTCAGGCAAAGAGCACGGAGGACAAACGGCGGCGACCATAAAGCGTCATTTCGTCTTTCGGCCCCCAGGCGTCGAAGAATTGGACGAGCTGCTTGCGGGCAGCCTCCTCATTCCAATCGCGCTTGCGACGCACGATTTCGACGAGTTGATCGACGGCGGCTTCCTTATGCCCGCGCGCGTTCAGCGCAAGCGCCAGATTGAACCGCGCCTCGTGGTCGTTCGCGTCATGGCTGATACGCGCTTCCAGGTCGACCGGATCGCCGAGCTTGGCGGCCTGCTCGGCAAGGTCCAGGAGCGCGCGCGCGCCCGCAATTGCGGGATCGGATTGCTTGGCGGCCGGGGCGGTCGCCAGGAGCGCCTTCGCCTCGTCGAATTCCTCGCCGCCACCAACGTGCGCACGAGTCCGCCGAGCGCGCCGACATGGTCCGGCTCCAACTCGCGCACCGCGGAAAAAAGATCCGCCGCGCCCTGGAGATCGCCGGCTTCCAGCGCCGCTTCCGCCTCCGCCATCAAGGTCTCCGCGTCGGACGGCCCCATGGGCCCCGCCACGCGCTCGATAAAGGTCTGGATCTGGCTTTCGGGAACCGCGCCCATGAAACCGTCGAGCGGCTGGCCGTTCTTGAAGGCGATCACCGCCGGGATCGAGCGGATGCCGAGCTGGCCCGCGATCTCCGGATGATGGTCGATGTTCATCTTGACCAGCTTCACCTTACCCTTGGCATTGCGCACCACTTTCTCGATGACCGGGGTGAGCTGTTTGCACGGCCCGCACCATTCGGCCCAGAAATCAACGAGCACCGGGACGGTGCGTGACGCGTCGATCACATCGCGCACGAAATCCTTCGTGGTGGTATCGCGCACAAGGCCATCGCCAGCGGGAGGGCTCAGCGGCGCGGCGGTTGCTTGCGCCGGCGCGGCTGACGCCGGGGTATATTGATTGCCGTAGGAAAAGCTTGGGCCGCTCATGGTCTCATCCCTATCGTCGCGTCGTCGGCATCCGCTCGCCGCTCAAGTGGCGTTCAGCGACGATGCCCGTTGGATCGAGGCCTAACATGGTATCAGCCAAGCGCAATGACAATTACGGCGCGGTGTCTGAGACGGCATCGTCGATTGTCAGTTTCCCATTTGAAACGGCGACGATCAACGGCTCGTGGCCGGTTGCTCGGATGAAAGCCAGCAGATCGTCGCGGCGGATCGACGTGGTCGCGGTGTTCTCCAGCGGATGGTAGTTGAGCACCGGATGCTCCAACATCGGCTGATCCAACACCACGCTGACGCGTTTGTCCGTGTCATTGATCAAGCCAAAAGGCGTCACCGACCCCGGAACCACGCCGAGCAGCGCGAACATCAGGTCCGGCTTGGCGAAGGTGACGCGACCGTTCGCGCCGATAAGCGAATGAACCGTCTTCAAGTCAATCGCCGCGTCGGCCTCGGCCACGACGAGGAAGACCTGGTCTTTCTTGTCCTTCAAGAACAGGTTCTTCGTATGCCCGCCCGCGATCTCACCCTTGACCTTCCGGCTCTCGGCAACGGTGAAAAAAGCTTCGTGTTCATGCGTTGTCGTCTCGATGCCGAGTTCGGCAAACCGGCGCATGAGGTCGGAACGGGTCAGGGGCATGGTGTCCGATTGGTCTGGGGCGCGGGGGGCGCGTTTGCAAGTCGGGGGGTGGTCCAGAGCATTTCTCGATCGGATGGACTCATCCGATCGACAATGAATTACTCGACAGTCATGAGCGTGAGCCGGTCCTTTTGTTCGGATCGCATCAATCCGAACGGGACAGGCTTTAAGCCGACGCCCGGCGACGCGCAAGCCGGCTCACACGATCCAGTCAGCCGGTTAACGCCATCCAGTCAAGGCGGCATGGCGTCCAATCCAAGGAAGTGGCATCCCTCACGGGCGCGGCTTGGCGCAGAATCAAGCAATCGCCTGACTTCGAGCGCGCCCGAGACCGGAGCAACACACGCGCTCCAGGTCGGCCCTGCCGGCTAACCGACAATAGCCCGAGGCCGATATGCCTTATCCGCCCGGGGCCTGGATCATCGTCGGTCCCTCACCTCGGCACGCACCCGATGAAAACGAACGGCCCCGCCTCTCCAAACGCGATTCACGGCGCCCTTCCAAGGCCCCATTTTCACTGTTGCAATGCCCGCCGCCTTCGTGCATAGAACGACCCGTCCGAGGGCAATCTCGGGCCTTACCCATATGGACGCGGGTGTAGCTCAGGGGTAGAGCACAACCTTGCCAAGGTTGGGGTCAAGGGTTCGAATCCCTTTACCCGCTCCAATTTCTCAAAACAAATTCAAATGCTTGCGATCGGCCCTGCGGGGCCGTTTCCGCTTCGATTAACCGTTTTTGGTCGGCATCTAAAGGCAATCTAGGCATTCGGACGAAAGCTGCGGGCTGTCCTGGCGTGCGGACGGCGGTTCACAGATTGCCGAGGCTTGCCAGCGGGGCGGCCAGTCCCGATTTGTCGCATAGGAACGCGGATCTCCTCACCTTGATGGCGGGCCAATTACCGTGTTGATTGGATCGCGAACCGCCCCGGTAATGACCGCAGGCGTCGACCGCGGGGCGGGCATCAGTCTTCGTCACCTTAGATCTCGCATGGACGTTAGGACAAGCATGGCGGGAAGCATTCGGCGGGCGAGTGTGTGGGTCCGGGATCCCTGATCCGAGGGAGTCCAACTAACAACGCGAGACCTCCTTCGATACACACTAAACATATATAATGCTTTAAAAGATATCGTTTGGTTGCATTCTCTGCTACAGATGTGTACGGTCTTCGTCATGATTCGAACCAAAGCGCAGAAACTCAAATAATGCTTATGGTTTTATAAAGTAGGCAAAGAGGATGTCGACACCTGCCTGTGGAAAATGTTCAAGAGATAAAATGATCTCCCACCATCTTGCACATCATTCTGCCGATGTTGCCGCCGTACTCTTGCTTTTGCTTTCGGTAACAACGTTCCGTCATCGTGCCGAGTCAGCTTGTGGTCGTCCTCTGATCGAAGCTGAAGTTCGCTGTCTCTCCGCACTCGCGTTCCTCCACGATATCGGAAAGCTAGCACCCGGCTTCCAATCGAAAGGCTGGCCCGACGGACCAAACCTGAAGCCGCGCGGGCATCTCGAATGCGGGTGGATGTGGACGGTTTTGCCGCCACGAGCCGATGCTCTTGCCGGTGCGGTCAAGCATCTCGCGCGGTGGGCGGACCTAGATCGCTGGTTCGAGGCTGTTTTTGCGCATCATGGGCGCCCGGTCATGCCCTCCGGCCGTGGGGAAGCGGTAAACGCCTTCGCTCGGGTTCCCCGCTACGATTGGGTGGCCGAAGAGACCGTGATGGGCGAAGCCCTTCTCGACTGGTTTCCAGAGATCAAGACGGCCGCGCCACCGCCACCATCGCCGGCATTCATCCATTTCTTCTGTGGACTTCTCACGCTCGCCGACTGGATCGGCTCGGATCGCGAGGCATTTCCCTACGTCGCGGAGTTTCGCAAGGATTATTGGCAAATCGCGCAGGATCGGGCGACCAAGAGGCTGCGCGCGATCGGGCTGGTGTCGGGCGGCCTCATCCTACGCGACCGGCCCGGCTGGGCACTGATTTCCGATCACCCTCATCCACGCCCGGCTCAGGACGCCGTCGGCCACCTACCCACGCAGGAACGCATGATCCTGCTCGAAGCCGAGACCGGGTCGGGGAAGACGGAGGCGGCGCTCTTGCGTTTCGCCGCGCTTGTGGCGGCGGGTGAGGTTGATGCGCTTTACTTCGCCGTTCCGACCCGTGCCGCCGCAAGACAGCTGCACGGACGCGTCAACGAAGCCCTGAAGCGGATGTTCGATCCCGCACCGGAGGCGGTGCTCGCCATTCCGGGACAGGTGATGGCCGGCGAGGCGAAGGGAACCCGTCTGCCGGACTTCGGCATGCTCTGGGACGATTCCGAGGAGCGCCCCACACGCTGGGCGGCCGAACATTCGGCTCGCTATCTCGCGGCGCAAGTCGCAGTGGGCACGGTCGATCAAGTCGCGCTCGCCGGATTGCAGGTGAAGTACGCCCATCTGCGAGGCACGGCCCTGTCGCGTGCGCTTCTGGTCATTGACGAGGTTCATGCCTCCGACGCCTACATGACCGAAGTCCAGACCGCGATGGCGCGGTCTCATCTGGGCCTGGGCGGCCATGTCATGCTTATGTCCGCGACGCTCGGCGCCGCAGCCCGACGCAGGTGGTTCGATCATCCGCGGGCGGATCTGGCCAGCGACGCCGCGCTTCCGTATCCAGCGATCTGGACCAGTGCCCGCGTGCGGCCAGTGACCGCGGATGCAGGTGGCGGCAAGTCGGTACAGGTCGATGCCTTTGCCGGATGGACCGGGGAGGAGGCTGCGGAACTCGCAAACCAAGCGGCGCGCCAAGGCGCCAGGGTGTTGGTGATCCGAAACACCGTCGAGCGCGCTCAGGCGACGTACAGCGCGTGCCTCGCGGAGGCCCCCGAGTACCTATTGACCGTGAGCGGACGGCCTACACTCCACCACAGCCGATTCGCGACTGAGGATCGGGCCCGTCTCGACGCTGCCGTCGAGGCTGCAATCGGCAAGTCGAGCCCCATGGGCGGTCGGATCGTGATCGGCACGCAGACCCTGGAGCAATCGCTCGACCTCTGCGCCGATATCCTGATCACCGATCTGTGCCCGATGGACGTGCTCTTGCAGCGCATCGGGCGGCTGCACCGACACAATCGTCTGCGCCCGGCCGGATACGATCGGGCACGCGTCGTGGTGCTCCGGCCACCAGGCGGTCTCGATCCCATGATCCATCGATCCGAGAACGGGCTCGGCGCGAGCCAGCACGGCCCGTCTCTCTCAACGGCATCTATGTCGATGTGCCGGGTCTCGCCGCGACCCTCGCCGAGATTGAAGAGCGACCCGTTTGGCAAATTCCGGCGATGAACCGTGCGCTCGTCGAGGCGGCGACCCATCCGGAGGCGCTGGACCGGATCGCGGAGGCGCACGGCTGGCAGAGCTACCGTCAGAAGATTAACGGCAAACTTCTTGCCGAGGCCAGGACGGCAGACCTTGCCATTCTCGACCGCACCGAGCCGCTCGGCGCTTTCCCCGATGACGAGCAACTCCGCACGCGCCTCGGGGAGGACGGTGTCGTCCTGCGCCTGGCGCCTGGCACCGTTGGTGTCTTCGGCCTGCCGATCACGAGGATCGCGCTTCCGGCTTTCTGGTCACAGGGCCTCACGGGCGAAGAGGCGGTGGAGGTCGAGGCGGGCGCACCGATCCGGATGACGGTCGGGGACAAGGATCTTTTTTATGACTTTGGCGGCCTGCGGCGCTTTTGACGTAGGGAGGGGCTACATCCATTTTTCGATCTTGCCAGCGAGTTTCATCCTAACCACCTTCGTGATGAGGGGCTCCATTAGGTTCGAAATAGCGATCGGCTGCCAAGCCATACTCGAGCCGATTCGAGCTGCTATGCAACTTAGGCTCAAGCTGAGTGCGGTCTTCCGGATGGCCTGGGAGTCTCGCGCGTCCCGTGTCGACGGGAATGGACCCCACTTGCGTGAGGCGAGTGGCTCCCATCCGGAGTTTTCCCCAAATCTCTTGGGGCACTATCCCATTGGCGGATACGTTGAAAGCAAGGATCGGCGAGAATGAACATTCTAGCCGATCCTCTCATTGACACGGACCGCGGCCCATTAACGTTGCCTGGCCTCTTTGCCGCAATGGCTCGCGGTGAGGTGGCCACTTTCCTCGCGCTCCGTCCCCATCAGCGACCGGCTTGGCACATGTTCCTCGTCCAACTCGCCGTCCTGGCCCTCGACGGCGTCGGCTGGAGGGACGTGCCGGAAGACGAAGACCGCTGGCGGGAGGCGCTGCGGAGCCTCACCGCGGCCTTTTCCGACGACGAACCCTGGCATCTGATCGTCCAGGATCGGACGCGCCCCGCCTTCCTCCAGCCTCCCGATCCAGGTGGACTCAAGTGGACCGACGTGGCCACCCCCGACGCTCTCGACATGCTGATCACATCGCGCAATCACGACACGAAGCGGGAGATCGCCAGGGACGCCGCGCCGCAGGACTGGATCTTCTCACTCGTGAGCCTGCAGACGATGGAGGGCTTCGGCGGAGCGGGTAACTACGGTATTGCCCGGATGAACGGGGGATCGTCCTCCCGAGTCCTCCTCGGGCTTGCACCGGCCCGGCCCGGTTCCTCCGATGTCGATCCGTCGGCGTGGTGGCGGCGTGACGTCCGGCGGCTGCTGGAAGGTCGCTCCGGTCTAAAAGGAAAGGCGCTGCTCTGGCTAGTACCCTGGCCGGACGGGAGTTCGCTCGATCTCGAGGCCCTTGATCCGCAGTCCATCGAAGTCTGTCGCCGCATCCGCCTGGTCGAACGGAACGGGCGGACAACGGCGGAGCGCAGCACGTCGAAGGCCGCGCGCGTCTCGGCGAAGGAGGCCAAGGGCAATACCGGCGATCCGTGGGCGCCAATCCACATCGCCGAGGGCAAGGCGCTCACGCTCGGTGAACGCGACTGGACCTATGAGCTGTTGGTGAAGCTGCTCTTCAAGTCCGGCGGTCACGAATGGCACGTGCCGCGACTCGCCCGGCCATCCCCCGATGAGGCGGCCGCGCCGATGCTCCTGATCGCCGAAGCCTTCGCGCGCGGCAACTCCAAGACAGACGGCTTCCGCTCACGCGTCGTGCCGATTCCCAAGGCGATGGTCGCGGAGACGTTCGGCGAACGTGCCGTCGCCGTGGCGGACGACCTCCTGAAGGACATTGCCGCCGTTGAGCTGGCGTTAAGTAGTGCGCTTACTCTGGTCGCTGTGGGGGGCGACGGCGGAGCTAAGCCTCAGTCACAGCACCGCGCGCGTAGTCGTCCTGCTTGTGAAGCCCTTCGCCGCGAGGCGGACCGACTGTTCTTCGCAGAACTCTGGAATCGCGTGGAGGCCCGCGAGGAGGGCGATTTCCGACACCTGCGCCTCGCGTTTCTCGAACGCCTCGCGGAACTCGCGCGCCGTGAGTTTCGCGACGCGCTTCCTTCGATCCCCTGCGCCAGCGTGATGCGTCCCCGCGCCGAGGCGCGCGGATTGTCCCGGCTGGAGGCACGGCTCCACGGAGCCATGGAGAAACTCAAGCAGCCGGAGGTGGCGTATGCCTGACGATACTGACGAAATCGCCCGTCGCGCGCGGTCCATAGCTGCAGCCCTCGGCGCGGCCGATCCCGGCGAGAAGGCGGAGGCGCGGCGTATGAGCGAGGCGGGCGCACCGATCTTCTGGCGGCAGGTGGCCCGGCTCGGGATAGCGCCGCATCATGAAGCCGCCTGGCTGCGCTTCACCCGCATGGTCGCGCTGCTGACGTCGGCGGCCACCACGGCGTCGATTCACGAGCCGGGACAACGGCTCGGCACCGTGTTGGCCATTAACGTTTCCGAGCAGAACCGCGCCCCGCGCTATTCCGAACAGCGTCTCGCCCGCCTGATCGCGTCCCGCGACGAAGCGCGCCTGGAGACCCTGGAACGCGCGATCCGCATGCTCGCTCGCCACCGTCCGAAGATCGACGTGGTCGACCTCGCCCGCGCCGTTCTTGGCCGCAATGAAAACCGGCTCGCCCGCGACTATTACGCCCAACGTGACAAGACCGAGGAGGTCGCAAATGCCTGAACCGCGCTTTCTGCAGATCCACTTTCTCGCCCCCTACACCGCGGCGCTTCTCAACCGTGACGACGCCGGTCTCGCCAAACGGCTTCCCTACGGCGGCCGTTTGCGTACCCGCATCAGCTCGCAATGCCTTAAGCGGCA
This sequence comes from Hyphomicrobiales bacterium, assembly GCA_040377825.1. Classification (GTDB taxonomy): domain Bacteria; phylum Pseudomonadota; class Alphaproteobacteria; order Rhizobiales; family Ancalomicrobiaceae; genus JBEINZ01. The sequence goes on along the minus strand of JBEINZ010000020.1, from coordinate 739 downwards.
CTGGCGCCTCGCCGAAGATCCTCATGCGCTGAACCGAATAGCCGGGGCGGACGCGTCCTTCCGTTCGCGCGAAACGATCGATCGCAAGGTACTCGACGGATGGACGAACGGCGTCGATGAAGCCGTCGTCAATCCGATCCGCGAAGCAGTTCTCCTGGTGGTCTACGGCGACAAGGGAGCCGACAAGAAGTCTCGTCAGACACTGCTTCTCGGCGACGTCGAGGTTGCATATCTGACTGCGGAGGCGAAACGCCTTGTCGGAGCGGCGAAGGGGGACGCGAAGTCCGCGCAGGAACTGGCCAAGGAGTGGCTCAAGAGCCACAAGGCCAACCTCAAGGTCCTGAGCGAGGGTGCCAAGCTCCCCGGTGGCCTGACCGCCGCCCTCTTCGGGCGCATGATCACGTCCGATCCTCGCGCCAACATCGACGCGCCGGTCCATGTCGCTCATGCCTTTACCGTCCATGCCGAGGAGGCGGAGAGCGACTATTTCATTGCGGCCGACGACCTCGCCCGTGACGAGGACACCGGCGCGGACACCATCCAGGAGACCGAACTCACCTCCGGCCTGTTCTACGGTTACGTCGTGGTCGACATCCCCGGCCTGCTGCGAAATGTCGGGAGGGACGTGGGCCGCGCCGGCGAGGTCCACCTCCCTCCCCACAATTAGCAGCAGGCCGGGGGTGTCGACCACGACCTAACCCTAGAACACGCCGGAGGTGAGTTAGGTCACCTGGATGGT
>JBEINZ010000043.1:0-15540 GCA_040377825.1 Hyphomicrobiales bacterium | reverse complement strand
GTTGCGGTGGCCACCAACAGCCGATCGGATGGGTGTGATTGTCCCATCCGAGCGATGGTTCAGTTCGGTTGCGACTGGCGGACCTGGGCCTGCGCCATGTTTTGTTGATAAAGCGCAACGAAATCAATCGGATCGATCATGAGCGGCGGGAAGCCGCCATTGCGAGTAGCCTCGGCCACGATCTGTCGCGCGAAGGGGAACAACAGGCGCGGGCATTCGATCAGAACGAAGGGATGGACATGTTCTTCGGGAACATTCTGAATTCTAAAGAGCCCCGAATAGACGAGTTCGATGGCGAACACGGTCCCCGTCTCGTTTGTTGCCTTCGCCTCCAGCGACAGATCGACCTCAAAATCGGTACCGGTCAGCGGCCGAGCTCCAACATTGACGTTAATGTTCAATGCTGGACCACGATCGCGTGGCGCAAGCGAATTTGGCGCGTTCGGGTTTTCGAACGAGAGATCTTTCACATATTGCGCAAGGACATTGAGCTGAGGCGTATCGCCACCCACCGGAGTATCCATCGGAGTTTCGTTCGCGAAGTCGCTTGTCATCGTATCGTTCCTGCGTGGGGCGAGGTACCGCGGGTCATGCGCGCGGGCTTTCTCGTCGCGTTTCGAAATGGCTCTAACTTAATGACTTTGGGACCGTTTTGTCGCTACAGCGCTGTTTTGAGCCCTGAGCACGCTCTAACACGGGAGCGCGCGACGTTACAAGGCAATGCAAGCATTCGTCAGGAAGGATCGACCCGCCGTGGTCCCGGCCCCACGCTGTCCGAAACGTCATTTGGATTGGGTGCCCGAAGTCGCGGATTTCGCGTCACCACCTCTGAACGCCAGTCCTCCGGTTCAAGGTCCATCACGACCGTTTGGCTCGCTCGCATCTGGCCATTGACGGAGACTGCGATCCGACGGCCAATGGTAGCCAGTATCCAGTGCCGAACAGGCTGAATAAAAAGCAGAATAGCAAAGGCGTCGGACACAAATCCTGGAAGCATAAGGAGCACCCCACCGAGCCCGATCAAAGCTGCATGGCCAAGCGACTCAGCTGGCAAGGTGTGCCGGCGCATATCTTCGCGAACTCTCGCTAACCCCGCAAGTCCCTGAGAACGCAAAAGAAAAGCACCAATAAGCGAAGTCAACACCACAAGCGCCAGGGTTCCCAGGATACCGACTTCTCGACCGACCGCGATGAAAGCGGCGATCTCAAGAAACGGCCACGCGAGGAAGCCGAAAACGACGAAAAACCCAATCGGCATTGCAAACCTTCCAGGTCGGACATCATAAGTCGGTAATCACGCAAAGATGGGTTCGCACTTTGGAGTCGCAAGCCGCATCCGCGCGGTTGTCGATTTCTCCGGCTTGGCCTAAATGGAAAACGTCCGCCGAGCATTCTTCCGTCTGGAACCCAATCCAGCGTACCATACATAACGTTCGTCGCTTCGGTATCCATCTCCCGAGGGCGGTCGGCAACGAGGTCAGTGCCTGATGGGTCAGTTCCTGGATATCTCTAACATCATCTTTCTGGTGCTCGCGGTCGCGATATTCCTCCGGCTTCGTAGCGTTCTGGGTCGCAAGACCGGAAACGAGCGGCCACCCGCCGATCCGTTCGCCAAGCGCGAACGGATGGAGGGCGGCGCCCGACCGGACCGATCCGAACGCGACAACGTCGTTTCGTTACCATCGCGGACGGGGGAACCAGCCGCCGCCAACGACGACGGAAAGACCGATGGCGTCGGTACGCCAGAGCCGGACACAGCGCTTGATCGTGCGCTCCGCTCCATCGTATCGGCGGATCGAGACTTCGATCAGCAAGAATTTCTGCATGGCGCGGAAGCCGCTTACGAAATGATCGTGACGGCTTTCGCGACGGGCGACGTCAAGACACTGAAGGGACTTCTCTCTAGGGAAGTTTTTGACGGCTTTGTGGTGGCGATCCAAGATCGCGAAAAGCGCGGCGAAACCGTTGAATCAACCTTTGTTGGGATCGACAAGGTCGACATCGTCGAGGCTTATCTGCGCGGCTCGACGGTTCAGATTACGGTGCGGTTTGTTAGCCAGTTGATTACCGCGACCCGAGACAAAGAGGGGACCATCGTTGATGGCGATCCCACCAAGGTGTCTGAACTCGTTGACGTTTGGACCTTCGAGAGAGCCGTTAACTCACCTGATCCGACGTGGTTTCTTGTCGCCACCAAGTCACCTGAGTGAACGATGGCGTGGCCGGACGTTGTCCGCCACCCCCTACTTTCGCTTGATGGCCCCGAATGTCGGATGACCGCCGCCGTGTCTGCCCTTGACTTGCTCCGACCAGTCGATTTCTCGGTTCTGCCGGGCTGGATGTCGGACCATCACGCGGAGGCATGGGCCGCATTTTTCGCAGGCTGCCGCCGCGCGCTTCTGGCTGTGCCCAAGACACGTTCACTTCGGATTGATGGCCTTGCGTTGGGGCGAATTGCAGAAGCCGCGGTCGAAGCAGGCCCGGACCTGTCCGATACGGCCGCGCGCTCGTTCTTCGAGCGTCATTTCGAACCGACCGCGGTTGAGACATCCCAGAACGCGTTCTTGACCGGTTACTTCGAACCCGAGATCGACGGCTCGGGCTCGGCTACCGACCGATTTTGCGTGCCGCTTCATCGTCGCCCGGACGATCTAGTTGCGATCACGGATGCCAACCGACCGGCGACTTGGGATCCCGCGCTCGCGTTTGGCCGGAAAACGACAACCGGGATTTTGCCCTATCATGACCGCGCGATGATTGAGAACGGCGCCTTGGCGGGCCGCGGCCTTGAGCTCGCCTTCGTGGAAAGCCCGATCGATGCCTATTTCATTCACGTTCAGGGTTCGGCTCGAATCCGTCTGCCGAACGGCGACGTTCTGCGCATAGCATACGACGGTAAGGCGGGCTGGCCTTACACATCGCTCGGTCGGCTCCTCATTGAACGTGGGGAGGCGACTGCGCAGACCATGACCGGCGATCGACTGCGTCAGTGGCTTGAGCGAGATCCCGAACAGGCCCGCGCGCTGATGCAGGAGAACCGGTCCTACATTTTCTTTAAGGAACTGAAAAATCTCGTTCCATCGCTCGGGGCCGTCGGCGTGGCGGATGTTCAGCTGACGCCCGGCCGTTCGCTGGCGGTCGACCGTACGCTCCATACGTTCGGTACGCCGATATTCATCAATGCGGCGCTTCCTTGGGGCAGGGAAGCGAGGTTTACGCCGTTTCAACGGTTGATGATTGCTCAGGACACCGGTTCGGCGATTGTCGGGCCGGCGCGCGGTGATATCTTCGTCGGCTCAGGTCTCGCCGCCGGGCGGGCCGCCGGGCTCATCCGGCATGTGCCCGACGGCTTCTTCGTTCTGAGACCGCGGGAGCCGTAAACGATGGCGGGCCGACGGTCGAAGCGGGATCTAACGCCCGAGGAACGCGCCCTTTGGAGCAAGGTTGCCGAATCCGTTGCGCCACTCGCGCCAACGAAACGGCGCCTTAAGCCACTGTCGCGGCCGTCTCACGCGAACATAGAAGAATCCGCACATGAGCCAGGCCCCGCGGACTCGGTCCAAGCAGCGCCGGCTGCCGAACGATCGAAAGTACCGCAAAAGTCGAGCGATACTTCCCCGGAAAAACGAGTGAAGCCGGCGGCAACACCACTTGCGCGGCTCGATACGCGCACCAAACGAAAGCTCGCCCGAGGCGCTCTTGCGATCGAAGAGCGGCTCGATCTTCACGGGATGACCCAAACCGCCGCCCATGCGACGTTGCGTCGGTTCATCGCGGGGGCGCAAGCCCGCGGCGCGCGGATGGTCATCGTCATTACCGGGAAGGGCGGACGCAGCTCTGGATCCGGTTATGACTTCGAGGAGCGCGGAATACTTCGCCGGGTCGTTCCGCAGTGGCTCGCCCTGCCGCATATGCGCGACTACGTCGTCGGCTTCGAGGAAGCGCATCCGACCCATGGCGGAGCAGGCGCGCTCTATGTCAGATTGAGGCGATCGCGTAGCCTCACGATCAGCGGCAGCGCGGGCGACAAACGATGACGCCGTTCGGCGCCAAGGTCCGTGAACTGCGCCGCGAACGAAACGTCTCGCTAAAGCAGATGGCCGCCGCGCTCGGTGTATCGTCAGCCTATCTCTCGGCACTCGAACATGGCAAGCGCGGCGTGCCTACCTGGTACATGGTGCAGCGGATCATCGCCTATTTCAACGTGATTTGGGACGAAGCCGAAGAGCTTCAGCGCCTTGCGGAAGCATCCGACCCACGCATCGTCGTCGATACGGCCGGCCTCGATCCAGAGGCGACGGAATTCGCAAATTTGGTGGCGACGAGAATTCGGGGCCTGTCGCGCGCTTCGCTACGCGATTTGATCTTGCGCGTCAGGACTGCCGCCGCCAAGGATGGCGCCTAGGGTATTTCACAATCGAATGGGTCCATCGGATCGACAAGAACAGGACTTAAGCGATGAGATCCGCCCGACCCTCCCAACCGAGGATGCGGTGGTTCTCGTCGAGGCGAAGTTCGGATCCCGCTCCGTCCGCGCCTTCAATATGGTAACGGCGCCCGGCTTCCAGGCAGGTGATCCGCCGAAAACCGCGCGAAACGTCGAGGTTAGGGCCGGTGAAGGCCGCAATATCGAACTCTTGAACCTTGCCGACCCGCCAAGTCATGCGCCGGAGGGTCGCGAGGATCGGAAGTGGCGTTGCGAAGATCTCAACATCGACAACGCCGGCTAGGTCATGCCGGACTAGCCCGCTGGCGTCCGACCATGAGCCGAGGCCATCGGTTCGCAGGGCAACGGTCGCGCCACCAAGCACGGTCAGATGAAGCCCGCGCCAGCCGGTCCACCCGGGTTCGAGCGTCAATCGATAACGCAGCCCGTAACCACCACCGGCCGCGCCAACGACGATACCTTCCGCGACAATGTTCGTGGCGCTGGATTTTATGGCCACATGCTCCAGCCCACCATCGGGCATCGCCCAACGCTGGGTCGACGCGCTGTCGGCAGCCGGCGCTGTATCTGTCTCTATTGCTTCCAGGCGGCTAGTCCGTGCCATGTTCCAGCCTTCTTGAAGGTTTTGCCATCTGAGAAAAAACGGCGAGCATCGTATTCATGAATAGATAAATAGCGCTGCTCGAGTCATGAGAAGGGCGGGACAATGCCCGCCCTCGAATACACCATGGCCATGATCGGTAAACTTCAGATCAACGCGGCGTCAAAATCATGATCATCTGCTTGCCTTCGAAACGCGGCTCGGATTCGACCTTGGAGACGTCTCCGGTGTCGCCGCGAACGCGATCAAGCAGCTGATAGCCGAGGTCCTGGTGAGCCATCTCTCGCCCGCGAAACCGAAGTGTGACCTTGACCTTGTCGCCCTCCTCGAAGAAGCGGCGCGCCTGCTTCATCTTGGTATCGTAGTCATGATCGTCGATGTTCGGCCGGAGCTTGATCTCCTTGATCTCGACGATCTTTTGATTTTTGCGGGCCTCGGCGGCCTTCTTCTGCGATTCATATTTGAAGCGGCCGAAGTCGAGTATCTTGCAGACAGGCGGTTCGGAGTTCGGTGCGATCTCGACAAGATCGAGTCCGGCCTCCTCGGCCAGTTGCAAGGCGTCGAAAAATGACACCACACCGAGGTTCTTCCCCTCGTTATCGATCAGCTGAACTTGGGGAACCCCACGGATCTCCCTGTTGATACGCGGCCCCTCTTTGGGGGGCGCGGGCGCGCGAAAAGGACGGCGAATGGTCGTTGTCTCCCGTGATGTTTCAAAAGCCGATCAAAGACATTAAAGCCCCGTACGCTCCATGGCGCCGAGGCCTTTGACCGAAAAGTCATGCCAAACGATCGAGGCACTAGGATTCGCCTATTTTCCCCGGCTGTCAACCTGGACGCCGTATCGTTATGAATGCGACGTGGTCCCTCCAACCGATTAAAGAAGGAGCCGGGCGTGTCTGAACCGGAACTTATGACCATCACCGTGGGAGCAGCCGGCGAGGAGCGCCAGATCGCAACCCTTGCTCGGCCCGGTGGATCACCCGGAGTCTTCTGGCTTGGCGGCTTCCGCTCGGACATGTCCGGGACGAAAGCGGCCGCGATCGATCACTGGTGTGCGGCGGCGGGCATCGCCTCGACCCGCTTCGACTATTCGGGCCATGGCCAATCGTCCGGCCGGTTTGTCGACGGCACGATTTCGTCCTGGCTTGAGGATGCGCTTGCCGTTTTCGACCGGATGACGAGCCGCGACCAAATCCTGGTAGGGTCATCGATGGGCGGTTGGATCGCGCTGTTGCTTGCGCGTGCTCTTCGGACGCGGGTCGGCTCGGAGCAGAGCCGGATCAAGGGCATGGTGCTTATCGCCCCTGCACCGGATTTCACCGAGCGGCTGATGTGGGCGACATTCTCCCAAGCCGTCAGGGACGAGATTACCGAGACCGGCGTATACAGCGAGCCGTCAGCTTACTCATCCGAGCCCACGGTCGTAACTCGTTCCTTGATCGAAGACGGCCGAAAACATTTGCTCATGGACGGTCGCATTGAGCTTGGTTGTCCGGTTCATATTCTCCAAGGCGCCAAGGACGCGGACGTCCCTTGGCGCCACGCCATTGATCTCGCTACCTGTTTTAGCGGCGCCGACGTCACGCTTTCGCTGATCAAGGACGGCGACCATCGATTATCGCGACCTGAAGATATCGCACGTATCACAGATGCGTTGTTTGCTATAACGCAGTAAAATTAAAAGCAGACGGCATATTTTGGTTTACGATCTCGAATTGATTTATCGATGAATGAAGCTCGGCATGGAGATTGGCGATGGAAAACAAATCAAGTTTCGAATGGCGTAAATCGAGGGTTCCGATAACCCTAGCAAACGGACTCTTGGCTCTTGCTCTACTCGGCCAGCCTGCGCCGGCACAGACGACCACTCCTGCGCAGCCCGAGCAGATCCAACTAGGTGGTTCGTCGGCAAGCCGGATGCTCCCTGTGCTTGCAACCCGCGGCATGGTTGCAAGCCAGGAAACGCGCGCGACGAGAGTGGGCGTCGAGATCCTGAAGCGCGGCGGCAACGCGGTCGATGCCGCGGTGGCGGTCGGGTTCGCTCTCGCCGTGACTTTGCCGCGCGCCGGCAATCTCGGCGGTGGCGGGTTCATGATGGTGCATCTGGCGAAGTCCAGCGAGACCATCGCGATCGATTATCGCGAAACGGCGCCGGCGGCAGCCTTCCGGGACATGTTTTTAGACGACAAGGGCGAGCCCGATCCGAAAAAGTCACGCGATTCCGGCCTCTCGGTCGGCGTCCCCGGTACGGTCGCGGGCCTTGCCGAGGCTCACAAACGCTACGGCTCGGGCCGCGTCAGCCTTGCCGAGCTCATTGCGCCGGCGATCGCGCTCGCCGAGGGCGGGATCCCGGTCGAGGACGATCTTGCCGATTCCTTGCCGACATCCGGCCGCTTGAAGCAGTATTCCTCGAGCCGGGCGGTGTTTTTCCCGGGCGACGCGCCGATCCCGCGCGGTGGGACCCTTGTGCAGGCCGATCTCGGCGCGACGCTTCGACGGATTGCGGATCAAGGACCGGCCGGCTTCTACGCCGGATCGACCGCGGAGAAGCTGGTCGCGGCCGTGCGCGGCGCCGGCGGCGTCATGACTATCGACGATCTCGCCGGCTACCGCGTCATGTTGCGCAAGCCGGTGAAGGGCACCTACCGTGGCTTCGACGTTGTCTCGATGCCGCCGCCGTCGTCGGGCGGCGTCCACTTGATCGAGATCCTGAACGTGCTGGAGGGCTTTGATCTAGCGAAAGCCGGGGCGGGCAGCGCGGCGCAGATCCATTTGCTCGCGGAGGCCATGAAACCGGCCTATGCCGACCGTGCTAACTTCCTCGGCGATCCAGACCGCGTGAAGATCCCGGTCACCGGCCTGACGTCCAAAGCCTATGCCAATACCTTGCGGGTGAAAATCGATCCCGAGCGTGCCCGCCCGGCCACGGAGATAGCCGCCGGCGATCCGTTGCCCCACGAGAGCGACCAGACGACGCATTTTTCGGTGGTCGATGCGGCGGGCAACGCTGTCTCCAATACCTATACGCTGAATTTCTCCTTCGGTCTGGGTTTGGTCGCGGAGGGAACGGGTGTCCTGCTCAACAACGAACTCGACGATTTCTCCGCCAAGGCCGGCGCGCAGAACGCCTATGGCCTTGTCGGCGGCGATGCCAACAGCGTAGCTCCGGGGGCGCGGCCGCTCTCCTCGATGACGCCGACCTTCGTTTTCAAGGGCGGGAAGCTGTTCCTGGTCACGGGCAGTCCCGGCGGCAGCCGGATCATCACCACGACGCTGCAGGTGATGGTGAACGTGATCGACAACGGCATGAGCCTCGCGGAGGCCGTGGCGGCCCCGCGCATGCATCATCAATGGAAGCCGGATGTGCTGGTGAGCGAGGGCGGTCTATCGCCCGATACGGTCGCGGCGCTTCAAGCCAAGGGTCACAAGGTGACGATCGGGACGGCGTCGGGTTCGGCGAACTCGATCGCGGTCACGGCCGACGGCCTCCTCGTTGGCGCCGCCGATCCGCGGCAGAGGGGGACTCTCGCGGCGGGTTACTGAGCCTGCCTGGTTCGGATCGCTTCGATCCGAGCGAAAAGGACCGGCTCAAAGTATTGAATCTAGAGAAGTTCCTTATCGCTTGGATGAGTCCATCCGAGCGGGAAACGCTCTGAGCCCTCGGCGTCATCAGGCCCTATTGCTTGACGACGCCGTCCACCGCCTCAATCTTGAAGGCGGCCGCCATCAGCGCGCGGGTATAGGCGGTCTCCGGCGCGGCAAAGATCTTTTCGGCCGAGCCCTGCTCGACGACCTTGCCGTCCTTCATCACCAGGACTTCATTGGCGAGCGCGCGGACGACCCTGAGATCATGCGAAATGAACATATAGGCCAGCCCGTGACGCTCCTGCAGGGCGCGCAAAAGATCGACGACCTGCGCCTGCACGGACATGTCGAGCGCCGAGGTCGGCTCGTCCAGCATGATGAACTTCGGCTCCAACACCAGCGCGCGCGCGATTGAGATGCGTTGGCGCTGCCCGCCGGAGAATTCGTGTGGGTAGCGGTTTCGTGTCTCGGGATCGAGCCCGACTTCCTCCAGCACGGCGACCACCTTTGCCTCACGCGCGGCCGGCCCGAGCTTCGGCATATGCACGTCCAGCCCCTCGCCGATGATTTCCCCAACCGACATACGCGGCGACAACGAGCCGAAAGGGTCCTGGAAGACGACCTGCATGTTCGCGCGCAGTGGCCGCGTCTGTTTCGAAGCAAGCCCCTGAATATCGCGGCCCATGAACACGATCCGGCCTTGCGACGATATCAGCCGCAGCATCGCAAGACCGAGCGTCGTCTTGCCCGAGCCGGACTCTCCGACCACGCCGACGGTCTGGCCTTGGCGCACAGCAATGGAAACTCCGTCGACCGCCTTGATATGGCCGACGGTCCGGCGCATGAGACCGCGCCGGATCGGAAACCACACCTTGAGGTCGTCGGCTGAGGCGATGATCGGTTTGCTCGGATTAGTCTTGGGCGGTTCCCCCTTCGGCTCGGCGGCCAGTAGGTGGCGGGTATAGGGATGCTTGGGCGCCGCGAAGACCTCGTCCACCGGTCCGGCCTCCACGATCCGCCCCTTGGTCATGACGCAGACCCTTTGCGCGTATTTCCTCACGATCTCGAGATCGTGGGTGATCAGCAGCACGGCCATTTTCAGCCGGGTCTTCAACTCGTCGAGCAGTTTCAGGATTTGCGCCTGTACGGTCACGTCGAGCGCGGTCGTCGGCTCGTCGGCGATAAGCAGTGTCGGCTCGTTGGCGAGCGCCATGGCGATCATAACGCGCTGGCGCTGCCCGCCGGATAGCTGATGTGGATAGGCGTCAAGCCGCCCTTGCGGATCGGCGATGCCGACCGACGTCAAAAGCTCCACAACGCGCACGCGGGCCTGCGACCTCGACAGGCCGCGATGCAGCGTCAAGATTTCCGAGACTTGCTTTTCCACCGTATGAAGCGGGTTTAGTGACGACATCGGTTCTTGGAAAACCATCGTGATGTCGTCGCCGCGAACCTTGCGCATCTCGGTTTCCGGCAGCTTCAGGAGATCGCGGCCCTTGAAGAATACTTCGCCGGTCGGATGGAACGCCGCCGGATAGGGCAGGAGGCGCGGAATCGACAGCGCGGTAACCGACTTGCCTGACCCGGATTCGCCGACCAGCGCCACTGTCTCGCCGGCCGAAATGTCGAAGGACACGCCTTCGGCGGCGATGAGTTCGGCGCCGTCTTGACGAAACGCCACGCCGAGATCGCGGACAGATAGGATCGGCGATGCGGATGAATCGGTCATGGCTTCGCGGTTTCCAGCTGTTTACGGGCGGCGCGGTCAGTTATTGGGCCGATCATTGCCCCACTCATTGAAACGTCTTGCGCGGATCGAAGGCATCGCGCACCGCCTCGCCGACGAAGACGAGCAAGCTCAGCATGATCGAGATCACGAAGAATCCAGTCAGTCCGAGCCAGGGTGCCTGAAGGTTGTTCTTGCCCTGCGCTAGCATCTCGCCGAGCGACGGCGAGCCGGGCGGAAGGCCGAAGCCAAGGAAATCGAGCGAGGTGAGGGTGGTGATCGAGCCGTTCAGCACGAAGGGCATGAAAGTCAGGGTCGCAACCATCGCATTCGGCAACAGGTGCCGCCGCATGATCGTCGCATTGCCGACGCCGAGCGCGCGCGCTGCGCGGACATATTCGAAGTTGCGGGCGCGCAGGAACTCCGCGCGCACCACTCCGACGAGCCTCGTCCATGAAAACAGCAACAAGATTGCCAGAAGCACCCAGAACCCGGGTATCAGAACCGAAGAGATGATTAGCAACAGATAAAGCTCGGGCACCGAAGTCCAGATCTCGATGAACCGTTGGAACAAGAGATCGGTCCAACCGCCAAAATAGCCTTGTATCGCGCCCGCTATAACGCCGATGATCGAGGAGATGATCGTCAAAATGAGCCCGAACAGGACCGAGATCCGGAATCCGTAGATAAGCCTGGCCACGACATCGCGGGCCTGATCGTCGGTGCCGAGCCAGTTCCAGTTGCCGAGCGTGCAACCTGGATCGTTGACACCCTTCGCGTAGCGCTCGCAGCGCTTTTCCTTGTCGTAGAGCCAGAACGGCTTGGCCGGCGCGGGATCGGGGATCTCGTTGTTGACTGTGTTGTAGGAGTAGCGGATCAGCGGCCAGAGTGCCCAGCCATGGGCGTCGATCTCTGCCTGGATGGTCGGGTCGCGATAGTCGGTGCGCGGTAGGAAGCCGCCGAACTTTTCTTCCGGATAGTGGAAGAAGACCGGCGCGAGCAGCTCGCCCTTGTAGGAAACGAGGATCGGCCGGTCGTTGGCGATGAATTCGGCAAAGAGCGAGAGCACGAACAAGATCGAGAAGATCACGAGCGACCAGTAGCCGCGCTTGTTGGCCCTGAAGTTGCGCAAGCGGCGCTGGTTCAAGGGCGTTAGCGTGAAACGGTTCCTGCCGACGCGGGCTGGTTGATTGACGGCGTCCATCCTCAGACCTCCCGGCTTTCGAAGTCGATCCGCGGATCGATCCAGGTATAGGTGAGATCGGAGATGAGGCCGATGACCAAGCCCATGAGCGAGAAGATGTAGAGCGTCGCGAACACGACCGGATAGTCACGGTTGACGACGGATTCGAAGCCAAGCAGCCCGAGGCCATCAAGCGAGAAGATCGTCTCGATCAGCAAGGACCCGCCGAAGAACGCGCCGATGAAGGCGCCCGGGAAACCGGCAATCACCAGCAGCATGGCATTGCGGAAGACATGGCCGTAGAGCACCTGCCGCTCGGTGAGGCCCTTCATCCGCGCCGTCACAACATATTGTTTGCGGATCTCGTCGAGGAACGTGTTCTTGGTCAGCAGCGTGGATGCGGTGAAGGCGCCGAGCGACATGGCCACGATCGGCAGCGCCAGATGCCATGCATAGTCGACGATCTTGCCCCAGAGCGAGAGCTGGTCCCAGTTGTCCGACCACAGGCCGCGTAGCGGGAAGATCGACAGGAATGATCCGCCGGCGAACAGCACGACGAGCAGGATCGCGAACAGGAACCCCGGAATGGCATAGCCGATCACCAAGACCGCGCTCGTCCAGACGTCGAATTGCGACCCGTCCTTGACGGCTTTTCGAATGCCGAGCGGGATTGAAATAAGATAGGTCAGCAGCGTCATCCACAATCCGAGCGAGATCGACACCGGCATCTTCTCGCCGATGAGTTGGAGCACGGAAACATCCCGGAAGTAGCTCTCGCCGAAATTGAACGTAATGTAGTTCTTCATCATCAGAAGAAAGCGTTCACCGGCCGGCTTGTCAAAACCGAACTGCTTTTCAAGCTTCTTGATGAACTCCGGATCGAGCCCCTGCGCGCCGCGATACTTGCTACCTCCGCCTTCCGCAGCGCGGTCTGGCGCGCTTGGCTGGGCGGCGAAATCGCCGCCGCCGCCGGAAATCCGCGCGGTCGCGGAGACGTCCGTGCCGGTCAACTGCGCGATCACCTTTTCGACCGGCCCACCCGGCGCGAATTGCACCACGACGAAGCTGATCGCCATGATGCCGATCATCGTCGGTATCATGAGCAAGATGCGACGGAGTATGTAGGCGCCCATTACAATCCCTTGCCCAAAGCCTTCGCCTTGTCGCGATCGATCCACCACGTCGTCTGAACCGCGCGATTATAGCGCGGCTTCATCGCTGGCCGACCGAAAACGTCCCACATGGCAATCCAATGCGACGCTTTGTACCAATGCGGAATCCAATATCGCCCGGCGCGCAGCACGCGGTCCAGGGCGCGGCAGGCTGTGGTCAGCTCTGCCCGCGTAGTCGCCGCGAGTGCCTTTTCGATAAGGGCGTCGACGATCGGGTTCCGAATTCCCGCGAGGTTCGACCCGCCCGGCTTGTCGGCTTGATCGGAATGCCAAGCCATGCGGATGCCTTCGCTCGGTGTCGGGGACATGCTCGTGCGCAGGGATAGAATGTCGAAGTCGTATTCGTCCTGCCGACGCTGATATTGCGCCGCGTCGACGATGCGTTGAGAAACCTCAATGCCCAACCGTTTCAGGTTTTCCGCGAAAGGTCCGACCACGCGCTGGAAGGAGGTATCCCGATCGAGGAACTCGATCGTGAAGACCTCGCCCTTGGCATTCGTCAAGGCACCGTTCTTCAAGGTCCAACCGGCCTCGGCGAAGAGACCGAGCGCGCGGCGCAGCAGCGCGCGGTCTGCTCCCGACCCGTCGGAGACCGCAGCTTTCCACGGTTCGCCGAAGACTTCGTCCGACACCTGACCGCGGAAGGGCTCCAGAAGCGCGCGCTCTTCAGTGGATGGCGGGCCCGAAGTCTCGAAGGTCGTCTTGACGAAGAATGAGCTGACCCTTTGATAGCTGCCGTAAAACAGATTCTTGTTCGACCACTCGAAGTCGAAGGCGAGGCCAAGCGCCTCGCGCACGCGTGGATCCTGAAACTTCGCGCGGCGCATATTCGGATACCAGCCCGGCGCGCCCGACGGCGACAGATCTTCCAACTCGAACCGGACGACCTTCTGCTCGGCGATGGCAGGGAAATCATATTGCGTCGCCCAAGTCCGCGACGAAAACTCTTCCTGAAGCAAGTAGTCACCGACCTTGAAGGCTTCGAAGGCGGCCACGCGCTCGCGGAAGAATTCGTAGCGGATGATGTCGAAATTGTTCTGGCCGACCGAGACCGGGAGGTTCTCGCCCCACCAACCGTCAACGCGCTCATATTCGATCCACCGCCCGGTCTCGAACCGCCCGACCTTGTAGGCGCCGGAGCCAAGTGGGATGTCCATCGTCGATTCGTCGAACTTCCGTTTGGCGTAAAATGCCTTGGAAAGGATCGGTAGCGTCGCGACCGTTAAGATCAGCCCACGCGACTGTTTGCCGCTGAAGCGCACGACGACCACGTCCGGCGCCTCCGCTTCGGCCGAAACCATTTCGCGGATCGTCTCTGAAATGGACGGATGGCCGAGTTCCTTGAGCGTCATGAACGACCAGGCCACATCCTCGGCGGTGATTTGGGTCCCGTCGTGAAAACGCGCCTGCAGCCTCAAGCGAAACGCGAATGTGTTGCCGCCGTCCCGCACGCTGACCCCGGATGCCGCGAGCCCATAGATCGCGTCGGGTTCGTCGAAGGCCCTGTCCATCAGCGTGGCATAGATGCCGTCGAGCCCTGGTGGCGCGTCGCCTTTCAGGATCAGCGTGTTCAACGTATTGAACGTATTGGGATTCTGATTGAAGAACCATTGCGCGGCCACGCTGGAAAACCGTCCACCCTTCGGCGCGGCCGGGTTCACATAGTCGAAATGGCGGAAGTCAGGCGGGTACTTCAGATCGCCAAAAAAGGACAGCCCATGCCGTTCGTCCCCCGCCGCCGCACTGGCGTGGGAGACCGGGATCGCGGCGCCCGCGCCGAGTATGGCAAGGCCGGCGAGAAATCGCCGTCGATCGAGCGGAAAACACAGCTCACTCACCTGGACGCTCCCGTCTGCGCGGCTTTGCTTGCATCCCACCACCAGACGTTCGGGAAGGCCGGCTCCGCATAATAGGGCAATATCTGCGGCCGCGAGAAGCGATTCCAACGCGCCATGCGCGTCTGCTTGATGGTCCAGCCCGGCACCATGTAATGGTTCCACAACAGCACACGATCGAGAGCCCGTGTCGCGGCTTCAAGATCCTCGCGTGACCTAGCGAAAACAATTTGGCCGATCAGATAGTCGATCGCGGGGTTCTTGATGCCCGCGAAGTTGCGCGATCCTTGTCGGTCGGCCGAGGCCGACCCGAAATACTCGGTTTGCTCGTTTCCGGGCGAGAGCGACTGACCCCAACCTGAATAGATCAAGTCATAATCCCAGGACCGCACGCGGTTCACATATTGCGAGGAATCGACCGACCGGACCACCAAATCGATGCCGAGCTTGGCGAGCTGCTCGCGGAAACGCACGGCAACTCGCTCGAATGTCGGACCGTTCATGAGAAATTCGAGAGTGAGCGGCTCCTTGGTCTTGCCGTCGACAAGCTTCGCGCCCTGCGTCACATAGCCGGCCTCGCGCAGGAGCCTCAGGGCTTCGCGCAGATTAGCGCGTTCCCCCCCGGTGTCCGCGGCAACCGGGTTGGCATAAACCGAGGTGAAAACCTCGTCTGGCACCGGCCCCTTGGCTTTGGCTTCGTTCAAAAGCTCCAGTTCCCGGCCCTCGGGCAGGTCCTTTGCCGCCAAGTCGGTCCCGTGGAAATAGCTGCCGATGCGCTGATATTGTCCGAAGAAGGTCGTCCGGTTCATTTCCTCAAATGGGAGCACATAATTCAGCGCGGCTCTCAGCCGGACATCCTGGAACTTGGCGCGCCGGAGGTTGAAGATAAAGCCGACGCCAACGCCGCTGCCGCGCGCATCGAAGGTCTCGAGAATCACGCGACCATCGCTTCTCGCCGGAAAATCGTAAGCCGTCGCCCAGTTCTTCG
>JBEINZ010000002.1:0-52447 GCA_040377825.1 Hyphomicrobiales bacterium | reverse complement strand
CTGTAGCATGATGACATGTCGCCGGACATGAGCCGCTGTTTCCTCGCGCTCGGCGTCGCGATAGCTGAATTCCCGATCAACTAGTAGACCGCAGAGGAGGCCGTCGACGCGCGCGAGCCGATCGTTTTCGGATCGCCGAATGTCGTTCGCGGCGGAAGCCACACCGGCTGTCCGTCGGCTTCGGCGATGGTCGCGCGCGGCCTTTGCTCCGTCCTTGCCTCCGACTATTACTATCCCGCGCTATTGATGGCGCCGTTCCGGCTCGTCGCGGACGGCATCACGTCATTCGAGACAGCCTATGCGCTTGTCAGCGAAGGGCCCGCCCGCGCGCTCGGACTTGACGATCGCGGCATCCTCGCGGCGGGAAAGCGCGCCGATGTGGTCCTGGTCGATCCGGGAGATGGCGGACGCGTACCGCGCGTGGTGGCGACCTTCGCCGCCGGACGGCTCGTGCATCTCGCCGACGGTAGCCGGCTCGGCGCCTGATCCGAGAGCCGGTCCTTTTCGTTTGGATCGAAGCGATCCGAACGGGACAGGCTCTAAGTTTCACCGAATGAGCGATCGTCAAGACCTCTCAAGCCCTTGACGAACGGCGCGGCCACGGCGACCGCGACGACCAGCGCCGCGACGAAAACGGTTGTCGCGTGTGGACCGACCAGGACGACGGTAGGTCCGGCGAGCAATGCGGCGGCCGGTTGCGAAATCATCACGATGGCGGAAAGCGAACCGAACACGCGCCCGCGCTGCATCACCGCGATCCGTCGGTGGATCATGGTCACGACCAAGGGCCAGAGCGGCCCGATTCCGAGCCCGATCATCACAGGCGCGATGGCGAGCCCGACCTGAGCCGGTAGGCTTGCCAGGACAACAAGTCCGCATGCCATCAGCGCAACGCCTCCAAGCAGAATCGGGCGTTTGGCAAGCCGCGCGGCGAAAGCGGCGAAGAGGGCGGATCCGATCAATGCAGCCGCCGCGGTCATCGCCAGGAACGCCGAGAGTGCATAGGCGCCGAGCCCGGACGCCAACGCAAGGTTCGGCGCCAAGACTTCGTCCAGAGATGTGAAGACCGCCACAAGCACGACGCCGATCCCGGCTGTCGACCTCAGCACCGGATCGCGCCAGACCATCGCGAGGCCACCGATCTCAAGCGGCTTTTTGCGCTGCTCCGCGCGGACACGAAAACGCGGGAACAAAACGCCGTCCATCACGGCGATCGCGATCATGAGGCAAACCGCCGCCGCCAGTGTTCCCGGCAGACCAAGGATGTGAACCCCGAGAACACCGGCGGCCGGACCGCCGATTTGTCCGACATTGGCGGCAATATCGCGCAGCCCATTTGCTCGCTCCAAGGGCATGCGGGCGAGCCGAGCAAGTTCGGGCACGCGCGTATCCTGTGCGATGATCCCGGCGGCGCCGGTGAAATTCGAGGCGGCGAGGAACGGCACCGTGATCCACGGCGATTCCGGGATCGCGAACGCGATCAAAACAGCGATGCCGCAAAAGAACGCGGTTAGCGCATTCGAGCCCAGGAGGAGGCGGCGCGCGCCGTAGCGGTCGATCAACGAGCCGCCAACGGCCATGCCGAACGCAACCGGAAGATGAAGCAAAGCCGTAACTACCGCGGCCCAGCCGGGGCTTCCGCCGCTCTCCAGGATCGACCAGGGCACGGACATCGCGATCACTCCCGACGACGCCAAGCTGAGGCCGAGCGTCGTGAACGAGCCGAGTAGCGGGGTGATGATCCGGGGGGGAGCCATGGGTCGGCCCGCGCTTTTGGCCGGCACGCCATGGCCCTCGAGCATTTCCTCAATCGACATTGCTGCTATCCTTCGCCGCTGAAATGGTGGCCATGGCAACTTTGCAGCGCCGCGATCGCCATATCGCTAAAGTCCTCGACAACATCCATTCCATCCATCACCGACAACCTAGCGAAGAAGCCATCCGCCAGACACAGCAGCAAGGTCGCGGCGCGCATGGGATCCACGTCGGGTTCGAGTTCGCCCCGCTCGCGGGCGCGTTCAATCACCATGGCCGCGGCCGCAACCGTTATCGCCTCTCCGTGTGACAGGGCGTCCCGCACGCGGTCATTTCTGGTTGCTTCGGCAAGGATTTCAAGCCGAAGACGCGACGATTCCAGCGCATCGGGCCGGCACGCAAAATGGGTCAGTACCAATCGAAGCCCCTCGCGCAGTGTCGCGGCTTCACCCATTGCTGTTATGGCTTGGAGGTCGGCCCCGAGATCGTCCTCGGCCATGGCTACGATCAAGTCATCCTTGGAGGGAAAGTACTGGTAGAGGCTCGCCACGCTGACCCCCGCCGCGGCGCTGATGTCGGCCGTGCTCGCGGCGTGGAATCCTTTACGCATGAAGCATGTGCGCGCCGCGTCGAGGATGTGTCGAACGCGGGCGGCTCGCGCAATGGCGTTGATCGGGCGCCCGCGGCGGGGCGAGGGCTCAGCTTTGGCTTGGTCCATACTGAATTATATGAACGAAGCCTCATTTAAATACAAGGGCTAGGCTTGGACTTTTTTACCGGTGTCCGCAACGCTCTCGCCTCGGGAGCAACGACTTGCTATCGATGACACATGGCCGCGCGGACGTCGCTCGGTCGCGGGAGTGATTCGATGCTGGGCGCGCCGGTTCTCACGACGATCGGAATGATCAGCGGCACCTCCATGGACGGCATCGACATCGCGCTCTTGCGGACCGATGGCCATGCCGTTGCCCGCCCCGGTCCCGGCATGACCGTGCCTTATCCGAGCGCGTTACGTGAAACCTTGCGGGACTTCCTGACGGACCCCGCGCGCGCTGAAACCGATCCGCTAACCGCCCTCGAACAGGCTGTAACCGATGCGTTCAGCGATGCGTTCGGGGTTTTTCTTGACAGGCAAGGCCTCGATCCAGCCTCGATCGACCTTATCGGCCTCCATGGCCAAACCGTCTATCACCGCCCGGAGCGTTCGTTCACGCGTCAGCTCGGCCTCGGCCAGCGGATGGCGACCCGGTTCGGGATACCGGTCGTCGACGGGTTTCGGCTTGCCGATGTTGCGGCCGGGGGCCAGGGCGCGCCGTTCGTGCCGCTCTACCATGCGGCGCTCGCGCAGGATCACCCGCGTCCCTTAATGGTCCTGAACCTCGGCGGCGTCGGCAATGTCACCTATCTCGACGGGGACCGGATCATCGCCTTCGATACCGGTCCGGCCTCCGCGTTGATCGACGATCTTGTCATGCGCCGCTTCGGCCTCCCCTTCGATGACGGCGGCCGCATCGCCATGCGGGGGCGGGTTGATCAGGCCGCGCTGGCCGAACTCATGGCCAACCCGTTCTTCGACGCGCCGCCGCCGAAATCGCTCGATCGCAACGATTTTCATCGTCGGGCCGCGATCGTCGGGTCGCTTTCGGGCGAAGACGCGGTCGCGACGCTCTCCGCCTTCACGGTCGAGGCCACGGTCGCCGCGCTCGCTCATGTGCCAGCCACGCCCGTTCGTTGGCTGGTGACCGGAGGCGGACGGCACAATGCCCGTTTCATGGCCGGCTTGGCCGCGCGCCTCGGCGTTCCCGTTGATCCGGTCGAGGCAGTTGGCTGGAACGGGGATCTTCTGGAAGCGCAATGTTTCGGCTATCTCGCCGCCCGCAGCCTGCAAGGCTTGCCGCTGAGCCTGCCGTCAACGACGGGCGTGCCCTATCCGATGCCCGGCGGCACGGTTCGACGGCCTGTTGGCACTGAACGGGCTTTGGCCGGCGCGGCGAGCGAGGCAGGCTAGAACTGAGATGGGAACGTTAAGGGCGGCCAGGGAGGTCAGTCCTTTCCGCCCTTGCCACCCTTGCTTTCGCCGGACTTGCTGGAACTCGCTGAGTTCTTCGAGCCCTTAGCCGACGACGACGATTTGGAATCTGTGTCGTCGGTCGACTTGTCTGCTTTATCGTCGGCCGCGCTTTGCGCTTTGCACTTTTCGTTCTGATTTCTTCGACTTTTCAGCTTCCTTTTCGACCTTCTCCTCTGCCTTGATCGCCTCGGCGGCGGTGGCCGCGCGCGCCTGAACGGTGGGCCAGTTCCCAGCTGCTCCGGGCTTCCCATTCGTAACGACCGTACCTTGCCCTTGCTTGAGCGTGACGCTGCCGCGCGGCGTTTGAACGACGACCTCGCCGCTTATGACCAGCACCCCGTAGCCGCCCATGACATTGCCGCCCCACACGGTCGTGCCGCGCACGCCAAGTGTTGCGACCGGCGTGCGGATGTTGACGGTCGCGCCGTTCTTGGCTTCGAGCTTGCCGCCGACGAACAGGAAGGCGCCGCGGGTTATGTCGATGCCGAGCCGACCGCCCCGCTTGGCGGGATCGAAGACGAATTCATCGACGTCCAAGGCGCCGTTTTTGCTAAGCGCCAAGCGCGTGCCGTTAAGCAATGGCGCCTGTAATCGGGCCCCGGCACCTGTCTTCAGAAGATCCTCGGCGATGATCGGACTTGTGACCTGCAGCCTCCGAGCCTTGCGCGCATTCTCGGCAATGACATCGGCTTCAACGACATCGGCGCGGCCGACATTCCCAGCGCGGGCCGACGGGGCGTGGGCCAGCAGTGCCAAAGCTACCAGGAATGCAAGTTATAGACTTGATGTATTCTTCAAGTTGTTTGTCCACCTTACGATGTCAGATCCTTGCGTGATCGTAGACAGACTAAATTTGACGAATATAATTTTAGTGAATAAAGAGAAATTAGAATTCACTGTATTTCTTTTTATTATATTGAAAAGGCGAAATGAATTGGATAGATCGAATTCTAATCTAATTCAATCGAAAGATTATTAGACATGGCCTGAAACCGGCTTCGTCGCCTTGAGGGAAAAGGCAAGCGGCAGCGAGGGGCCGCCGTTGGGGAAGCGATAGAGATCGCCGTCCTCCACCAGCGTCGAATAGGCGGTCCAGGCGCAATGGTCGTGCTCGTGGAGAAAATCGAGAACGAGGCCCTGGTCGATCAGTGACATCACGACATCCGAGATCGGGTGCGTCCACTCGTAGGATCTGGTTTGCGTCAGCCGACGGGCATCGCCGGTATAGGTGGTGTCGTTGTCGGTTGCCACGGGCCGGTCCGGGGTGTCGCGCCAGGGATAGGTCGGCACGGGGCGCCCGTCCACCTCGGCCATCGCCATCGTGGTGAGCGGATGGCCTTCAACCAGATAAACCGAGCCGCCGGGCCGCAGAAGCTTGGCGACGACCGCGCCCCAGCCGCGGATGTCGGGCAGCCAGTTGAGGGCGCCCCAGCCGGTGAAAACCATGTCATAGGTCTCGCCGAGCAGCTTCGGCGCGTCGTAAACGCTGCCCTCCACGAAGCGCATCTCCGGCCGTCCCGCGCGCGCGGCGAAGTCCCGCGCGGCCGCAAGCGAGCGCGGCGAGAAGTCGAGCCCTGTCGCTCGCGCGCCGAGATGGGCGAGGCTGATCGTATCAAGCCCGATATGGCACTGCAGATGAACGAGATCCTTGCCGGCGACGTCGCCGATCTCGCGCGCCTCGATCGCGTGCAGACATGAGCCGCCCTCCAGCACCTGTACGATCTGGTAGGACCCGGTCGTATCGGTGGAATGGATTGCCGCGCGCTCGTCCCAGTTCAACCGGTTGGCATCGAGATATTCATTCATGGCCACCATCCGAAAACACAAAAAGGCCGGGCGAGCCCGGCCTGGTTAGTGCGCGTCCATGACAAGAAGCCGACCGATCAGGCGGTCTTCTTGTCCTGCTTCTCGACGATGCGGGCCGCCTTGCCGGTCAGGCCGCGCAGGTAATAGAGCTTGGCGCGACGCACCTTGCCGCGGCGCACGACGTCGACCGACTCGATCAGCGGCGTATAGACCGGGAAAACGCGCTCCACGCCTTCACCGTAGGAAATTTTCCGTACGGTGAAGCTTTCGTTGAGGCCCGACCCCGAGCGGGCGATCACGACGCCCTCATAGGCCTGCACGCGGGTGCGGGTGCCTTCGACAACGCGCACGTTGACGCGCACTGTGTCGCCCGGGGCGAAATCCGGGATCTGGCGCTTTTGCGCGATCGCGGCCATTTGCTCGACTTCGAGCTGCTCGATGATGTTCATGGGTCACCTGTTCCAAAGTTGCGACGGCTATACTCGATCTCGATCCGCTTGTCATGCCCCGCGCATGGGCGAGAGCGCTGAAAAGCGGCCGTATTTCATGGCGATCGGCTGATCCCGCGCCGCGCCCAGAGATCCGGGCGCCGTTCGCGGGTCAGCCGCTCGGACGCTTCCCGTCGCCAGCGGGCGATCCGCGCGTGATCGCCGGAGACGAGCACATCGGGGATCGGCCTGCCCTCGAAGAGCTGTGGCCGCGTGTAATGCGGGTATTCCAGGAGCCCGGCCTCGAAGCTTTCCTCCGTACCGGACTCCTTGTTGCCCATCACGCCCGGCAAGAGCCGGACGATCGCATCGATCATGACGAGCGCCGCCAATTCGCCGCCCGAAAGCACGTAATCGCCGATCGAGACCTCGATCAGCCCCCGCGCCTCGATCACCCGCTCGTCGACGCCCTCGAAGCGCCCGCAGAGAAGGCCGATACCGGAACCCGCCGCGAGATCGCGCACGAGCCCTTGCGTCAACGGTCGCCCGCGCGGGCTCATCAGCAACCTCGGCCGCCCGTCATCGTCTGGCAAAACCGCATCGATCGCGCGGGCGACGACATCCGCCCGCATGACCATCCCCGCCCCGCCGCCCGCGGGCGTGTCGTCCACGGAGCGATGCCGATCGGTTGCGAAGTCGCGAAAATCCGCGACGTCGAGCGACCAAAGCCCTGTCGAAAGCGCCCGTCCCGAAAGGCTTGCGCCGAGCGGACCGGGAAACATCTCCGGGTAGAGCGTCAGAACGGTCGCCCGAAAGCCGCTCACGGCGTTTCCCCTTTGTCGGCCGCGCTCGGTTCGTCCTCGTCGCCGGCTCCGAAGAGCCCGTCCGGCGGCGCGATCACGATCCGGCCGCCAGCAGTATCGACTGTCGGAGCGAAGGCGCGGGTGAACGGCAGATAGACCGTTTGGCCCGCAGCCGGCTGGATCTCCAAGAGATCGCCGGCTCCGAAATTCGGCACCGCGACGATCCGGCCATGGACCGTCCCATCCGCGCCAATGGCCTCAAGGCCGATCAGATCCGTGTGGTAGAAGGTCTCCTCGTCCTCCGGCTCCGGCAGGGCCGCGCGGTCGACGTAAAGGCGCATCCCGTTCAGACCCTCGACCGTCGTTCGATCGGCGATCTCGCTGAACTTCACCACCAGCACCGTATCGGCCGGCCGCAGCCGCTCGACGGTCAAGGCACGTTCGCGCTGCTGATCGGGACGCCCGCCATCGCGCACCGCCAGAAGCGTGCCGTAGTCGGCGATCGCCTCGGCCGGCTCGGTGAAGGACTTGACCCGCACCTCGCCGCGCACGCCATGGGCGGCGCCGATCTGCCCGACGAGAACACGCTTATCGCTCATGACCGCTCCGCCATTTCCCTAAAGCCAGGCGAACGGCACGGGTCACTCGGCGGTCGCGGCAGCCTCGGCGGCCTTGCGGGCCTTCTGAGCGGCGCGTTCCTGCGCCTTCTTGCCGGGCACGGCCTTCTCCGGATTGTTGCGGGCTTCGCGCTTGGCAAGGCCGGCGGCATCCAGGAAGCGCAGCACGCGATCGGTCGGCTGCGCGCCGACGGACAACCAATGCTGAACGCGCTCGGTCACCAGCGTCACGCGGGCCGGGCTGTCCTTCGCGACCATCGGGTCGAACGTGCCGACCTTCTCGATGAAGCGGCCATCGCGCGGCGCGCGGGCGTCGGCGACAACGATGCGGTAATACGGGCGCTTCTTGGTCCCGCCGCGGGCGAGACGGATCTTCAACGACATGCTTCTTCTCCTGTGAGTGCAAATCCAATCCGATCGATGAGACCGGATCGAAAAGGGCTGGTGATTTACGGGTTAAAGGACCGGATGGCCGTCACGAATGCGTTCGTGGTGGCGAATGACGTGGCTGACGACAAAGGCGAGGAACGCCTCGGCGAAATCGGGATCGAGCTTGGCGGTCTCCGCCAGCGCGCGAAACCGCGCGATCTGCGCGGCCTCCCGGGTCGGGTCGGCCGGCGGCAAGCCGTGCTCGGCCTTGTAGGCGCCGACGGCTTGCGTGATCTTGAAGCGCTCGGCCAAAAGGTGCACGAGCGCGGCGTCGATGTTGTCGATCGACGCCCTGAAGCGCGCCAGTTCGGGATGGCCAGCGCCCTGTCCGATCGAACGGCCGTCGCCGTCCAATTTCTCATTCATTGAAGCACTCATTTCTTTTTGCCGCCTCCGGGAAAGCCGGGAAATCCAGGCCCTTTCGGGCCGAGGCCTGGAAGTCCGCCGCGCGGAACACCGGGAAATCCGCCCGGCATCCCGCCGGTCAGCCCGGGAGGCATCGGCGGCAACCCGCCCGACGGAAATCCGGGCATTCCGCCTGGGGGCGCGGGGAGCTTGCCCGATTTTGCCAATTCCTCCAGCTGCGCGGGATCGATCTGCGGCGCGCCGCCACCCAACATCGCGCCGAGGCCGCCGAGCAGGCCGCCCTTCTTCTTGCCCATCATTTTCATCATGTCCGCCATCTGGCGGTGCATCTTGATCAGCCGATTGATGTCTTCCACGCGGGTGCCGGACCCAGCGGCCACGCGCCGCTTACGCGATGCGTTCAGGAGGTCGGGCTTTGTCCGTTCCTTCCTGGTCATCGACTGGATGATGGCGATCTGCCGCTTCAAGATCCGATCATCGAGGCCGGCGGCATCGAGTTGACCCTTCATCTTGCCCATGCCGGGCATCATCCCCATGATGCCCTTCATGCCGCCGAGCTTTTGCATTTGGCGCAGCTGTTCGGCGAGATCGTCCAGATCGAACTGGCCCTTCTGCATCCGCTGCGCGGCCTTGGCGGCCTGCTGGATGTCGATTTCCTGCGCCGCTTTTTCGACGAGGCTGACAATATCGCCCATGCCAAGGATGCGGCCGGCGATCCGGCGGGGGTCGAAATCCTCAAGCGCGTCGGCCTTTTCGCCGACGCCGATCAGTTTAATCGGCTTGCCGGTCACCGCCCGCATGGAAAGTGCCGCGCCGCCGCGTCCATCGCCGTCCATGCGGGTCAGCACGATACCGCCGATGCCGATGCGCTCGTCGAAGGCCTTGGCGAGATTGACCGCGTCCTGGCCGGTCAAGCTATCGGCGACCAGCAGCACCTCGTGCGGCTTGGCGACCCGCTTGATCTCGGCCATCTCTACCATGAGTGGCTCGTCGATATGGGTCCGGCCCGCGGTATCAAGGATCACCACGTCATAGCCGCCAAGCCGAGCCGCGGTCATGGCGCGCTCGGCGATTTGCGGCGGGGTCTGGCCGGCGACAATCGGCAAGGTATCGACGTTGTTTTGCGCCCCGAGCACGCGCAATTGCTCCTGCGCGGCGGGGCGGCGGGTGTCGAGCGAGGCGAGCAGCACCTTGCGGCGCATCCGCTCGGTTAGGCGACGGCCGATCTTGGCGGTCGTTGTCGTCTTGCCGGAGCCCTGCAGGCCGACCATCATGATGGCCACGGGCGCCGGCGCGTTGAGATCAATCGGCTCGGCCTCGGAACCCAGCATGTCCACGAGCGTGTCGTGGACGATCTTGATGACCTGCTGGCCCGGCGTGACCGAACGCAGAACCTCATGCCCGACGGCGCGCGCGCGAACCTTGTCGGTGAACGAGCGCACGACATCGAGCGCGACGTCCGCCTCAATGAGCGCACGGCGTACTTCGCGCATGGCCTCGCCGACATCCGCGTCCGTCAGCGCGCCGCGTCGCGTCAGCTTGTCCAGAATGCCGGAAAGGCGTTCCGATAGGCTCTCGAACATCCTCGTCCCTCTCGGGTCTCCCCCGCTTGGGTTCCCCCAATTCAGGCTCCCTCATCGCCATATCGTAGCGAACCGTCCAAACGGCAAAGCGCCCGCGGGCGCATCGCGCTGGCGGGCGTGGACCTCCGAAGCCTCAGGGGGCCGCGGTCGGCGGGTCGTCGTCGATCATGATCGGCGAGAGAGCGGTGCGATATACGAAAATGCGCGATGGGTCAAATGAACGCTGAAACGTCGTCCTTGCCGAAAGGCTTACGTCAGACGCTTGTCGAGCGTCATGGCACCGTCGAACGAACACGTCTACCAGTGGTAAACAGTGCGGCCATTTTTCAGGACCTCCGCCATGACCGATAAGCCCACAAGGCCGCCGATGCCGCGTACTGTCTGGGCGCTGGGGTTTACGTCGCTTTTGATGGACGTTTCCTCGGAGATGATCCATGGGCTCTTGCCGATCTTCCTTGTTGTCACGCTCGGGGCGAGCGCCAGCATATTGGGTTTGCTGGAGGGGATCGCCGAGGCGACCGCGCAGATCGTCAAGGTCTTTTCAGGCTGGCTGTCGGACCGGCTTGGAAAGCGCAAACGCCTCGCCGTGATCGGCTATGCCCTAGCGGCCTTCACCAAGCCATTATTTCCGTTGGCTAATTCCATCGTCCTTGTGTTCTTTGCCCGTTTTGCCGACCGCATCGGCAAGGGCATTCGGGGAGCGCCGCGCGACGCGCTGGTCGCGGACGTGACCCCGCCGGAAATCCGCGGCGCCGCCTATGGGCTGCGTCAGAGCCTCGACACCGTCGGCGCGGCGATCGGGCCGGTCCTGGCGATCGGGCTCATGTTTGCCTTCGCCAACGATATCCGCTCCGTCCTGTGGTTTGCCGTGATCCCGGCCTTTCTCGCCGTCATCGTGCTGCTTGTCGGGGTCAAGGAGCCGCCGCGCGACCCGAACCCAGCGGCGCGGTTGCCGATCCGCCGGGCGGACTTCGCCGCCCTCGGTCCGGCCTATCGCCGGGTGGTCATTCTCGGCGCGGCATTCACGCTCGCGCGCTTTTCCGAGGCTTTCCTCGTGGTGCGCGCGAATGCCGAAGGCTTGCCGCTCATGTGGACGCCCGCGGTCATCGCGCTCTTGAGCCTCGTTTTTGCCGTTGCCGCCTATCCGACGGGATTGGTGCAGGATCGGGCTGGGCCGCGCGGATTGCTGATCGCCGGGCTCTTCGTGCTCGTCGCGGCCGATCTCGCACTCGCGGCCGGTGGTCTGCCGATGGTGCTAGCGGGGATCGCGCTTTGGGGCCTCCATATGGGGCTGACCCAGGGCGTCATCGCCGCGCTCGTCGCCGAAACCGCGCCGGGCGACCTACGCGGGACCGCGTTCGGCGTCTTCAATCTGGTCACTGGCATGATTACGCTTGTCGCCAGCGTTCTTGCCGGGCTCTTGTGGGACTCGATTGGGCCGGCGGCGACCTTCCTCGGCGGCGCGGTTTGGGCGATCGTCGCGGTCGTCATGATCCCGTCCGCGCGGGGCAAGGGCCTGAACGTCGATCACTCCGTGACGATGTAGATGTTCGTCACCATCTTGTCCGGCGGGGTCGTGTTCGGATCGGTCTCGTATTCCTCGAAGACCTTGGCCATCGAGAGGCCCTTGCCAGCCAGATAGTCGTCGATGCGGTTATAGACGTCCTCGAGATCCTCGAACGATCCCCGATGGACAAACTTCAGGACGGGGCCGGACGGGCTGAAGCCGATCATGACATCCTTGGACGGGTTTGTTTTCGGTACCTGTTCAACGGGGATCATGGCCTTGAACTGGAATTCGTTCTCGCCGCTTTCGAGATACTCGACCAGCGGTGGCCCCGCCGATTTCAGCTTGGCCTTGCCGATCGCGGCAAAAATCGCCTCGAACGCCGCCCCGAGGCTCTTGTCGGCATCGTCCCAGTTCGAACGGCCAATGTAGACAAGGGCCGGCCGCGCGGCGAGTTCAACGGACTCCGGCATGTCGAACACCGTTTGAGGCGCGTCGGACGGCATGGCCGGATTTGGCGACGGCGGTTCGACGGCCGGGGGCTGCGCCGGCGCGCCTTGCGCATGAGCTTGCGGCGCGAGGGCCAGCGCCACGCCGACAAGCGCCGCCAAAAGCACTTGGCGGGTCAGCTTCGGCCACTTCGGGGGTTGCATGGACAGCGAAACTGGCGACGACATGGTGCAACTCCCCCGAAACAACG
Source organism: Hyphomicrobiales bacterium (assembly GCA_040377825.1). Taxonomy (GTDB): domain Bacteria; phylum Pseudomonadota; class Alphaproteobacteria; order Rhizobiales; family Ancalomicrobiaceae; genus JBEINZ01. The sequence continues at coordinate 40,382 of JBEINZ010000002.1, read as the reverse complement.
ATGACGATGCCGACCCCGGCGGAATCGAACCTCGCCGTTAGGGAGCATGCCCGATCCGCGCCTGATTGCCAGCCCGATTTGATGGCGTCTACTGTCACCCGTTGGGCGACCAGACCGTGGAGGGGCACGATTTATGACGCGGCCTGGAGCATTTCCCGATCGGATGCAATCATCCGATCGATAAGGAATTGCTCCCGAATCTAGACCTTGAGCCGGTCCTTTTCGTTCCGAACATTTCGATCCGAATGGGTCAGGCCCTAGCGTTTCAATGACACTTTCGCCATATAGACGGTTCCAGCCAAACGGAAACGGCCTGATGTCGCGCGCGACGCTTCCATTCGCCAAGATGAACGGCCTCGGCAATGACTTTCTCGTTTTCGACGCGCGCGTCGAGCCGGTGGTCCTTTCGGCCGAAGAGATCTTGCGCCTTGCCGACCGGAAAACCGGCATCGGCTTCGATCAAATGATCACGCTGGAGCGCTCCGAGGCTGGAGCGGACGTTTTCATGCGCATTCACAACGCGGATTCCTCGGAAGTGTCCGCCTGCGGCAATGCCTCGCGCTGCATTGGTTGGGTCGTCATGAAGGAGAAGGGCGCGAAGACCGCGACGATCGAGACCCGCGCGGGCCTGCTCTTTGCGTCAGAAACCGACGAGCCGGATCTGATCACCGTCGACATGGGCGAGCCGCGGTTCGATTGGCGCGATATTCCGCTGGCCGAGGAATTCCGCGACACCCGCGCGATTGAGTTGCAGGTCGGGCCTATCGACGCGCCGGTCCTGCATTCGCCGTCCGCCGTGAACATGGGTAATCCGCACGCGATCTTCTGGGTCGATGACGTCGACGCCCACGATCTCGCCCGGATCGGGCCGATGCTTGAGCATCACCCGATATTCCCGGAGCGCGCCAATATATCGCTTGCCCAAGTGACTGGGCCGGAAAGCCTGATCTTGCGGGTTTGGGAGCGTGGAGCCGGTCTCACCATCGCCTGCGGCACGGCGGCTTGCGCGGCGGCGGTCGCGGCCGCCCGAACCAAGCGCACGGGCCGGCGCGTGCGCGTCACGCTGCCGGGCGGCGACCTTCTCATTCATTGGCGCGAGAGCGACGGCCACGTCATGATGACCGGTCCGGTTGCGACGGATTACACGGGCACGATCGACCGCGCGACCCTGACGGTCCGCCGCGACGGCCCGGACCGCTCCATCGCCGGCCTCGGCGCGACGCTCGCCGATGCCCTTGCCGCGCCGGGTGACGGGCGATGACCATTGACGTGCTCACCCTAGGCTGTCGGCTCAACACGGTGGAATCGGAGACAATGAAGGGCCTCGCGGCGGCCGCTGGCGTTGAGGATCTCCTTATCGTGAATACCTGCGCGGTGACCGGCGAGGCTGTTCGGCAGGCGCGGCAGGCGATCCGGAAGGCAAGGCGCGAGCGACCGGGCACACGGATCATCGTCACCGGTTGCGCGGCGCAAGTCGACCCAGACTCTTTTGCCGCCATGGACGAAGTCGATCTTGTCCTCGGAAACGACGCGAAGCTCGATCGCGGAAGCTGGCAGGGCATCGCCGATTTCGGCATCGACGCGAGCGAGAAGGTCAGGGTCAACGACATCTTTTCGGTCAAGGAAACCGCCGGTCATCTGATCGAGGGCCTGGAGGGCCGCGCCCGCGCTTTCGTTCAGGTCCAAAACGGCTGCGATCATCGCTGCACCTTCTGCATCATACCTTTCGGGCGCGGAAACTCCCGCTCCGTGCCACTTGGTGCCGTGATCGATCAGGTCAAGCGGCTCGTCGACAACGGCTACGCCGAGATCGTCCTGACCGGGGTCGACATCACCAGTTGGGGCCAGGATTTGCCGGGCGAACCCCGGCTTGGCCGCTTGGTTACGACCTTGCTCCGGCATGTGCCGGGCATCCGGCGGCTGCGGATCTCTTCGATCGATTCCGTGGAAGCCGACGACGAACTCCTCGAGGCGATCGGCTCCCAGGCGCGGCTGATGCCGCATTTTCATCTGTCGCTACAAGCCGGCGACGATATGATCCTGAAGCGGATGAAGCGTCGGCACTTACGGAATGACGCGATCGGTTTTTGCGACAAGGTTCGCGCGCTTCGTCCCGATGTTGTGTTCGGTGCCGACCTCATCGCCGGCTTTCCGACCGAGACCGACGCGATGTTTGAGAATTCCGTCCGCCTCGTTGAGGAGTGCGGCCTGACCCATTTGCATGTCTTTCGCTTCTCCCCGCGCCCGACAACGCCGGCGGCGCGGATGCCGCAAGTCGACCGGCAAGTCGTCAAGGAGCGCGCGGCGCGGCTGCGTGCGGTTGGCGAGGCGGCGCTGGAGCGGCACCTTCGGGCCGAAATCGGCCGTCTGCGCGACATATTGGTGGAAAAGGACGGCGTCGGCCGGACCGAGCATTTCACACTGTGCGAACTGCCTGTCGACTGCCACGCCGCTGCCGGAGAGATCATGACCGCGCGCATTGTCGGTCACGGCCCCCGTTCGCTGATCGCCGAGGCGGCGTGATGAGCGATCGCGAGAGGCCCGGCCTCTTGAAGCGCATGTTCGGCAAGCCCGAACGCGTCGAGGACCTGCCTGTTCCAGCCGCGCCCGTCGCGGACGAGATGCCGGCTCCGCCTTCAGAGAAATCCTGGTGGGGACGGTTGAAAGCCGGGCTCGCCCGCACGTCCGGCTCGCTCACCGGCGGCATCGCCGCGCTGGTGACCAAACGCAAGCTTGATGGCGAGACGCTGCAGGATCTCGAGGATCTGCTGGTGCAAGCGGATCTCGGCCTGGACACCGCCTCGCGCATCGTCGAAGCTTTGCGCAAGGATCGCCACGACAAGGAAATCGGCGACGTGGAGGTCCGCGCGATCCTCGCGCGCGAGGTGAAGCGCGTGCTCGATCCGGTCGCCCGGCCGCTTGTGATCGAGCCGAGCGGCAAGCCGCACGTCATCCTCGTCGTCGGCGTCAACGGCACCGGCAAGACCACCACGATCGGCAAGCTTGCGACGCAACTCGGCCGGGACGGCAAATCGGTCATGCTTTGCGCGGGCGACACGTTCCGTGCCGCGGCGATCGAGCAGTTGAAAATCTGGGGCGAGCGGTCCGGCGCGCCGGTGATCGCGGCCGGCCCCGGCGCGGACGCGGCCGGCCTCGCATTTGACGCCTTGGCCGCGGCAAGCGCCGAGGGACGCGACGTTCTGATCATCGATACGGCCGGTCGCCTGCAGAATAAGACCGAATTGATGGCCGAACTGGAAAAGGTCGTTCGCGTCATCCGAAAGCAAGATCCTACGGCCCCGCATACCGTGCTTCTGACGCTCGACGCCACGACCGGGCAGAACGCGATGAGCCAAGTGGAGATCTTCGGCAGGGTCGCCGGCGTCACCGGCCTCGTGATGACCAAGCTCGACGGCACGGCGCGCGGTGGCATCCTGGTCGCCATCGCCTCCAAGCATAAGCTGCCGGTCCATTTCATCGGGGTAGGAGAAGGCATCGACGATCTCGAGCCGTTCGACGCCGACGATTTCGCCGCCGCCATTGCCGGGCTTGAGCGCTAGCGCAATTCCCGATTGGATGAGTATATCCGATCGACAAGGAATCGCTCCAAAGTCCGTACCTCGAGCCGGTCCGTTTCGTTCGGATCGCTTCGATCCGAACGGGGCAGGCGCTAAGGCAAAGCCTAATCGCGTTCAAAAGTCGCTGGCGATGCCCTTCACTTCCCAATCGCCGTAGCGGACCGGTTCCGCGCCGCCGCGTCCGCCTTTTTCCAGGGCCTTTGGCGCCTCGTCGGCCAGTTGCGCCGCCGCGCGACGCGCCTCGGCTTCCCGCAACGCGCGAAGCGCAGCGGGCGGAAGATCCCCCCGCAAGGGCTCCGGCGGCGGTGCCGCGTCGGTTTGATCGCTCATGGACATCCGATCCTTCACGTCGCCGCGCCACGCCGCGTTCTTGCGGCAATCGGTCTTGGTTCCCATCATAATAGTCGTTGCCGTCGCGCTGGACCATAACGCAGTCGGGCCGCGACATCATGAACCGCTCGCGCGCCCTCCGAATTGCGTCGTGGAGACCGCCGCCAACCAAACGGGAGACGTCATGAACACCGTCAAGACCGCGATGCTCCTCGCCGGGATGACCGCGCTTTTCATGGGCCTAGGCTATTTGTTGGGTGGCGAGTCCGGCATGGTCATCGCGTTTGTCGTCGCGCTGGCGATGAACGCCTTCTCGTATTGGAATGCCGACAAGCTCGTGCTGTCGATGTACGACGCCCACGAAGTGGACGAGACCACCGCGCCGGATTTCGTGCGCATGATTCGTCGGCTTTCGCAAAATGCCGGGCTGCCGATGCCGCGCGTCTATCTGATCAATCAGGATCAGCCGAACGCCTTCGCGACCGGTCGAGATCCCGAGCATTCCGCGGTCGCCGCCACGACCGGCTTGCTTCGCATGTTGAGCGCCGAGGAAGTCGCCGGCGTAATGGCGCACGAGCTCGCCCATATCAAGAACCGCGACACTCTGATCATGACGATCACCGCGACCATCGCCGGCGCGATTTCCATGCTGGCGAACTTTGCCTTCTTCTTCGGTGGCAACCGCGAGAACAACAATCCGCTCGGCTGGATCGGCGTTCTCGTGGCGACCATTGTCGCGCCCCTCGCGGCCATGTTGGTTCAGATGGCAATCAGCCGCACGCGCGAATATTCCGCCGACCGTCTTGGCGCGGAGATCGTCGGCCGACCGCTTTATCTCGCCTCCGCACTCGACAAGATCTCCGGCGCGGCGCATGCCTTGCCAAATGCGCGCGCGGAAGCGAATCCCGCGACAGCGCATATGTTCATTGTCAATCCGCTGAACGGCCAATCCATGGACAATCTTTTCTCCACACACCCGAACACGGCGAACCGGATCGCGGCCTTGATGGATCTGGAACGCGAAATGGGCGGCGTATCGGGTGGCGCTGGCACGATGGGTGGAAGCATATCGCGTGCGGCATCGCCCGCGCCCCGGCGCCATGGCGTCTGGGGTGGCGGATCCTCCGGCTCGGCGGAAACTTTCCCGCGTCCGAACTCGACTACCCCAACCGAATCGAAGTCGAAGTCGAAGCCGCGCTCGGCCGTTCCGCCAACGGGTCGGCGCGGTCCGTGGGCATGAGTCGCTTCGGACACCCGGCGCCGCGCTCGCGTCCGGAACCCAAAGCGGGGCTCGCCGCTCGTCGCATCGCGGCGGATGTGCTCGGCGGCGTTTTGGACAAGCGCCGCGCGCTCGATCTCGAACTCGACCAAACCAGCGCAAGCGCGCTCTATAAGGGCCTCACGCCGCTTGATCGCGGTTTCGTGCGGGCGCTCCTCGGCACGACCTTGCGCCGTCTTGGGCAAATCGACGATGCCCTCGACCGGCTGATCGACAAACCGCTGCCGGAAAAGGCCGCGCGCGCCCGCGCGATCCTGCGGCTTGGCGCCGCGCAGCTTCTGTTCATGGACGTCCCCGATCACGCGGCCGTTTCCACCGCCGTGACGCTCGCCGATGAAGACCGTCTCGGCCGTCCGTGGAAAGGCCTCGTGAACGGCGTTCTGCGCGGCCTCGCCCGCCGCCGCGACGAACTCCTCGCCACGCAGGATCCCGCTCGCCTGAATACACCGGATTGGCTCTTCGAACGCTGGTCGCAGGCCTATGGCGAGGCGGCCGCTCGCACTATTGCCGAAGCGCATCTGATCGAACCGACGCTCGATCTGACGGTCAAATCGGACCCGGCGGGCTGGGCCGCGAAGGTCGAGGGTGTCGTCCTGCCGACCGGCTCCGTCAGAACCGCGATCGGCGGCGCGGTCGATGCCTTGCCGGGCTATGCCGATGGCCAATGGTGGGTGCAGGATGCCGCCGCCGCATTGCCGCCGCGCTTGTTGGGCGACGTGGCAGGCCTGTCGGTCGCCGACCTTTGCGCCGCGCCCGGCGGCAAGACCGCATCGCTTGCGGCAGCGGGAGCCAAGGTGACCGCGGTCGATCAGTCCGCCGAACGACTGAAGCGGCTGGACGCGAACATGCGGCGCCTCGGTCTCTCCGTCACAACCGTCGTCGCTGACCTAACGGACTGGTCGCCGGCCGAACAATTCGACGCGATTTTGCTGGATGCGCCTTGCTCGGCCACCGGCACGATCCGAAGGCATCCGGACGTTGCGCGCTTGAAAACGCCCGACGACATCACCGTGCTCGCCGATCTTCAACGCCGGATTCTTGCCCGCGCGGCCGATTGGCTGAAGCCGGGTGGACTTCTCGTCTATTGCACCTGTTCTCTCGAGCCTGAAGAAGGTGAGGTTCAGATCGCTCGCTTTCTCGAGGGGACGCCGGATTTTCGACGCATCCCGATCCTCGCCTCGGATATTGGCGGCGATGAAGCGATGGTCCGAGCGGACGGAGACCTTCGTACCTTGCCCGGTCATCTGGTGTTGAGTGAGCCAAGGTTGTCCGGTTTGGACGGGTTTTTTGCCGCACGTTTGCAACGCATCGGAATGAATGTGCCGCAGCGCCCCGGACTTTCCGGCTCTTTGTAGGCAACCGGCCGAAAAATCGACCACACTGTGATGCCGCGATGACCCAGGTGATTCGGCAACACCGCGCCGGATAGGGCATGTCCCGATCGTATGGCTGCATCCGATCGATGAGAAATTGCTTCTGAGTGAATAGCGTGAGCCGGTCCTTTTCATTCGGATCGCTTCGATCCGAACGGGACAGGCTCTAAGCGAGTGTGAAGGGCAAGTCTTCGATGTCCGTACTGGACGGCGACCTTGGGGCGAGGGCCATCGGCCTCGTCGCGGTTGTGGCCGGCCGCGCTCTGCTCGGCCGGGTTCGACGGCTTGGCCGATGGGCGATGTTGTCCTCGGGTCCGACCGCCGATCGGGTGGCTGTCGCGCCGCAGGATATTCGCACTGGAGATCCAACCTTCGCCGATGAGATCTACGCGGGCCGTTTCGCGTTTGCCGGCCGGGTGGTGGAGACCCACGGCGCATCGCCCTTCGAGATGGAGCCGCCTTCGCAGGAATGGGCGCGCGCGCTGCAAGGCTTCGGTTGGTTGCGCCATCTCAGGGTCGCCGATACGGCAATCGCGCGTTCGAACGCCCGCGCTCTCGTCGACGATTGGATGAAAACCGGCGGCCGCCGTTCGGCGCATGCCTGGGAACCGGACGTCGCCGCCCGGCGTATTCTTGCCTTTCTCGCACAATCGCCGATGCTGCTCGACGGCTGCGACGGGCGGTTTTATCGGCGGTTTCTTCGTACGGTTACACGGCACTTTCGCAAGATTTTCATCCGCGTCGAAACAGCGCCGAACGGGCTCGTGCGTTTGAAGGTGCTGATTGCGCTCGTTGCGCTTGCCGTCTCCGTCGACAGCTTTAGGCGTTATCAGAAGCACCTGCTCGATCGCCTGGACGCGGAACTGGCGCGGCAAATCTTCCCCGATGGCGGACATATCGGACGCGACCCGAGCGCGATTGTGGAGATCCTCGTCGATCTTCTGCCGGTTCGCCAAGCCCAGGCGGCTCGGGGAATCCCGGTTTCCCGGGGAGTCATGAATGCGGTGGATCGGATGATGCATCTGCTTCGCTTCTTCCGCCATGCTGACGGCATGTTGGCCTTGTTCAATGGCGCGAGCGCCGTGCCGCTCGACCAGATCGCGACCGTGCTGGCGCATGACGACGCGCACGGCAAGCCGCCGGGCAACGCGCCGCATTCCGGCTATCAACGACTGGAGGGCGGCAGAACCGTCGTCATCATGGATTGCGGGGCGCCGCCGCCGCCGCGATACGCTCACGATGCCCACGCCGGCACCTTGTCGTTCGAGTTTTCCAGCGGCGCCACGCGATTCGTCGTCAATTGCGGCGCCGCGGCGCGCTCGCGCGAAGCCTGGCGGCGGATCGCGCGGGCGACTGCCGCGCATTCGACCTTGATGGTCGGGCGACTATCCTCCGCGCGGTTTGCCAATGGATTGCTGGAACGGATCGTCGGCCCAACGATCGTGGCCGGGCCACGCAAGGTTACCGTCGATCGGCAAGAGCATGGCGGCTCCGTGGCCGTCATTGCGGCGCATGATGGTTATATCGCCGATGTCGGCTTAAGGCACGAGCGGACGATACGGATGTCGGCGAGTGGCGATCGGATCGACGGACGCGACCGGCTGGTGCGCCAACCGGGACGAACCGCGCCTGGCATCGGCGGGTTTGCTGTTCGCTTTCATCTGCATCCGTTGATCAAGATCTCGTTGCTCCCAACCGGCGCGGCGATCCTGCTCGCGCCTGATGGCGAGGGCTGGGAATTTCATGCAGACGGCGCGCCGCTTACGGTCGCCGATTCGGTGTTCCTCGCCGATCCGCACGGCCCCAAGCCGGCTCAACAACTTGTTCTGTCCGGCGAGGGCGCCGGCGAGGTACGTTGGACATTTCTGCGCGCCGCCGACCCGATCGACCTGAGACGACGAACGTGACGACCAGTCACCGAAGTCGCTTCCGCTCGCGGTTGAGGGTGGCGGCGTTTCATGATACCCGCCGGCTGCAATCCCAAACAGCCGGAGCCGTCTCATGTCCGTCGAAGCCCAGTCGATCGAGCCGCCCGACCGGGTTGTCGTTAAGCGGGCGCTCATCTCCGTCTCCGACAAGTCTGGCCTTGCGGACTTCGCGCGGGCGCTCGTCGCCCATGGCGTGGAGCTGATTTCGACCGGCGGCGGAACGGCCAAGGCGCTGGGCGACGCGGGGCTCACGTTTACCGAGGTGTCGGCTGTCACTGGCTTTCCTGAAATGATGGACGGGCGGCTGAAGACGCTTCACCCCAAGATCCATGGCGGCCTTCTGGCGGTACGCGGCAACGCCGCCCATGCCGCCGCCATGGCCGAGCACGGCATCGTCGCGATCGACCTCTTGGTGGTCAATCTCTACCCGTTCGCCGCCACGGTCGCCCGCACGGACGACTGGGCGACCGCGATCGAAAACATCGACATCGGCGGTCCGGCGATGATCCGTGCCGCGGCCAAAAACCATGCCGGCGTGGCGGTCGTGGTCGATCCCAGCCAGTACGGCACCTTGCTCGAGGAACTGGCCGCCATTGCCGGCGCGACACGGCTCACGCTGCGCAAGCGCCTCGCGCTTGAAGCTTTCGCGCTGACCGCGACCTACGACGCGGCGATTTCCAATTGGCTCGCCGAACAACTGGGTGCCCCCGAACCGTCCCGCCGCGCGTTCGGCGGCACCTTGGCCGAGGTGCTTCGCTATGGCGAGAATCCGCACCAGCATGCGGCCTTCTACCGGTCGGACGCCAAGCGGCCGGGCGTCGCCACCGCGCGGCAGGTCCAGGGCAAGCAACTGTCCTACAACAACATCAACGATACCGACGCGGCCTATGAACTGGTCGCCGAATTCGATCCGGCGCGCACGGCCGCCGTCGCGATCATCAAGCATGCCAATCCGTGCGGCGTCGCGGAGGGCGCGATACTCAAGGACGCCTACCTGAAAGCCCTGCGCTGCGATCCGGTCTCGGCCTTCGGCGGGGTCGTCGCGCTGAACCGGACGCTTGATGCCGAAGCGGCGCGCGAAATCGTGAAGATCTTCACTGAGGTCATCATCGCGCCCGACGCGACCGACGAGGCCTTGGCCATCGTTGCCGCAAAGAGCAACCTGCGGCTCTTGCTTGCCGGCGGCCTGCCGAGGCCGGGGGAAAGCGATCTCACGTTTCGTCAAGTTGCCGGGGGGTTCTTGGTCCAAACCCGGGATTTCGGCCGGGTTGAGGATCTCGATCTGAAGGTCGCGACCGCGCGGGTTCCCTCCGAGGCGGAGGCCGCCGATCTCGCCTTCGCCTTCCGTGTCGTGAAGCACGTGAAATCGAACGCGATCGTCTTTGTCAAGGATCGCGCGACGGTCGGCATCGGAGCGGGCCAGATGAGCCGGGTTGACGCTGCGCGTATCGCCGCGCGCAAGGCCGTCGACGCCGCCGAGGCCGAGGGCCTGTCCGCGCCGCTGACCGTCGGCTCGGTCGCGGCCTCCGACGCATTCTTTCCCTTTGCCGACGGGCTTGAAACCCTTGTCGCGGCTGGCGCGACAGCGGTCATCCAGCCCGGCGGATCCTTGCGCGATAACGAGGTCGTTGAAGCGGCCGACGCGGCTGGTATCGCCATGGTCTTCACGGGGATGCGCCACTTCCGGCATTGAGCGCAAATCTTGCCGGCAATTTGATCGTGCGCTCTTGACGCGGGACTCGCCCCTATCGTTAAGGTCTTCGTGGGTTTGACCATCGAAACCTGAAAACGTGCTTGCGATTTTCCTCCCGTTCCGGCCCGATGGGGCGGGCGTAGCCATCCGAAGCAAGACAATCGCCGCCGGGAGAAATAACTATGTCAATGAGCGTATCCGAGCCGAACGCGATCACGACGGCGGAGGATACGCTGAAGGCCAAAAGCCGCGACGCGGGGGTGATTTCCGGCGGCCGTCTGGTCGCCAAGGCGCTTAGGAACGAGGGCGTGGATACGATCTTCACGCTTTGCGGCGGGCACATCATTGACATCTACGACGGTTGCCTCGACGAGGGCATCCGCATTATCGACGTCCGCCACGAGCAGGTCGCCGCCCACGCCGCCGACGGCTACGCGCGCCAGACGGGAAAGCTTGGCTGTGTCGTGACGACCGCCGGCCCGGGCTGCACCAACGCGGTGACCGGCGTGGCGACCGCCTTTCGGTCCGAAAGTCCTATCCTGCATATCGGCGGCCAGGGCGCGCTGACCCAGCACAAGATGGGGTCGCTGCAAGACCTGCCGCATGTCGACATGATGCAGCCGATCACCAAGTTCGCCGCCGGCGTGCCCGCGACCGAGCGGATCGCGGACATGATCGCCATGGCCGCGCGCGAGAGCTTCAACGGCGCGCCCGGGCCCTCCTATCTCGAGATTCCGCGCGATGTGCTCGACCGAGAGATCCCGATCGAGAAAGCCGTCATTCCGAAGCCGGGACATTACCGCGCGTCCACCCGTTCGCTCGGCGATCCCACCGATGTCGAGCGCCTCGCCGATCTCCTCGTTGCCTCGGAGCGGCCGGCGATCCTCTATGGCCAGCAGGTTTGGACCGCGCGCGGCCACGAGGAGGCGATCGCCTTGCTGCGCGGCCTTGACGTGCCCGGCTATTTCAACGGCGCGAGCCGTGGCCTGCTTCCATCAGGCGATCCCCATCATTTCGACCGCACGCGCTCGCTCGCCTTCGCCAAGGCCGACCTTCTGATCATCGTCGGCACCCCGTTCGATTTCCGCATGGGCTACGGCAAGCGTATTTCCAAGGACCTGACGCTCGTCCAGATCGATATGGACTATCGCACCGTCGGCAAAAACCGGGACATCGACCTCGGCCTCGTCGGCGATCCCGGCGCCATTCTCGCGGCCGTCCTCGCGGCTGCCTCGGCTCGGATAGACCGGGGCAAGCGCGCGCTGCGCAAGCAATGGATGGAGATGCTGGCCCGGGAAGAGGCCGTCGCCTACGACAAGGTGCTGCCGCTTCTGAAATCCGACCAGAATCCGATCCATCCCTATCGGGTCGCTTACGAACTGAATGAATTCCTCGGCGAGGACACGGTCTATATCGGCGACGGCGGCGACGTGGTGACGATCTCCGCGCAGGCCGTGCGTCCGCGCAACCCCGGCCAGTGGATGGATCCGGGCGCGCTCGGGTCGCTCGGTGTTGGCACCGGCTTCGCGCTCGCCGCCAAGCTCGCGCATCCCCATAAGGAGGTGCTTTGCTATTACGGCGACGGCGCCTTCTCCATGACCGCATTCGACATGGAAAGCTGCGACCGGTTCAGCGCGCCCTATCTCGCCGTCATCGGCAACAACTCGGCCATGAACCAGATCCGCTACGGCCAGATCGCCAAATACGGCGCGCAGCGCGGTAATGTCGGCAATAAGCTCGGCGACGTCGAATTCGCCAAGTTCGCGCATATGCTCGGCAATCACGGCGAGGAGGTGCGCGAGGCGTCGCAGATCCAGCCGGCGCTGCGGCGCGCGCGCGAGGCGATCGCCAAGACCGGCCGCTCGGCGGTCGTCAACATCTGGGTCGACCCGAACGAATATGCGCCGGGCACCAAGAACCAGACCATGTACAAGTAGCCGCCACCGGCTCCATCCGCATCCTCCGCTTCCCCCTCCGCACGACCCGTTTCGGGAGATCGATCATGGGCAAGGCCCTCGAAGGCGTCCGCATACTGGATTTCACGCATGTGCAGTCGGGTCCAACCTGCACGCAATTGCTGGCTTGGTTCGGCGCGGACGTCATCAAGGTCGAGCGGCCGGGCGTCGGCGACATCACGCGCGGCCAGCTGCAGGATATCCCGAAGGTGGACAGCCTCTATTTCACGATGCTGAACCACAACAAGCGCTCAATCACACTCGACACCAAGAACGCCCACGGCAAGACCGTTCTGGAGCGGCTGATCGAGGAATGTGACGTGCTGGTGGAGAACTTCGCCCCCGGCGTGCTCGATCGGATGGGGTTCGGCTGGGAACGCATCCAGGCGATCAATCCGGGCATGATCGTGGCCTCGATCAAAGGCTTCGGCCCGGGTCCCTACGAGGACTGCAAGGTCTATGAGAACGTCGCCCAATGCACCGGCGGCGCGGCTTCCACGACCGGGTTTCGCGACGACGTGCCGCTCGTGACGGGCGCGCAGATCGGCGATTCCGGCACGGGGCTGCATCTGGCGCTCGGCATTGTCACCGCGCTTTTCCAGCGCACGACCACCGGCAAGGGGCAGAAGGTCACCTGCGCCATGCAAGACGGCGTCTTGAACTTGTGCCGCGTCAAGCTGCGCGACCAGCAGCGCCTCGGCCATGGTCCGCTCAAGGAGTATAGCCAATTCGGCGAGGGCGTAGCCTTCGGCGATGCCGTTCCGCGCGCGGGCAACGATTCCGGCGGCGGCCAGCCGGGGCGCATCCTAAAGTGCAAGGGCTGGGAGACCGACCCGAACGCCTACATCTATTTCATAACCCAGGCCCCGGTCTGGGAGGCGATCTGCGACGTGATCGGTGAACCCGCCTGGAAGACCGATCCGGACTACGCCACGCCCGCCGTCCGCTTGCCGCGCCTCAACGCGATCTTCGCCCGCATCGAGGCCTGGACCTCGACCAAGGACAAGTTCGAGGCGATGGAGATCCTGAACCGCCACGACATACCCTGCGGCCCGATCCTGTCCATGAAGGAACTCGCCGAGGACGAGTCGCTGCGCGCGACAGGCACCGTCGTGGAGGTCGATCACCCCGCGCGCGGAAAATATCTCTCGGTCGGCAACCCGATCAAACTTTCCGACAGCCCCACCGACGTCACCCGCTCTCCGCTCCTTGGCGAACACACCATGGAGATCCTGGCGGACGTGCTGAAATTCGACGAGGCCGGCATCGACGCCATCAAGGCTTCGGGGGCGATCGGGTAGCGGCACGGGCCGCTACCCAAAATGCCGAACGGCGTTAGCCTAGCGTGTAGCTGGTTTTCACGGTCGTATAGAACTCCTTGGCATAGGCGCCCTGCTCGCGGGGGCCGTAGCTGGAGCCTTTGCGGCCGCCGAAGGGGACGTGATAGTCGACGCCGGCGGTCGGCAGGTTGACCATGACCATGCCGGCCTCGGAATTGCGCTTGAAATGCGTGGCGTGCTTCAGGCTCGTCGTGCATATGCCGGCGGAGAGGCCGAACTCGGTATCGTTGGCGATCGCCAGCGCTTCGTCGTAGCCCTTGGCGCGGATCACCACGCCGACCGGGCCGAAGATCTCCTCGCGCGCGATGCGCATGGAATTGTCGACACCGGTAAAGAGCGCCGGCGCCATATAGAAGCCGGGCGTCTCGCGGTTCAGCCGCTCGCCGCCGAGATGAAGCGTCGCGCCCTCGTCCTTGCCGATCGTGACATAGCGCAGGTCCTGATCGAGCTGGGATTCGTCGACGACCGGACCGATATGCGTCCCCGGCTTTAAGGCATCGTCGACCACGAGACCCTTCATCCGCTCAGAGACGGCGTCGACGAAGCGGTCATGGATGCCGTCGGTCACGATCAGCCGCGAGGAGGCCGTGCAGCGTTGGCCGGTGGAAAAGAACGCGCCGTTGACCGCGCATTCCACGGCGGTCTTCAAATCCGCGTCGTCGAGCACGACGAGCGGGTTCTTGCCGCCCATTTCCAGCTGGATTTTCTTCATCGGGCTTGCCTCGACCGCGGCAAGCGCCACCTTTCGGCCTGTCGCTACCGAGCCGGTGAAGGAGATCGCCGCAACGTCCTTGTGGCGCAGGATTGTCTCCCCGACCACCGAGCCGCGCCCCATGACCAGATTGAACACGCCGGCCGGCAGGCTCGCGCGCGCGATGATTTCGGACAGGGCATGCGCGGTCGCCGGCACCAGATCGGCCGGCTTGAACACGACCGTATTGCCGTGCGCGAGCGCCGGCGCGATCTTCCAAGCAGGGATCGCGACTGGGAAATTCCACGGCGTGATGAGCCCGACGACGCCGACCGCCTCGCGGGTCATCTCCACGCCGACGCCCGGACGAACGGAAGCCACGGTCTCGCCGGTCAGCCGCAGGCATTCGCCGGCGAAAAAGGCGAAGATCTGCGCAGCGCGCACCGTCTCGCCGATGCCCTCGGGCAGGGTCTTGCCCTCCTCGCGCGACAGGATCCGGCCGATTTCGTCCTTGCGAGCGAGGATCTCGTCGGAAATACGCTTCAAAACGTCATAGCGCTCCTGCGGCGTCGACCGACTCCAGGCGGGAAACGCCGCCTTGGCCGCCGCGATCGCGCGTTCGGCATCAGTCGCCGAGGCGCGGGGATAAAGTCCGACGACATCGGCGGTGTTCGAGGGGTTGATATCGGGCGCGACATCCGTGGCGGGGGTCCATTCGCCGGCGATGTAGTTACGTGCGGCCTCGGCCATGAAAAATGCTCCTGATCGCGAAAACACAAGACTGATAGCGTGGGTCGGTGTCGATCGGATCAGACCCAGCCACCATCGACGACATATTGCTGATTGGTGCAGCCAGAACCCTCATCGGAAGCAAGGAACACGGTGAACTTGGCAATATCGATCGGGTAGAGCTTCCGCTTCAGGCACTGCCGGTTCATGAGCTCGGCCTCGCCTTCCGGCGTCAGCCACTTGTCGATCTGGCGCTGGGTCATGATCCAGCCCGGCGCGATCGCGTTGACGCGGATGTTGTAGGGTCCGTAGTCGCGCGCGAGCGACCGGGTCAGGCCGAGGACGGCGGACTTCGCGGCCGTATAGGCGGCCATGCCGCCCTGTCCGACCATCCATGAGGTCGATCCGAAATTGATGATCGCTCCGGAATTGGCGGCCTTCATGTCGGCCAACACGGCCTGCGCGGCGAAGAACTGGTGCTTCAGATTGACCGCGATGCGATCGTCCCAATAGGCCTCGGTCACGGTTTCTGTGGGATGGCGCTCGTCATGGGCCGCGTTGTTGATCAAGACCCCGACCGGGCCGAGCGCGGCGCGAATCTTCGCGATGGCGGCCTTCAGCGCGGTAATGTCGGTGAGGTCGCAGGCCTCGAAATGCACGGACTGCCCCTTGGCCGCGAGATCGGCGACCAGTTTCTCGGACGGGCCGACGGCGATATCGAGGAACGCCACCTTGGCCTTCTGCCGGGCGAACTGCCGCACGATCTCCTCGCCGATGCCCGAACCGCCGCCGGTCACCACGACCACCTTGCCTTCCAGATCCGGATAAATCGCGCCGCTCATGTTGGTATCCTCCCGTCCGTATTCGTTGGTAGATTTGATGCTCGATGGCGATTGCTCGCCGCTATCCTGTTTTCGGTTCAACGCATGGCGCGCCGCGTCCGTCACGGCTGCAACGGCGTTCCTTCAAGCGCGATCGAGCGACCGCCAGGCGGATACAAACGCACGCGCCGCCAAGCCCACTTCCGAAGCGGCCTGCCCGGGCTTGTAAAGTGCGGAGCCCAGCCCGAAGCCGCCGGCGCCTGCCGCAACGAACGCCGCCATTGCATCAGGCGAAATGCCGCCAACCGGCATCAAGACCGTCCCTTGCGGCATGACCGCCTTCCAAGCCTTGACGACAACAGGCGGCATGGCCTCGGCGGGAAACATCTTGACCGCGTCGGCACCGGCGCCAAGCGCCGCGAAAGCCTCGCTCGGCGTGGCGGCCCCCGGGATCGAGATCATGCCGGCAGCCTTCGCCGCCCGGATGACCGTCTGGTCGGTGTTTGGAGAAATGCACAGTGTCGCCCCGGTGGCAGCGACGGCCTTCGCCTGTTCGACGTTCAGGACCGTGCCCGCGCCAACCAAGGCCACGTCGCCGAAACGGCGCTGCAGCCGCCCGATGCTGACCAACGGATCGGGCGAATTGAGCGGCACCTCCACGAGCCGGAACCCGGCGTCGACGATGGCCCCGACGACCGCCTCGGCCTCCTCGGGACGAAGGCCGCGAAGGATGGCGACCAGGGGCAGGGCTTTGAGCGCGGCATCGAAGGTCAAGGGATCAACCCCATGGTTTGGGCAAGGGCATGCAACCCCCGGAAAGCGGCATCATCCGGACCCGCCGCGAGTTCGATCTCGAGCCGGTCGGCGGCATTTAGATAGAGCGAGACAAGCCGGGCGTCGCCGATGACCAGCCGGGGTTTTGCGGTTCCACGCGAGGCGGCAAGGCCGCCGGCGAATTCGGCGCCGATCAAGACGCCCGACAGGTAGGACGCAACGCCTTCGGGCTTCAAACGTCCGGCGAGCGCCAACGTTCGGGCCGTGAAGACCGCGTGGGTCGGAGCGGGATCGGCGAAACCGCGCGCGACGCCTTCGCCAAAGGCCGCGTCGTCATGCGCGTCACCCGCCGCAAGCTGGCCGATAATCGTATGGCCCTTGATCGCGGCGAAGAGCTCGCCCGTCATGTAGGTGCGGAATCCGGTGATCGTTCCGCCGGAGACCGTGACCCATTTCGAATGCGTGCCGGGCAGGATGACTTCGGCGTCATCTGCATTCCCGAGCGCGCCGAAGACCTGGACTTCCTCGCCGCGCATCATGTCGGGAATGCCATCCGCGTCGAGATGGGAAAGCCCGGAGATGAAGACGAGCCGCGAACCGCGCTCGGTTCGCTCGATCGATCCGCGCCCGAGCGTGGCAAGGTCGGCCGTGGTCGCTACATGCGGCACCTCGACCCAGCCGTTGCGGCTGCCGATCATGCCGGACAGAATGATCGGGAGCGGAGGGCGCGCCGCTGTCGGTTTCACCCAGTGACCGATATGGCCAAAGAGGGTCCCGGCAAACCCCTTCGTGCCCGCCGAAAGGATCCCATCCGGCGCGGCAACGCGGTCGAGAACGTCACCAGAGGCGTCGAGTAGGCCCGCGCGGAATGACGATGTTCCCCAATCGACGGCGACGAGCGCGGGGGCGTGGTCTGCGGACATCGGTCCAACCTCGAAGTGGGCGGTTTAGAGCATTTTCCGATCGTATGGACGCTTCGATTCGAACCGGAAGGGCCGGCTCAAGTTACTGAACATGGCGCAATTCTTTATCGATCGGATAGACCCATCCGATCGGGAAATGCTCTCGCCCGACGATCTATCAGACCACGACGGCGTCGTCACCTAGAGCGCTGCCACGCCACGCAGGACCGGTCAGCGACTTTGAAGCGGCGCGGCCGGCGTCCTTGGGGCGGCCTCGCGGGCCTCCACCGTATTGTCGATTTCACCGCCCGGCCGGCGCGCCGCGACGGCGAAGCCCATCGGAACCTCTGGAACCGGCCGGTTTCCGGCGGCTGCGATGGCGAGTTCGACCCGGGCCGGCAATTCTCGCGGGTCTTGCCAAGCGTCGACGGCCTGACCTTCGCGGCCGATCGTCACGAATTGGAACTGGAACGGGCCGGAGGCTAGCGCGGTGGCATTGCCGATCGATGAGGGCGCGCGGTCGAGCGCGCCCGGGTCATAGGGCATCGAGCGGCGGATCACCGCTTGGCCGTCATCCGCCCTCTCGATCGTATAGGCCACCACCTCCAACCTGCCGCCCCCTACGGCGGAAACCGATGGCCGTACGAAGAGGATCGACTGACCGTTGCTTGCCCAGAACAAACGCGGTTCCTTGACCGTGCCGACCGGCAGCGGAATGGCACGGGCGATATCGGCACTGAGCCGCACCGAAAGCCTCATCCAAAGATCGGATGTCTCCAGCGACCGCTGCCCGGTCAGCCAATAGGTCGAAACGTTCGAGGCGAAAGGTAGAAGCGCTGCTAGAAGGCCGCCGGTAATGACCAGCGCCGCCAAGACTTCGATCAGCGAAAAGCCCGCGTTTTGGCCCTCCGTTAGCAGCCGGACCCGAGCGGATACGCGTTGCAAACATCTATCGAGCTGTGATCTTGGCGGTCTCGACACGGACCCTCCGGCCGGATGGCGTTTGGACGACAACGATCACGCGATAAAGCTTGGGCTGCGGCTTGTTGGCATTCGCCTCCGGATCGGGCGCCTCGGCCACCTCAACGGGCGCCGACGGCGCCGACGATCCAAGCTGTATCAGGCTCAGCGGTTCAATCGCCAGCGCGAAGGAGTAACGACCGGCTTCGCCGGATTGCGGCTGCGGCGCGTCGGGCGAGTCATGGATTTCGGCGATGACCGTGCGTGCGATCGCGAGCGCCGAAACCACTTCATTTGGCGCGCGCGCACCGGCCCAAGCGCCGCCGAGCGCTCGCGACAGCGCCAGCATGAACAACATCGCGATCACCAGCGCGACAAGGACTTCAAACAGCATGAAGCCGGCGCGAGGATCCGCCGACCCGTGGCCCGCCGGTTCCAAGTTGCCGCGCCGCGCGCTATCCGCCTTCAAGGATCGACACATGCCCCGTCGCCCAGTTGACGCGCACCCGAAATGCCCGATTACCCTTGGCAATCCGCACGACCGCGCCGCAGCTCGTTCCATCGGGACGGAAGACGACGGAAATCGTCGCTCCGTTGGATTGGCAGGTTTCCGCGGCCAGGACCGCGAGGTCGAGGTCCGCGGGAAGTGTCAGGATCCGGTCGCCCTGTCGGATTGTCCGGCCAACGCGATCGACGACCGTGACGGCCGGCCGGCCCGAGGCAAGAGCCGTCGTGCGCGCTGTGCGCATGAGCGTGGCCGTTTCGATCATCACGGCCGTAAGCCCCGCGTTCGTCGTGCCGCGCGGAAGGGCCGGGAAGCCGATCAGGATCACAAGCCCTAGGATGATCAGCGCGGGGATGATTTCCATCAACACGAAACCGGCCGCGACGCCATCCGGCGGTTGGCGGCGCGGCGTTTGCCTATCGTTGCCAGCTGACGACGTCCGCCGCACTGTCGGTGCCTCCCTCTCGTCCGTCGGACCCAAGGGATACGATCTCGTAGGGGCGTCCCTGACCGGGCGAGCGGTAGATATAGGCGTTATTCCATGGGTCCTTCGGCAGGCCGGCGCCACGGAGGTAGGGGCCATTCCAGGCCGTGACATTGGCTGGCTTGGTCACGAGCGCACCCAGGCCTTCGGCTGTAGACGGATATCGACCTTGGTCGAGGAAGAAGAGGTCGAGCGAGTTGGTGAAGCTTTCGATCTGAATCTTCGCCGTCTTGGTCTTGGCGTCGGAAAGCTGATTGAACACACGAGGGCCGACAAGGCCGACCAAAAGCCCAATGATGACAAGAACCACGAGCATCTCGACCAGCGTGAACCCGGCCGACGACGTCGCGACGTCACGACGTCGACCCGACAGGTCCCGAATGATCGTTGTGTACCGTATCGCTCGCATCAAGGCCTCACATTACAAGCTGGTTCACGCTCATCAGCGCTGACATGATCGTCACCATCAGACCGCCGATCACGGTCGCGATGGTCAAAATGGCAATTGGACCAACAAGCGCGCCGACGCGGTCGAGCCGTTCGCCGAGTTTCTTCTCGTAAAGTGCACCGGCTTCGGTCGCGACCGCCGCCAACTCCCCCGTTTCCTCGCCGATCTTCAACATGCGTACTGCAACGTCAGGCAAGAGTTTCGCCCGCGCGAGCGCTTCGTTCAGTCGACCGCCCCGCCGAACCTCGTCGCCGATCGCCGCAACGGCAGCTTCGCCATCGGCTCCAACGACACTCTCCAGCACCTTCAATGTGTCGACCAAAGGGACACCCTGGCCCAAAAGACTCCCAAGGTTCGACGTGAACAAGGCCGTACGACGCAGGATCCAGATGCCCGACACCACCGGTAGCCGGGTTCCGGCCCTTAGCATGGCGAGCCGGACTTCCTTGACCCGCGACAGCACGAACCCCGCGCCGAGCACGACCGCCGCGCCGACGCCGAGCAGATCCATGTTGTCCGACATGGTTTTAGAAACGGTTAGCACTCTCGTGACAAATGAACCGGGATCGCTGCCTGTCTCGCCGATCAGGCCTGAAAACTGTGGCACGACCTGCAGCATGAAAAACAAAAGCACACCGGCTGCGGCCAAAAGAAGGAAGGCCGGATAGCGGAGCGCCGCGGCGACCTTGTCCGCCAGCGCGTGGGTTCGGTTGCGTTGCGCGGCGACCGCGGTCAGGACCCTATCGAGATGCCCGGTCGCATCGGCGACCTTGGCCATCGCGACGACCTCCGGCGGGAATACGTCCTGGTGACGCTGCAGGGCTTGCACGAAGCCGCTGCCGCCAAGGACGTCGGAGCGGACGGTTCGGATCGTGCGCGCGAGCCCGGCTGGCATATCCTCCGAGGCCAAAAGCAAGGCCTCATCGATGGTGAGTCCGCTTTTCAACATCAGCGCCAATTCGCCGAGGAAATTTGTCACCGCGCGGCCGTCAATGCGCGGCGCGAACAGGCTTGCGGCATTGGTGGCGGCGATCTTCCGTGCCTCGACCAAGATAAGGCCGCGCGCACTCAGTTCAGCTGCGATCGAGGCCTCGTCGGCGGCTTCGGTTTCCCCGCCGAGCGATCGCCCGTCCCGTGCGACGGCGGTATACTTGTAGCGCGCCATCAGCGCAGCGCCGCGACGCGGAAGACCTCGTCCACAGAGGTGATGCCCTCCAAGCAGCGCGAGAGTCCGTCCTCGATCATCGTTGTCATGCCCTGCTCGCGCGCCTTGTCTTCGATCGCGCGGTCGTCGCTGTGCTGCAGCAGTTGCCGACGGATCGCTTCCGTCACCTCGAGCACCTCGAAGATCGCCCGTCGCCCGCGATAGCCGGTTCCACCGCAACGATCGCATCCGACCGGTTCGTAAATCGTCTGTCCCGGTTCAAGGCCGATCGCCGAGAAGCGCGGGTTGCGTTCGAAGTCTTGCGCCGTGAGCGTGGCGGGACGACGGCAGTCCGGGCAGAGCACGCGCACAAGGCGTTGCCCAACCGCCGCGCGCAGCGACGAGGCAATAAGGAACGGCTCCACACCCATGTCGACCAGCCGCGTGACGGCGGCTGCCGCGGTGTTGGTATGAAGCGTGGTCATCACCAAGTGGCCCGTCAGCGAAGCCTGGATGGCGATCTTCGCCGTTTCGGTGTCGCGCACCTCGCCGACCATGATCACATCCGGGTCCTGGCGCAGAAAAGCGCGCAACGCGGAGGCGAAGGTCAAGCCGACCGCGGGCCTAACCTGCGACTGGCTAACGCCTTGGATTTCGTATTCGACCGGGTCTTCCACGGTCAGGATCTTGCGAGTTTGGTCGTTGAGCGCGGAGATGGCGGCAGCCAGTGTGGTTGTCTTGCCGCTGCCGGTCGGCCCGGTCACGATTACGAGGCCATAAGGCATCTCGATCTGCCGGCGCAAGATCATCTCGTCTCGTCCGGAAAGGCCAAGCTGCGAGAAATCAACCAGCTTTCCGGATCGGTCGAGGAGGCGGAGAATGACCGCCTCGCCGGTCGTCGTTGGCATGATCGCAACGCGCACGTCATAGTCGCGCCCACGCACCTTAATTCGCGTGCGCCCATCCTGGGGCAGGCGGTGCTCGGCGATGTTGAGGCCCGCGAGGATCTTGATGCGGGAAACGAGGGCGCGGTGTTGGACGCGCGGCGTGGGGATCGGGCGGAGCACGCCGTCGACGCGTACGCGGACTTGGAAATCGCGGCGGGTCGGTTCGATATGGATGTCGGTTGATCGGAAACCGACCGCGCGATCGAAGATATCCTCCACCGCGCGAACCACCGGCGCACCGCTCGCCATGTCCCGCAGTTCGTCAAGATTTTCCCCGCTGGCGGAGCGAACGGTTTCCGGATCTTCCTCGGTGGCTTCCGCGATCGCGTCGGCGCCACGGTCGAGCGCGATCTCGATTTCGTCGAAGGCCGCGACTTCGACGACCGCGGTCTGCGGCAGCGAGAGCGAAATGGCCTGAATGGCGTCGCCGTTATTGGGATCGGCGACAGCGATCCGAAGCGCGCCCTTCGCGTTGCGGTAGGGAAAAAGCCCGACCTGCGCGAGATAGACCTGCGAGAAGCCCCCGGCGAGCGACTCTCCCTGGAGGATCTCCTCGAGCGAGGCCCGCGGCAGGCGATGGATCTCGGCCACCATGTCAGCAAACTGGGCGGGCTGTAGGCCGGAAAGATCAAGCAGCTTGCGATAGGGTAGCGAAACCGGAGCGTCGGTCTCCGTCTCCGCCACTTGATCCCGGCTCAATATCCCGAGCTCGACGAGCTGAAGTGCCATCGAAACCATTGATCGACCCTCGCGCCAAACCACGCAGGCCCGTCCGAGCCGCGCCTCGCGCATGATGCGAGCGGAACGATTGGGCGATTTGACGCCACGGTCAAGGCGGCGTTATCGATTGAGGGCGGATCGGCGGATATTTCGCGCCGCAACGGTGCTTTAGTCCTCATCTATTCAATCAATAGATTTCGTATTAGCTTTCTTTACATACAACGTTGCGAAGCCTTATTAACGCCGGATTAAGCATAAATACAATATCTTTTCAGCCATGAAGAACGAGCGGGAGCCATTGGGCCGAGTGCTTATGCCGGATCGATTTGACCACGAAACGCATCCAAGCGCGCTGACCTCGGATCGCTCCTCGCGGCCGCAGCAACGCCAATGTGATCCGGTATCTACGGAAGCCGCTCACCTCGTCGTGGTCTTGGAACAGCCGAGTTGGGTTGCTCACAAGGCCGAGCCCGAGGGGTCGCGATTGTTGTCCAAGGTTGTTTCGAACTCCGATAGGGCAGAAGCCAGCTCTCCCGAACGACTGCCGAAATCAGGCCGCTTGACCCGAATTGGCGCCCATGGCGCGATCGGCGCGGCTTCTGGGGGGTATCGCGTGTTCAAAAAAGCCGTTCTAGTCGGGGTCATGGCACTGGCGCTTGCTGCTTGTGCCAACCGCAACAGCACCTCGACCGTGCCGGACGGCTCCGCTGGGTTCACGGGGCTCGGCGCGAACGATCTGACCGCGCGAACCAACGGACCAGGTGGTACCTACGGCTTGCAGAACCCGACCACCGGATCGATCGGCCCCCAGATCTATCCCGCCCCAGGGCGTGGCATGCCCGGCGTCGCTGGCGCCGGTGCTTCGCGTGAAGGCGGCGGCGAAATGCAGGTGCGCGAGGACGGCGACGGATTCCAGCTGAACTTCGAAAACGCAGAAGTCGCCGCCGTCGCAAAAACCATTCTCGGCGACATCATGAAGGCCAACTACACGATCGATCCTCGCGTCGCCGGGACGGTAAGCCTCAATTCGGCGCGTCCGGTGGCGCGCGATAAACTCATTCGGGTGCTGGAGACCACGCTCAAGGCGGTCAACGTCTCCATCGTGAGCGAGGGCGGCATTTATCGCGTCGCGCCATCCACGGAAGTCATGGGCGCCGGCAACGTCGATTATGCCTCCATCGGAGAGGGCTTCGGCACATCGGTCATCCCGGTCAAGTATGTTTCCGCCGCCGTCGTCTTGCGGGTCCTCGAGAGCTTCGCCGGCCGTCCGGGCATGCTGAAAGCCGATCCCGGCACCAATCTGATCCTGGTCCAGGGCACATCCGCCGAGCGTCGGACGGTCGTTGACGCGGCCTCGTTAGTTGACGCCGATTGGATGCGCGATCAGTCGGTTGGAATCTATCCCGTCGCCAATTCGGCTCCAGAGACCATCATCGGCGAACTGAATCGAATCTTTGAGACCGGCGAAAACGGAATATCCCAAGGGACGGTGCAACTTCAGCCGATGAACCGGCTGAATGCGATCCTTGTGGTGTCCAAGCGCCGCGAAGTGATCGATCGGGTGGGAACTTGGGTGCGACGGCTGGACAAGGCGGACCCGATGGCCGTCGGAGTCAAGGTTTACCGACTGAAGTACGCCCGAGCCAAGGTTGTCGCGGGGCTGCTCAATGACGTTTTCGCCGGCCAGGGCGGCGGCGGCGCGGGACAATCGGACTCCGACGCCCTTGAAAAGGTCGGCGGAGGCCAAGCCGGGTCGTCCATGCAGAGTTCCGCCGCCGGCGGCGGCGAAACTGGCGCCGGCCCCAACGGTGGTGCCACGCAGGGTGCCGGTGCTTCGCCCAATAGTCGCGTTCAGCAAGCCTTCAGCACGTTCGGCGGTGGTGGGACGAGCACCGGTACGGGTTCCGATGCGGGGATGTCCGATGTGGGGTCGACGCGTGGCGGTGGTGGGGGAGGCGGTTCCGGCAAGCTGCGAATCTCCGCCGACGCGGCCAACAACGCGCTCCTGATCTATTCGACGCCGCAGGATTATGTGCTGATTGAGCGTACTATTCGCCAGCTTGATAAGCCGCCCGTGCAGGTGGCGATCGAAGCAACCATCGCCGAAGTCAGGCTGACCGATGAACTCAACTACGGCGTGCAGTTCTTCCTCAAAAGCAACGATATCGGGCTCGGCTCCGACCGGGGTTCGGCGGGCTATGTCGGAGGGGCGACAGCCGCGCTTAATCGCTCATTCCCAGGGTTCAACTTGTTGCTCGGCGCCGCCTCGGATCCGCGTGTGGTCTTGAATGCGCTGAATTCCCTGACAAACGTCAAGATTCTTTCGTCTCCGTCGCTGGTCGTCCTCGACAATCAGCCTGCCGTGCTACAGGTCGGCGATCAAGTGCCGGTCACGACGCGATCCTCGACGTCCGACGACACGTCCAACTCCCGGACAGTCAACAGTGTCGAATATCGCGATACTGGTATCATCTTGAGGGTCTCGCCCCGGGTAAACGCGAACGGCGTCGTGACGCTCGATGTGGAGCAAGAAATCTCCAACGTTACCAATGCGGACAAGACGACCCTGACGCCCACGATCAGCCAACGTAAGGTCCGCAGCCAGATCGCCGTGCCAAGCGGTCAGACCGTGTTGCTCGGCGGTTTGATCAGCGAGTCTCAAAACAACGGGAAATCCGGCTTGCCCGGCGTGACCCAGGTCAAGTTCCTTGGGGATCTTTTGTCGAGCAACAGCAACAAGGGCGAGCGCACGGAACTCATCATCTTCATCAAGCCGCAGATCATGCGCGATGCCGTTGATGCCCAAGGTGTCTCCGAGGAATTCCGGTCTCGAATGATCCAGCTGAGGGATCCGCAAGCGGTGCTGAAGTGACCGATTACGCCACAATCGAGGCCAAAAGGTTAGTCAAGACCGCATGGGGTCTAACGACCGATGTTTCGCTCGACCCTGCAGGCTGATACATGGAGCCGGTCCTTTTCGGGTCGCTTCAATCCGAACGAAAAGGACCGGCTCAAGGTCTAGACCGTGGAGCATTTCCGGATCGGATGTACCCATCCGATCCGGAAATGCTCTAGATCGTGTTATCAACACGATCTGGCTCGCGACCGGCCGTTCGATCGCGACGAGCGGAGATCCGCCTTGGCGAACCTGCAAGACCGCCGCGCCGCGGCCATGTCCTTCCTCGGCTACGCAGCGGTTGGTATCGGCGGCGTTATCGGCGCCTTCTGGCTGCTTAGCGGGCGCGATGCCGGTTTCGCGGCGTTGTTTTGGTGTCTCGCCGTTTGGGTTGCGCGACACGATCTTGCCACCTACACAATCCCCAATCTTGCCTCCGCATTGATTGCAACGCTCGGACTTACGCGCGCGGCACTTGGCGCCGAACTCGACGCCGCCGATCGCATTGGCGCCATGGCTGGCGCCGCCGCGTGTGGCCTTGGGGCGCTTATGGCCCTTTGGATCGTCAAAATGCTCTATCGCTGGTTTGCTGGCCACGACGGATTGGGCATGGGGGACGTCAAGCTCGCCGGCGCGGCCGGTGTATGGTTGGAGGTGCAAGAACAGGCCGTTGCGCTACAATTGGCGGCGTTGGCGGCGCTGATCGTCCTGCTGGCCGCGCGCCGACGAGCTGCATTAGCGGGGCAAGGCGGCGATGCCCAATTTGCCATCCCCTTTGGGCCCTTTCTTGCGCTTGCGGCGGTCATTGTCCACGTGCTCGCTCTCGCCCTTCAAAATCCACCGGGGGCCGCGCCATGAGCTGGTTCACGCCGCGCGGACCTATACCTGCCTCCTGGCGCGACGATCGCGGCACTGTTCTGATCGCCGTCCTGATCATTGGCGCGATGATTTCCACGCTTACCGTTGTGGCGCTGCGGTCCTCCGCGTCCGGCGCGCGGGCGGCCGCCGTCTATCAAGACGAGATGGCGGCGGAAGATCTTGGCCGAGCCGGCGCGGATCTTGTGGCCTTCGATATTTTGTCGCGTGCCGGCGAGCCGATCCGTGCCTCGTCCTTCGAGGCGCGCCTTGCCACCGGCGTCATTCGGGTCGACTACACATCAGAATCCGCCCGGATCGATCTAAATGGCGCCTCGCCGGTACTGCTGATCGCGCTGTTCCAGTCTGTCGGCGCCCAGCCGGCACTCGCGCGACGCCTAGCCGATCAAGTCGTCGACTTCCGCGACGAAGATGACGACAAATCGACCGAGGGCGCCGAGGCCGAGGATTATCGCTTCGCCGGGCGTCCGCCGCCAGCGAACCGGCCATTCGGCCATCCAGCCGAACTGGAACAAGTCCTTGATATCACGCCGTCGATCGCCGCAGCCGTGCGCGCCCTCGTGACAACGGCAAACATGAGCCCGACCGTCGATCCGACGATCGCAAGCCCTGCCGTCATCGATGTGCTGATGGGCGGCGACGCCAACCGCACCGCCGCTTTCATCCGCCGGCGCGAACGCGGTTTCGCCAAGGACACCGACATAACCGAAGCCTTCCCGTCCGCGATGCGCGATTCCATTGCCGTCTCTCCGGGGAAGGGCTACCGCGCGATCATCAAAGTGGTGGTCCGTGGCCGTTTCGAACGGCGCTACGAGGCCGTCGTCATGCCGGGTGTCGGTGGCGCGCAGGATACCCGGATCGTTTCCTGGGATTCCTATCCTTAAGAGATCGCAACAAAAAGAGCCCGTATTTCGCGATTTTTCGGCTCTCAAGGCAATTTGTCCATTATATTGACGTGTCTAGGTCAGACTATTTTCACCTCGACCGTTGTAGTGTTCGGCTTGAAAGCATAATGCCGGACTTTTCTGGCTGCGATGCCTGCGCCTTTTTTAGCGCCTGTCCCGTCCGGATCTAAGCGATCCGAACGAAAAGGACCGGCTCACGCTATAGAATCTGGAGTCATTCCCGATCGGATGAGACCATCCGATCGGGAATTGCTCCAAAGCTTCGATTGGACGGACGGCGGAGATGTTCGAGTCGATCAACAGCTGGACCAAATGGTGGGTCGACGGTCTGACCGACGTCGCCGTCCCTCATGTCGACCGACTCATGGGCGAGCGCCTCGTTCGGTTGAAGCCGGATGGTGCGGGGGGCTATGCGATCTTCGCCACCGCTCCGGCAACGCCGTCATTTAAGCTGGACGTTAAGCTGCCGTTGAAGTTCGCGAGGCGCACCGCCGTCGTGACCCCGCCCGTCGATCCCGCGCCGTCGCCCGTTGATCTCAAATCCGTGGGACACATGCGCCTCGGCGAAGGTGGGATCGCAGCCTTCGAGCCCGAGACGGCCGAGGCGGTCCTTGCCGGTAGCCGCGTCGAAATCGAGATCCCCGCGTCCTGGACCATGCGCCGCAGGCTGGATCCGCTGGCCACGCAAAGCTTGCCTTATGTCGATGCTTTCGCCCGCCATCATATCGAGCGGGTCACGCCTTGGCGCGTGAACGATACCTATTTCGGCGTCGCGACCAGCCCATTGCCTGATGACACGAGCCGCATCGGCGTGGAGGTCAGTGTCGTGCCGCGTCATCTCGTTGATACGCTCGTCAACGCCGTGAAGCGGACGTCGCCGCGCAAGCTTGTCCTGGTGACCGACGCGGCGCACCCTGTCACCATCCCTGTCGACGCGGCTGATGGCGGTCGGCGCAAGCAAATCGAGCGAGGCGTCCGCGCCGTCGTCGTCGGTCTGGCCGCCGCTACGGTTCTGGTCCTGGTTGGCGCGTCCTGGCGGATGTCCGCGCTCGAGCATGAGATCGCCGAACTCGAGCGAGCGACGGCCGCGCGTAAGGCCGTTCTCAATGAGGCGGCCGAATTGGCCCGTCCGAAAGGTGACGTCGCGACCGCCTTGCGCATGGCCCGCATCGAAGCGCCGCTTGCCGTGGTCCTGCTCGAGGCGGTTTCCACAGCGTTGCCGGATCAAGCCCATGCAACGGAATTTCGCGTCGAGAAGGGCGGTGTCCGTGTGGTCGGGATCGCGCGCGATGTTTCCGAATTGATTCCGGCGCTGGAGGCGTCGCCTTATCTGAAGTCCGTGGCTTCGTTTGCCCCCACGACCCGCCTACAAAACGGCGGCGGCGACCGATTCTATCTCGACATGCGGGCCGAACGGCCACGTGCGGCGGAGGCACGCTGATGGTCGCGATCAAGGACCACCTGAGAGAACTCGGCCTCTTCGCCGGACTGATCGCGGTGACGCTGACGTCGCTGGTCTGGGCCTTCTCGACCATGGGCGGGCTCGCGACCGAACGCAACGCGCGCGCCGAACTGCTTGATACGTTGAAAAGGATCGATCCAAAGGCGTCGGCGGCAAGCGCCGGCATTTTCGATCAGCGCGATCCGTATCTGGCTGGCGAAAGCGAGACGATTGCGGCGGCCGGCTTCCAGACCCGGGTTCGCGGTCTTGTCGAAAACGCCGGTGGAACGATCTTCTCAACACAAGCGCAATCGCGCAGCGAGGGTGACGAAGTCGAGCGAAAGATCGAGGTACAAGTCGTGTTCGAGACAACCGTGGAGGCGCTGCAAACCGTGTTGCACGAAGTCGAAACCGGCGCGCCCTACGGCTTTGTCGACGATCTCTCTGTTCTCCCCGCCGCGCAGGTCGGCGAAACATCCAATGACGACCGCATGTTGCGGGTGACGCTCAGCGTGACGTCTTTCTGGCGGAGGCCAGCATGATCGGATCCAAAAGTTTTGGCGTGGCGCGACCAGCCATCGTTGATCGCGGACCTGCCGTTTTCGGCGGATTGTCGGCGGCGCTCTTCATTTTCGTCGCCTTCGCGGCGAGCCAAGCGGCCGAACTCGGCACGCCGCCGACGTTGGAGGCGCTTTCGGCTACCCGCGATCGTCCCATCTTTCATCCGTCTCGGCGCGCCCCGGCGCTCCCGCAAGCCGTCGCCTCGGCCTCCGCTCCATCAACGTTGGTGGTTGCCGAACCGGTGGCGAAGCCCTCCAGCACACTCACGGGCATCATCTACGGCCGCGGCAACCAACTAGCGATTTTGCAGGAAGCCGGAACCGGCCGGTCGGTTTCGATCAAGGTCGGCGACGAAATCGAGGGCTGGACGGTGGCCAAGGTTCTGCCGCGCAGGCTCGTTTTGGAACATGACGGCGAACGCCATGAAATGAAGCTCAAGGAACCGGGCGAACCGTTGGAATAGTCGCGCCCCGGCCCCGGCTACCCGGACGGGACTTCGAACGGCTCCGTCGGCGGAAGGACTGAATATGGCCGGAAGCCAGGATTTTGCCGCCGACCCGCGCAACGCCGAGGTTCTGATCTACGTGAACGGCGATCTCGTGCCGAGGTCGGAAGCCCGCGTTTCGGTATTCGACGCCGGCTTCGTCCTCGGCGATGGCGTGTGGGAGGGTTTCCGCCTGCATCGCGGCGCGGTGGTCTTCGCCGATCGGCATTTCGAGCGGCTTTATGCGGGCGCGAAATCGATCGATCTCGACATTGGCTTGACCCGCGCGGCGCTTGCCGCGGCGCTTCATCGCACGCTTGAAGCCAATCGCATGACGGACGGCGTGCATATCCGCCTGATGGTCACGCGCGGCATCAAGAAAACACCGAACCAGGATCCGCGCCACACGATTTCCAAGGCCACCATCGTCATCGTCGCCGAACACAAGCTGCCGAGCCCGACGCTCGCGGCGACCGGCCTGTCGCTCTTCACCTCGACGATCCGCTGTTCGGCGCCCGATGTGTTCGACATGCGGCTCAATTCGCACAGCCGGCTGAACCTGATCACGGCACTCTTGCAGGCGATCAAGGCCGGCGCCGACGAGGCGCTGATGCTCGATCCGCATGGGTTCGTATCGAGCTGCAACGCGACGAATTTCTTCATGGTGAAGGATAGCGAGGTCCTGACGTCCAGGGGCACCTATTGCTTCAACGGCATCACGCGCGCCCATGTCATCGAATTGGCCGCCGCCAATGGCATGCCTTTGCGCCAAACCGACTTCACGCTGGCCGAGGTCCATAACGCCGACGAAGCCTTCGTGACCGGCACATTCGGGGGCCTGACGCCGATCAGCCGTATCGACGGCCGGGATCTGCCGAGCCCGCTGCCCGGCCCGGTCACGACGCGACTGCGCGCGCTCTATGCGGGTCTGATGGATGCCGACGCGGCGCGTTGACGAGCGGGCTCGCGTGCCCCATCGCCGACTTCACGGACATCGACCGAGACGGCCAGTTCATGCGGACCGGAGGACAAGACCACGCCGTCAACCGGCGAGACATCGGCATAGTCCCGCCCAATCGCCAGGACGATGTGATTTTCGTCGGCCGGGATGCCGTTGGTCGGGTCGAGCCCGACCCATCCGACCTCCGAGCCGCACCAAACCTCGATCCAGGCATGCGTCGCATCGACGCCTTCCAGGCGCGGCTTGCCCGGCGGCGGCACCGTGCGCAGGTATCCCGAGACGTAGCGCGCGGCAAGGCCGAGACCCCTGAGGCCGGCGATCGCGACATGGGCGAAATCCTGGCAGACGCCGTGTCTTGCGGCGAAGGCCTTGGCGAGCGGCGTGGCGATGTCGGTCGAGCCGGGATCGTAGCGAAACTCGGTGTTGATCCGCCGATTGAGATCGAGCGCGCCTTCCAAAACCGGACGCCCCAGCGGAAAGGACCGCGCGGCCCAACTTGTTGCCTCAGGCAGGAGCGGCACGAGCCTGCTGGCGAAGAGCCCTTGGACGGGCGCGGCCGGACCGAGATCGCGGGCATCGGCGAACGTCGCCGCAAGGCTCGTCCAGGACGGGGTCAGCCGGGGGGCCAGCCGGGTGGTCGGCAGCGGCGAGGCAGTGCGCTCCACGCGGCTCGCCGCGGTGATCACCAAGCTGTCGTGCGGCGCGCGGACCGTCACGCGCGTGACGTGGTTGCCGAAAAAGTCCCGATCATCAGATCGTTCGGCCGGTTCCGGTTCGATCTTGAGCGTGCTCGACA
This sequence comes from Hyphomicrobiales bacterium, assembly GCA_040377825.1. GTDB lineage: Bacteria > Pseudomonadota > Alphaproteobacteria > Rhizobiales > Ancalomicrobiaceae > JBEINZ01. The sequence goes on along the minus strand of JBEINZ010000002.1, from coordinate 8,861 downwards.
TGATGCGCTGGCCCGGCCGGTCGGCCGGCGTGAGCCGCAGGATGCAGCGCGTAAACGGCACGCTTGCCCGGTAATGGTAGCGCGTGACGTGGATGACGTCGTAAATCACGGCATCTCCTCCGCCTCGGGTTCGGCGTCCGGCTCGCCAACCAGCGCTTCGCTGAAGTAGCGCAGCGTGACGGCATCGGAGAGCTGCATCAGCCGCGTTTCAATGCTCGCGATGCGCTCGTCGTCATAATCCGTGGGGTCCGCGGTCCTCAGATCGGTCGAGAGCCGAAGCGCCAAGCGCTCGCCCGGGTCGGTCAGGCTGCCTTCCTGCCGCTTCGCAAGCTGCTTCAGATGTTCCACAAGCCGGTCGACCTGAAAGGCCACCGAGCGCGGATTGGCCTCGTCGAGCAGCACGAGGTCGATGACCGGTTTCAAGGCCGCGCCGGAAATGTAGCGCGCGCGGTAGACGACCTGAACGTCGGTCAGGTCCAAGAGCCGGCCGAGGCAGTCCGCGCGCGCGGCTTGATCGGCCATTCGGCGGGTGAAGCGGCCGACGGCAATCGCCCGTTCGATACGCGCGCCCATGTCCAGGAAGCGCCAACCGGCCGGCCGATACATGTTCTCATGCGCGAGCCCGGAGAAGGCGGCGATCATGCGCAGCCCGCGCTCCGCGATCTCCAGGGCCTCGGCTTCCCTTATGTCGTCCGCGGATTTTGGGAACGCCGCGACGAGGTCGCTCAAGGCGCTCCATGCGTCCGGCGAAAGCCGATCGCGAACGACCGTGGCCGTCCGCCGTGCCTCGCGCACCAACATCGGCACCGCGCCGGCGGATGTGCCCGCGAGCGCCTCGCGCACGATCTCCAGCGGGTCTTCCAGTCCGAACGGCGTCGCGCCCCAGGCGGCAAGGAGATCGGCAAGCCGCTGCGAGGCCGTCGCCGTCTCATTCGCGGTCTCGGGCTCCGGTCCTTGCTGGGAAAACGGCGCATCGTCGCTCGATCGGCCGGCAAGTCCGCGCACAAGCCGAAAGGTCGCGTCGGCGCGTTCGAGATACCGGCCGAGCCAAAAGAGATTATCCGCGGTTCGGCTCGGCAAAACCGCCGTCTCCCGGCGCACCTCCACCTCTTCAGGGGTCGGCACGAGATTGGCCGTGTCGACCGTCCCGGTCGCGACGACCCATGCGTCCGCGGAACGCCCGCCGCGCTGCATCGATAGCGCGCGCGCATCCGGGCGCGGCGATAGCCGACAGAAGCCGCCCGGCATCACGGTCCAGCCGTCGCCGTGCCGCGCCGCGAAGACGCGCAACGCATAGGGGCGCGGTACCAGCCGCCCGTCGGTCCAAACCGGCGTGGTGCCGAGCCGGATCGGCTCCTGGCCGATGAAATCGAGCCCACGGCGTTCGATCGCCGCCTTGAGTTTCGCCCGCGCGTCGGCCGAAAGCTCGCCGCCGAGCACGCCGGCATTGTCGAGCGTGCCGGCGATGGTGCGCCCGAAGGCGGGCGCTATGGTCATGGTATCGAAGCGATCGAGCACCACGCGTCGTGTTTGCGGATCGCCGCACCACCATGTCGCGAGGTTCGGCAGCGCAAGATCGCGACCGAGCAGCCGGCGGCCAAGCACGGGAAGGAACCCGAGCAGCGCGGGAGCCTCCACAAGACCCGACCCGAGCGCGTTGGCGACGATGACGCTGCCGGCCCGCACGGCCTGGGCAAGACCGGGCACGCCGATGCGCGAAGCGGCGTTCAGTTCGAGTGGGTCGGCAAAATCCGCATCGAGCCGGCGCAGCAAGACGTCGACGCGACTATTGCCTTCCACGGTTCGGATATAGACCGTGTCGTCACGCACCGTCAGGTCGCTACCTTCGACAAGAAGAAATCCAAGCGCCCGAGCGAGATAGGCGTGCTCGAAATAGGTTTCGTTCAGGGGACCGGGCGAAAGAAGCGCGACGCGCGGCTCGTCGCGGTTGGAAGCCGCGGCCAGACCGGCCCGCAGCCGCTGATAGAACCCGGCGAGACGCTCGACGTTCGACTTAAAGAATAAGTCGTTGAAGGCGCGATCGAGCGCGATGCGGTTTTCGATCGCATAGCCGGCCCCTGACGGCGCCTGTGTCTTGTCGGCGAGCACCCACCAGCGCCCGTCGGGACCCCGGCTGACGTCGGCCGCGTAGATATGCAGCCAATGTCCGCCCGCCGGTCGGATCCCGGCCATTGGCCGCAGATATTCCGAGTTTCCGGCCACAAGCGCGGCAGGCACGAGGCCTTCCGATACCAATCGCGCGGGGCCGTAGAGATCGGCGAGCAAGGCCTCCAGCACATTCGCGCGCTCGACGACGCCGGCCGCCAGCACCGCCCAGTCCGCCTCGTCGACGACCATCGGCAGATGCGCGAGCGGCCAGGCGCGCTCGGCGCCCGTCGGGTCGTTGTAAACTCGATAAACGACCCCGGCATCGGCCAGATGCCGGTCGGCTATGTCGAAGCGGCGGCGGGATTCCTCGGGTCCGAATTCGGCGAGGGCGGTCAGCAATGTGCGCCAGCGCGGCCGCAGCGCTCCGGTCGCATCCATCAGTTCGTCATGGACGCCTGGTTCGGCGCGATAGCCCGACACCATTCGGCGGAGGGCCTCGTCGAGCCCTCCGCCGAACCGCATGTCGAAGGCGAGCTGCGCGCTTGCCGTCACCGTGTGCCTCGCTTCCTCGGTTTTACGCAAACCGACCGCGCCACCGATCCGATCAACGCGCCCACCGCCGCAAATCAAGCGTCAGTGGGAATTCCGATGACGGTTCTTCGTCCGGTATCGCCATGAATCCCGGAGTATGCCCGTGATCGAAGAAACGCGCGAGACGCCGGGCCTCCGCCTCGTAGGAATTTACAGGTGGCGTGTCATAGCTGCGTCCACCCGGATGGGCCACGTGATACACGCAGCCGCCGAGTGAGCGTCCCGTCCAGCGATCGAGAATGTCGAAGGTCAGCGGAGCATTGATGGGGATCGTCGGGTGCAGGCCGGACGCCGGGTGCCACGCCTTGAAACGCACGCCGGCGACGGCCTCGGTCGTCCGGCCGGTGGACGTCATCGGCAGGCGGCGGCCGTTGCAGGTCATCACATGGCGAGCGGGATTGAGGCCCGTTGCCTTGACCTGAAGGCGCTCGACGGACGAGTCCACGTAGCGGACGGTCCCGCCGACCGCGCCTTCCTCGCCCGTCACATGCCAAGGCTCGAGCGCCTGCCGGATTTCAAGCTTCACGCCGTCATGCTCGACTTCGCCGAAGAAGGGGAAGCGGAATTCGCGCTGCGCCTCGAACCAGACCGGATCGAAAGCGTATCCAGCGCGATTGAGATCGTTGAGCACGCCGAGGAAGTCCTCCCAAACGAAGTGCGGCAGCATGAAGCGATCGTGCAGCGCGGTCCCCCACCGCGAGAATGTGCCGTCGAGCGGCTCGCGCCACAGCCACGCCACGATCGCGCGCAGGAGAAGCTGCTGCGCGAGGCTCATGCGAGCATCCGGCGGCATCTCGAAGGAGCGGAACTCGACAAGCCCAAGCCTGCCGGTCGGACCATCAGGCGAATAAAGCTTGTCGATGCAGATCTCGGTGCGGTGCGTGTTGCCCGAGACATCGGCGAGGAGATTGCGGAACAGCCGATCAACCAGCCATGGCGGCGGCGCATGGCCCTCGCTCGGCTTGGGCACGTTGGAGATCGCGATCTCAAGTTCGTAGAGTCCGTCGTGGCGGGCTTCGTCGATGCGCGGCGCTTGGCTGGTCGGCCCGATGAAGAGACCCGAAAACAGGAACGACAGCGACGGCCGGCGCTGCCAATATAGCACAAGGCTTTTCAACAAGTCCGGTCGGCGCAGGAACGGGCTGTCGGCCGGCGAGCGCGCGCCGATCACGACATGGTTGCCGCCGCCGGTGCCGGTATGCTTGCCGTCGACCATGAACTTCTCGGTCCCAAGGCGCGACTGACGGGCATCCTCATAAAGCCCTGTTGTGATCGCCACGCATTCGTCCCAGGTCGCGGCCGGCTGGACGTTGACTTCGATGACGCCGGGGTCTGGCGTGACCTTGATCACGTCGACGCGCGGGTCCCATGGCGGCGGATAGCCTTCGATATGGACCGGTGTGCCGGCCGCCTCCGCCGACGCCTCGATGGCGGTAAGCAGTTCGAGATAATCCTCCAGCGTGGTAACCGGCGGCATGAACACATGCACGATGCCGTCGCGCACTTCGAAGGACATCGCGGTGCGGACCGTGTCGGCGCCGATATCCTCCACGAAGCGTTGGGTTTCGCGCTGCGGCTCCCCGGTACGGCGGTAGGCTTGCGCGAGATCGTCCGGATCGGGCAGGTCGCCGCGCGGGATGAACGTGTCGCGGTCGTAGACGTAAGGATACGAACTCGCGGGGATCCAGGGCAAGGAATTCAGCGGCAGGCGGAAGCCGACGGGGCTGTCGCCCGGCACAAGAAACAGCCGCTTGCGCCTGAGCCGCCAGCGTTCGGAGTACCATCCCTTGCCGGCGCGCGAATTCCAGCGCTGGACCGGCAGCACGAAGCCCGACGGTTTCGTCAAGCCGCGTTCGAAGACGGTCGCGATCCGATACCGGTCCTCGGCATTTTCCAGCTTGGAATTCGCCGGATCGACGTTCTCGGGCAGCTCGGCTTCCTTGATGATCCAGACCGCAGGATCCTCGAAGGCGGGCAGCACGTATTCCGCGCCGATGTCGAGCCGGTCGGCCACGCCCTCGGCAATCGCGGCGCTCGCGTCCAACGTAGCGTCGCGACGACCCGATTCCAGCGCGATCAGGTTCGGATTACGCCAGATCGGCTTGCCGTCCTTGCGCCAATAGAGCGCGAAAGCCCAGCGCGGCAGGCTCTCGCCGGGATACCACTTTCCTTGGCCGTAATGCAGGAATCCGCCGGGTGCGAAGCGCGTACGCAGGCGGCGTATCAGATCGTCCGCGCGCCAACGCTTGGTCGGCCCGACGGCGGCGGTGTTCCATTCGGCGGACTGATAGTCGTCGATCGACACGAAAGTCGGTTCGCCGCCCATGGTGAGGCGCACATCATGCGCCGCCAGATCCGCGTCGACGGCGCGGCCGAGCGCGTCGAGCGCGATCCAGGCTTCGTCGGCGAAGGGCGCGGTCACGCGCGGCTTCTCCGCGATGCGGGTCACCTTCATCTGGAAATCGAAGGAGACGGTGGCCGGCTCGACCAGGCCGGTAATCGGCGCGGCCGAGCGATAGTGCGGCGTCGCGGCAAGCGGGATGTGGCCCTCGCCGGCGAAAAGCCCCGAAGTCGGGTCGAGGCCGACCCAGCCCGCGCCGGGTATATAGACCTCGCACCAGGCATGTAGATCGGTGAAATCGTGGTCGGTGCCGGACGGCCCGTCGAGCGCCGCGATATCCGGCTTCAACTGGATTAGGTAGCCGGAGACGAAACGCGCGGCGAGGCCAAGACGGCGCAGCGCCTGAACCAGGAGCCAGCCCGTATCCCGGCAGGATCCCGACGCAAGCGTCAGCGTTTCCTCCGGCTCTTGGACGCCCGGCTCCATGCGGATGACATAGCGGATATCTTGGGAGAGCTGCTGGTTGATCCCGACCAGGAAGTCGACGATGCGTGTCGGCTCGCGCGATATGCCGGCGACGAAGGCGTCGAGTTTCGCCCCGGCCGGCTCGGTTACCAGATAGGGCGCGAGTTCGACCGCGAGGTCCGGCGTATAGGCGAAGGGGAACGTCTCCGCGTAGGTCTCCACGAAGAAGTCGAACGGGTTGATCACCGCGAGATCGGCGACGAGATCGACCTCGACGCTGAAACGCGTCGCGCGCTCTGGAAAGACAAAGCGCGCCAGCCAATTGCCGTGCGGATCCTGCTGCCAATTGACGAAATGCGGCTCCGGCAGGACGCGCAGCGCATAGCTCAGGACCTTCGTCCGGCTATGAGGCGCCGGCCGCAGTCGGATCACCTGCGGCCCGAGCGCGACAGGGCGGTCGTAGTCGTAGGAGGTAACGTGATGGAGCGCGGTCTTGATGGCCAAGGTGGAGGTCTCGCTGCGGCATTAAAGCCTGTCCCGTTGGGATCACTTCGATCCGAACGAAAAGGACCGGCTCAAACTCTAGACTCGGGAGCAATTCCTTATCGATCGGATGGTCTCATCCGATCGGGAAATGCTCCCCTCGCCTCAGCCTATTGTGTACGCATTCCGGTTGAAAGCCCGGATGTTGGGCGAACGCATGGCGCGACGGCTAAACCGTTATGGCTTAACCAGCGACGCGGTCGAGCTCGGCGAGGATCGCCGTGCCCATTTCATGCGTGCCGACGGCGTTCGCGCCAGGGCCGGCGACATCCTTCGTGCGCGTGCCGCTCGCCAAGACGTTGGCGATCGCCCTTTCCGTCATATCAGCGGCCTCGCCGAGCCCGAAGGAATACCGCAACGCCATGGCGAACGACGCGATCATCGCGATCGGATTGGCGAGACCCTTGCCCGCGATGTCCGGTGCGGAGCCATGTACCGGCTCGTAGAGTGCCTTGCGCTTGCCGGTTGCCGGGTCTTCCGCGCCGAGCGAGGCGGAGGGCAGCATGCCAAGCGAACCGGTCAGCATCGCCGCGACATCCGAAAGGATATCGCCGAAGAGATTGTCGGTGACGATGACGTCATATTGCTTCGGCGCGCGCACGAGCTGCATCGCGCAGTTGTCGGCGAGCACATGCTCCAAGGCGACATCCGGATAGGTCTCGCGGCCGATCTTGGTCACGACCTGGTTCCAAAGAACGCCGGACTTCATCACGTTGCGCTTTTCGGCCGAGGAGACCTTATTGCGTCGGGTCTTGGCCAGATCGAAGGCGACGCGGGCGATGCGCTCGATCTCGTGGGTCGTATAGACCTGCGTGTCGACCGCTCGCTTTTCGCCATTTTCCAGGGTGACGATCTCCTTCGGCTCGCCGAAATAGACACCACCGGTCAGCTCGCGCACGATCAGGATGTCCAGACCCTCGACCAACTCGCGCTTCAAGGACGAAGCATCGGCAAGCGCCGGATAGCAGATCGCAGGGCGCAGGTTCGCGAACAGGCCGAGATCCTTGCGCAGCCGCAACAGGCCGGCTTCCGGACGCACGTCGTAGGGGACGGTATCCCATTTCGGTCCGCCGACCGCGCCGAACAGCACCGCGTCGGCCGCGTTGGCGAGACCCATGGTCTCCTCGGAGATCGCCTTCCCGTGGGCGTCATGGGCCACGCCGCCCACCAGACCCTCCTCGGTCTCGAACCGCGCGATGCCGCGCTTGCCGAACCAGCCGAGGATGGCTTTCACCTCGCCCATGATTTCCGGGCCGATGCCGTCGCCGGGCAGGAGAAGCAGATTGAAGGAAGCCATGGGGAGTCTCGCGGGGTTAAAGGTCGAACGACCGGCGGCGCCCGTTTAGCAGGGCTTTCGGCGCGCGGCAATCGGCCGCCGCCCGGTTCGAAGGGTTCAAGCGACAGTGCCCGCCAGCGTCGCCAAATCGACATTCGCGCCGCATACGAGGACACCGACCCGTTCGCCCGGCTTCGGCTTGTAGGCCCCGGCGATCAAGGCGGCCGCCGCAGCGGCACCACCCGGTTCCGTTGCGATCCCGAGCCGGCGCCATAGCCGGCGTTGCGCCTCCTCGATGGCGGCGTCCGGCACAAGCACGATCTCGGCGATATGGTCCTCGGCGATCGCATGGGCGAGTTCGCCCGCGCGCTTGGCGCCGAGGGAATCCGCCGCAATCGACTCAACGGACACCTCCGTCGGCCCGCCCGCTTGCCGTGCGGCATGAAGAGCCCGGGAGCCCCGAGGCTCAACCGCGACGACCTTCACGCGGTTTTGGAACCAGAGCCCAACACCGGCGACCAACCCACCGCCGCCCGATGCGACGAGCACGGTGTGCAGGTCCGGCTCATCGCGGTCCCATTCCAGTGCGACCGTACCCTGACCGGCGATCGTATAAGGGCTGTCGAAAGGATGGACCGGCAAGGCACCGACCTCGGCGGCATGAGCCTCCGACAGAAGCGCGGCATCGTCGTAGCGCTCGCCGTCCACCACGACGTCGGCGCCATAGCTCTTGATGCGCGCGATTTTGATCGGGCTGGAAATCTTGGGCACGAAGATCCGAGCCTTCACGCCGAGACAAGCCGCGGCATAGGCGACCGCGGCGCCATGGTTGCCGCCCGATGCCGCGGTGACGCCCGCCGCCGGGACAGTGCGACCCAAGACATTGTTGAACGCCCCCCGCGCCTTGAACGAGCCCGCATGCTGAAAAAGCTCGAGTTTCAGGTTCACCGGATCGGCTTGGCCGAAGATCGCGCCTTCCGCGTCCATTGAGGGGGTATGCCGAATGTGACCACGGATGCGGTCATAGGCGGTTTCGATCGCGGACGGACTGAGCGCTTCGGCCACGGGCCCCTCATATCAAGCTGACGCTATGGAGCTTTATCCCATTGCGTCGGCCCGACCAAGGCCGGTTGCGACATGATCGGGTGTTGGTCGCGCTTGTCGGCCCGACGGCCGCGCGGTAAGGCTTCGGCCCATCGTGAGTGTTGGAACGATCTTTGTGGTGGGCAATTCCGTTCGGCGGGGAGTGGCGATGACTGCGCATGGGCCACAAAATCGCGGCCTTGTTCCGTCTCGCGGCGTGGCGGAGCGCTACGAAGCGCTGGTCGGTTCCGGCGCGATCGAGCGGGATGTGGTACAGGCGACGCTCGCCGCTAGGCTCGATTCGATCGCCGAAGAGCTCGGCCTGCGCCGACTTGCCAACAAGCGGTCAGCGCTCGGCTGGATGTTCGCCCGCAAGGCGTCGCCACGCCAGACGATACGCGGACTTTACGTCTGGGGCCGGGTCGGGCGCGGCAAGACCATGCTGATGGATCT
>JBEINZ010000216.1:0-5307 GCA_040377825.1 Hyphomicrobiales bacterium | reverse complement strand
GCAAAAAGGTTGACGACGTCGGGCGTGTTTGGCGCGCTAAACGTCAGTTTCTCGGTAACGAAGCCGGCTTCGCTCAGAATGCGCTCTAGGCGGTCCGTAACCGTCCCGGTATCCGGTGTCACTGACGCCGCGGTGACGAGTTCGATCGCCACCCGCAGCGGATCCTGAAAATCGTTCTTATTCATGGCTTTGATTTATCATGACGCGGGCCTTCGTCAAAGATAACTGTGGGATCCGTTCGAAGGCTGAAACCAGACCTGTTACGAAAATTACGCAGTTTCAATACACCATAAATTCTAGGCGCCGCGACGCCCAAATCGTTGTGAGGGAGCATTCCTCGGTTTCGATTGCGTGCTTTCCTTGTTTAGATTGGCGATGTATCCGTCAGAGAAATCCCGTTTGTCCATCAAGCGACGTACTCGAGCGTTATTTACCATCGCGGTGTCATCGTCAAAAAGTGGACGTCTCGGGCCAAATCTATTGTGATGCTCCTCTGAGCCAACAAAACAGACTTCGATTATAAACCAAAGCTGAACTAAGGGGATCAAAATCAGGAGCGCTCTCCAGCCGGATTTGTCGAGATCGTGGAATCTTTTGACGAGTAATGCGGCGAATGGCCAAAAGAGGATTGCTGCAAGGACTGCGTAGCGGACTCCGTCGGGCAACTGACGGCGGCCCCAGAGAATTACAAATGAGCTATTTGATAAAACAAAGATTATAGATATAACAAGTATTCCCAACCAAAACGCGAGGCGACTGATTCTACCCTCAAATGAAAAGAATAGGCCTGAAATGCTCATTCCTTTCTCCTGGCGAGGCCTCCGCGTTCCAAGGCGATCTGCGAAATCGACTTTGAACCAGTCTGATCGAGTTTCTTTGCGCGAATATGACGACTTTGTCTCAGTGCTTGACTTAACTTGTCTGCAAATGCGTTTAAAAATAGCTTAAATGTTGCCGATGGAATTGGAATGTTATCTTTGTGCTTTTGCGGAATGCGTGCGGATTAAAATGTTGCACCAACCAGATGGATCCTATCCACCGGAAATCCGCTATACTACCGAACTCAAAGTCCGCCCCAGTGAATCCCGACAGCTTCGACCAGCCGGCGATGTCTTGGCGCGTTAGTCGCGTAGCAACTCGTTGATGCTGGTCTTAGAACGTGTCTGCGCATCGACCTTCTTGACGATCACAGCGCAGTATAGGCTGGGCGCTGGGGCGCCGTTGGAGCCTTCCGCAGCCGCCTTGCCTGGCAGCGTACCGGAAACCACGACCGAATAGGGCGGTACGCGTCCCATGTGGATCTCGCCGGTCTGTCGGTCGACGATCTTGGTCGATGCGCCGATGAAAACGCCCATCGAGAGGACCGAGCCCTCCCCGACCACCACGCCCTCGACCACCTCGGACCGCGCGCCGATGAAGCAATTGTCCTCAATGATGGTCGGCCCGGCCTGTAGCGGCTCGAGCACGCCGCCGATGCCGACACCGCCCGATAGGTGGACGTTTTTCCCGATTTGCGCGCAGGAGCCGACTGTTACCCAGGTATCGACCATGGTTCCGGAATCGACATAGGCGCCGAGATTGACGAAGGACGGCATCAACACCACGCTCGGCGCCACATAGGCGGAGCGCCGGACGATCGCCCCCGGCACGGCCCGGAAGCCCGCCTGCTCAAACGCCGTCGGTCCCCAGCCGTCGAATTTCGAGGGCACCTTGTCCCACCATGTGGAGCCGCCCGGCCCGCCGGAAATCGGCGCGAATGGGTTGAGGCGAAACGACAGCAACACGGCCTTCTTCAGCCATTGATGCACGACCCAGCCGTCGGCCGTCTTCTCCGCGACGCGGACCGCGCCCTTATCGAGCAGTGCCAGCGCTTCATCCACCGCCTCGCGCACCGGCCCCTTGGTCGACGTATCGACCTCCGCCCGCGCCTCGAACGCGGCGTCGATGATTTTGGCCATATCGGCGAGGTTCGGGGCGGTCATTCGGGATCTCCAGGCGGGAAACGAACGTCGGCGGAAGATACTGTGGGGAAGGGGCAAGTCAACCGCGCCGCCGCGATCGCGGACGTCATTTTCTACAGGCCTTGGGCGTTCGCCGGGATCGTCTCGAGGAACACGGCCAGGCTGTCGGTCACATGCTCGATATGTGGATCCGCCCGCCCCTCCAGTTCCCAAGCGTCGCGGAAGACCTCGCGCGTGCCGTCCGGCACGACCAGCACGGTTCGCATGCCGAGCGCGTGGGGAACCTCGAGATTGCGCGCGAGATCCTCGAACATCGCAGCGGTCTTGGGTTCGATGGCATGACGGGCCAGAAACAGTTCATACGCCACGCGCTGCGGCTTCGGTTGGAGGTCCGCGGCCACGATGTCGAAGATATCATCGAAATGCTGCGTGATCCCGAGTCGCGCGGCGGTCTTTTCGGCGTGCTTGCGCGATCCGTTGGTCATGATGAAGCGGCGGCCCGGCAGCCGCGCGATCGCGGCGCCAAGGCGAAGGTCGGGCTCGAGGGCCGAATGGTCGATATCGTGGACATAGTCGAGGAACTCGTCCGGCGAGATCCCATGCTCGGTCATCAGCCCCCTGAGCGTTGTGCCGTAGCGCTTGTAATAGTCGCGCTGGACGCGGTGGGCATCCTCGTGGGTCGTGTTGAGCAGTCGTTGCACATAGTCGCGGATCTTCGTGTCCACCTGCGCGAAGAGGTTCGAATGCGCGGGATAGAGCGTGTTGTCGAGATCGAAGATCCAGGTCTCGACATGGGCAAACCGGTCGCCGATCGCCTCCTCGCTCGGCGGCGGCACGATGATGTCGGGGATGAACATGGCGGTTCCAATCAAAACGAGGGACCAGTCGATCCCGAAGAGCCTATCAGTGACATGGTTGATGGTGCGTCAAGACATGCAAATTCGGGCTCTGAACGGCGCTGCCAGTGCCGAATTGTCGCAACGACATCTTATTGCGTGATGAGCGTGCCAGCCCCGTGCTCCGTAAAGAGCTCCAGCAGCACCGCGTGCGGCACCTTGCCGTTGAGAATGACGACACCTTCGACGCCACGGTCGAGCGCTTCCAGGCAGGTTTCCACCTTCGGGATCATGCCGCCGGAGATGGTGCCATTTTGAATGAGGCGAAGCGCCTCGGCGCGGTTCAGCTCCTTGATGAGCTTTTTGTCGGCATCGAGCACGCCGGGGACATCGGTCAGGAATAGAAGCCGCGTGGCGCCGAGCGCGCCGGCGATCGCGCCCGCGAAGGTATCGGCATTGACATTGTAGGTCTCGCCGTCTTCCCCCGTGGAGACCGGCGCGATGACCGGAATGATCTCCGACTTCTTCAGGACCTCGAGCACCTCGGTCCTCACGGTTTTCGGCTCGCCGACGAACCCGAGATCGATGATCTTCTCGATGTTGGAGTCCGGATCGGCCACGGTCCGCGTGAGGCGCGTGACGGTCACCATGTTACCGTCCTTGCCGGTCAGGCCGATGGCGCGGCCACCGGCTTTGCCGATGGTTTGCACGATTTCCTTGTTGATCGAGCCGGCGAGGACCATTTCGACGACTTCAACCGTTTTGCGATCGGTAATCCGCATGCCCGCCGCGAATTCCGAGCGAATGCCGAGCTTATCGAGCATCGCGTTGATCTGCGGCCCGCCGCCGTGAACGACGACCGGGTTCACGCCGGAGAGCTTCAACAGCGTGATATCTTCCGCGAAGGCCCGGCCGAGCGCCGCATCGCCCATTGCGTGGCCGCCGAACTTCACCACGACCGTTTTGTCGTCGTAGCGCAGCATATAGGGCAGCGCCTTGGACAGGATCTCGGCTTCGGCGATCAATTGCTCTTCGGAGTTGGGGCTCGTGGCGGTGGGTTCGGACATGGCGGGCTCCGGCACGGCAGCGTAGAGGGCGCGGCGTTTCTCTTAAAGCATTTGCTGATCGGATGGAATCATCCGATTGATAGGAATTGCTCCAGATCCATTAACTTGAGCCAGTCCTTGTCGTTCGGATCACTTCGATCCGAACGGGATAGGCTCATAGCTGCTTGTGCGGTTATGAGCAACGCCGGCGACGGATACGAGATGCCGATTACACCGCAAGCCCAGCGATTTCCTCGCGCAGCCGCTCGATGCCCCAGGCTTTGTCCGAGGAGGTCGCGAGCACCTCCGGATGCGAGGCGGGGCGCTTGCGGATCGCTTCCGTTGTCGTGGCGATAAGCTTGACTATCGCCGCGCCATCGGCATCCTCGGCGATTTTGTCGGTCTTGGTCAGAACGACCTGATAAGACACGGCCGCCTTGTCCAGCAGGTCGAGGACTTCCGTGTCATTCGGTTTGATGCCATGGCGGGCATCGATCAGGAGATAGACCCGCCGCAAGTTCGGACGGCCGCGTAGGTAGTCGAACACGAGCCGCGTCCAGGCTTCCACGTCGCGCTTGGGTGCTTGCGCGAAGCCATAACCGGGCATGTCCACAACCGACAGATCGACGTCGACCCCGGCGCGCGGGGCGCCGCTGGTCGCGCGGGCCTTTTTCTTGGAGTCGTCGTTGACTTCGCCAGGGACGAAATAGTTGAGCTGCTGGGTGCGGCCAGGCGTGTTGGATGTGCGGGCGAGTCCGTGTTGACCGAGTACGGCATTGATCAAGCTCGATTTTCCGACATTCGAACGCCCCGCGAACGCCACCTCGACGCCCTCGTCGGCCGGCGGCAGATCAGCGAGGCTCGCGCAGGGCTTCATAAAGACCCAGGGTCGGGCGAACAGAAGCCGCATACGCTCTTGTCGCGCGGCAGCGGCCGCATCGAATTCATCATCGGTCATCGGGCAGGCACTCCCGAAACCCGCCGGCGACGGCGCGCGATGCAATTCCGCGTCGCGCGCATCATCCGCTCGGTTTCTCGGCCTTCTTCGGCAACATCCCGCGGATATTGTCCCACAGCTCGATCTTCACGCCGTTCTTTTTCATGATGTATGCCTGCTGCAGGATCGAGAGCAGGTTGTTCCAGGCCCAATAGATCACGAGGCCGGCCGGGAACGAAGCGAGCATGAAGGTGAAGAGCAGCGGCATCCAGTCGAACAGCAGCTTCTGCGTCGGGTCCGGCGGGGCCGGATTGAGCTTCATCTGCACGAACATCGTGACGCCCATGATAAGCGGCCAGACGCCGATCATCAGCGCATGCGGCGGCGTAAAGGGCAAGAGTCCGAAGAGATTGAAGATCGACGTCGGGTCGGGCGATGCAAGGTCGAGCACCCAGCCATAGAATGGAGCTTGCCGCATCTCGATGGTGACGAACAGCACCTTGTAGAGCGCGAAGAACACCGGGATC
>JBEINZ010000291.1:0-3374 GCA_040377825.1 Hyphomicrobiales bacterium | reverse complement strand
ATTCCCTCACCTGTTTCCCGATCGGCGCGACGATAGACCTAGCTCGCGAGCCTACATCCGATCGCACATTGCGTAACGCGTCTTATCACACATGCGTCGCGGCACTTCCAAAATGTACATCGCCTGCGGCTATGGCATGGCAGGTCCCATCACGGCTCCGAACCACAAAACGGCCTTCCGCGTCCAGCGTTTCGAAAATCCCTTCGACCACGGTCGAACCTATCGTAACGGCAACGGAAGCGCCGAGCCCATGGGCGCGATCGAGCCACGCCTTCAGAAGGGACTCCAAGCCGCGCCCGTCGCGCCAGAGGTCAGCGAGATCGACCCAACTCTCGGTCAAACGCTCAAACAGCGCCTCCGGCCCGTCGGCGACACCAAGTTCGGCAAGCGAGACCGCCGAATAGGGCAGATCCTTTGGAGCGGTCGCGACATTGACGCCGATCCCGACAACGACAGCAAGCCTGCCGCCGCCGATCGGCTCGGCCTCAAGCAGAACTCCCGCCAACTTGGCACCATCGATCAACACGTCGTTCGGCCATTTCAACCGCACGCGCGGCATTTGATTGGACGAACCGAGCGTCCGATCAAGGGCATCCGCGAGCGCTAGGCCGGCGACGAAACCGAGTGTCGCGGCGGTCGCGGGCGCGATGTTCGTTACCGTCAGCAGGCTCGCCGCCATGTTGCCGCCGGCGGTCTCCCATTGCCGTCCGCGCCGACCGCGCCCGGAGGATTGGTGACGGGAGAACACCCACAGCCGCCCTTCGTCACCGGCGCGGGCTCGGGTCATGGCTTCCGTATTGGTCGACCCGATCGTCTCGAAGGCGAGGATCCGATAGCCGGCCGCCCTTGCCTTCGGGCTGAGCACCGCGGTCATCTGTAACGGCTCGCCATCAGAACAGACTTCTGGCCGCCGTCGACGCCGCGGTGAGGATGGGGTTGGCAATGGCAATGAAAACAATAGTGAAGACGCCGCAGACGCCTAGAACGATCTTCAGCTCCAGCGTCATCGGTTCGAAGCGTTCGGCCGGATCGTCGAAATAGATGATCTTGACGATCCGGAGATAATAGTAGGCGCCGACCACGCTGGCGACCGCGCCGATGACGGCCAAGGCATAAAGCTTCGCTTCGACGGCGGCGAGGAAGACGTAGAGCTTGCCGAAAAAGCCCGCGAGGATCGGGATGCCAGCGAGCGAAAAGAGGATCATGGCGAACAAGAAAGCCATCATCGGATTGGTCCGGCTGAGGCCGGCGAGTTCCGAAATGTCCTCCACCGGACCGTCGGCGCGGCGCATCGCAAGGATGCAGGCGAACGCCCCGAGCGTCATCGCGAGATAGATCGCGATATAGATGATGACGCTCTCGACGCCGCGCGGCGTTCCGGCGGCGAGGCCGACCAGGGCATAGCCCATGTGGCCGATCGATGAATAGGCCATCAGGCGCTTGATGTTGCGCTGGCCGATCGCCGCGAAGGCGCCAAGCACCATGGATGCGATCGACACGAAGACCAGGATTTGCTGCCAGTCGCGCGTGACCGGACCGTAGGCTTCGATGACGACGCGCGTGACGAGCGCCAGCGCGGCGATCTTGGGCGCGGCGGCGAAGAAGGCGGTGACCGGCGTCGGCGCGCCCTCGTAGACATCAGGCGTCCACATATGGAACGGCACGGCGGAGATCTTGAAGGCGAGGCCGGCCATGACGAAGACGAGGCCGAATACGAGCCCGAGCGAGGACCCCTCGGCCTTCAGAACCGAGGCGATGCCGTCGAACGACGTATGTCCCGTGAAGCCGTAGGTCAGCGACGCGCCGTAGAGCAGCATGCCGGAGGACAGCGCGCCGAGCACGAAGTACTTCAGCCCGGCCTCGGTGGATTTCAGCGAATCCCGGTTGATCGCCGCGATCACGTAAAGCGACAGCGACTGCAACTCGAGGCCGAGATAGAGCGCAATCAGATCGTTGGCCGAGATCATCATCATCATGCCGAGCGTGGCGATGACGATGAGGATCGGATACTCGAACCGATCGAACTTTTCCCGCCGGGCGGTGTCGGCGGACATCAAGATCGCCGCGCTCGATCCGATGAGGGTTAGCAGCTTCATGAAGCGCGCGAAGGGATCGAGCACGAAGGCGCCGCCAAAGGTCGCCCCAGGCGTCGGCGAAACGAGGACGATCACGAAGACCACGACGAGGAGCGCGACGGCCGAAAGCGTCACGACCCGCGTCGAGCTTTCGCCGACAAAGGCGCCGTACATCAGCAGCGCCATGGCTCCGACCGCCATGAGGATCTCCGGCAAAGCCGGCATGAGTTCGGGGAGAGCCATCACGAGCGTCGGTCCCTTATCGTCCTGATCACTGCGTTGTCCTGATCACTGCGCCAGAAGCGCTGTCTTGGTCGCCACCTCAAGGGCGGCATGATACTTCGTCACGAGAGCCTGAACGGAAGCCGCTGTCGCGTCGAGGATCGGCGCCGGCCAGATGCCGTAAAGGATCGTCACGGCGACCAGCGGATAAAGTACGAACTTCTCCCGCAGATCGAGATCCTGCATCCCTTGCAGGCTCGGCTTCTCCAGTTTGCCCAACATCACCTTCCGGTAGAGCCAAAGGGCATAAGCCGCTGAAAGAATAACGCCGAAGGTCGCGAAGAACGCCACCCACGTGTTGGCCTCGAAGGCGCCGAGCAGCGTGAGGAATTCGCCGACGAACCCAGATGTGCCCGGCAGGCCGACATTGGCCATCGTGAACACCAGGAACGCCACGGCGTACCAGGGCATGCGGTTCACGAGCCCGCCATAAGCCGCGATCTCGCGCGTATGCATCCGGTCGTAGACGATGCCGACACAGAGAAACAGCGCGGCGGAGACGAAGCCGTGGCTGATCATCTGGAAGATCGCGCCCTGTACGCCCTGCACGGTCACCGTGAAAATGCCCATGGTCACGAAGCCCATATGGGCGACCGACGAATAGGCGATCAATTTCTTCACGTCCTCCTGCATCAGGGCGACGAGCGAGGTGTAGATGATCGCTATCACCGAGAGGGTGAAGACGAGCGGCGCGAAAAAGTCCGAGGCAACCGGCAACATCGGGATCGAGAAGCGCAGGAAACCGTAACCGCCCATCTTCAGGAGAATGCCGGCCAGGATGACCGAGCCTGCCGTCGGCGCCTCGACATGCGCGTCGGGAAGCCAAGTATGCACCGGCCACATCGGCATCTTCACCGCGAAGGACGCGAAGAAGGCGAGCCAGAGCCAATATTGCGCATTGACCGGGAACTTCGTCTCCAGAAGCGTCGGGATGTCCGCCGTGCCGCCGATCCAATAGATCGCCAGCATTGCGATCAGCATCAAAACCGAGCCGAGCAGCGTGTAGAGGAAGAACTT
>JBEINZ010000008.1:0-32210 GCA_040377825.1 Hyphomicrobiales bacterium | reverse complement strand
GGATTGTTGCATGCACCTTCGCAGCTGGGCCAACCGTAGTTTGCGTTTTGCTCACCAACATAAATGGATTCAACAGCATTTTCTTGGTCATTGCCGCCAACATTGCCGATTTCGGCAAGTATCCGCCGATTCGAGGCACGGACGCATTCCGCGCCGCGATTGCCGGTTGGCTCGCTCGGCGCTACGGGCTTGCCGGGCAGATCGATCCCGCTCGGATGGTCCTGCCGCTCAACGGTTCGCGCGAGGGGCTTTTCTTCGCGGCGATCGAGGCGCGCATGCGCAGCGCCAAGCAGCATGCGCGCCCGGCGATCCTCGTGCCGAACCCGTTCTATCAAGCCTATGCTGCGGGAACCGTGGCGGCCGGCTGCGAGCCGGTGCTGCTTGCCGCGACCACCGAAACCGGCTTCCTGCCAGATCTGGCGAGGGTTGCTCCCGAGATCTTGGAGCGCGCGGTGGCCTTGTTTTTTGCCTCGCCGGCCAATCCGCAAGGTGCGGTCGCTTCGCCGGACGGTTGGCGAAAGCTGATCGAGGCCGCGCGTCGGCATGACTTTATGCTCTTTGCCGACGAGTGCTACTCAGAGATTTATCGAAACGAGCCTGTCCCGGGCGTTCTCCAGGCCGCGGCGGCGCTTGGCGCGGGTTTCGATCCCGTCGTCACATTCAATTCGCTTTCAAAGCGTTCCAACCTGCCCGGTCTACGTGTGGGTTTTGCCGCCGGCGATCCGGTTTTCCTGTCGCGCTGGGCCGATTTCCGCAACATGGCCGCGCCGCAGGTGCCGCTTCCGGCCCAGGCGGTCGCGGTCGCGGCCTATGCCGACGAGACGCATGTCGAGGAGAACCGACGCCTCTACAATGCCAAATACGCCGCCGCCGAGCACATATTAGGCAATCGGTTCGGCTATCGCACGCCCGAGGGCGGGTTCTTTCTTTGGCTGGATGTGGCGACGGCCGGCGGCGGAGAGACGGTGGCGCGCAAGCTATGGCTCGAAGCCGGTCTTCGCGCCGTGCCTGGCGGCTATCTGGCCGCGGAAGGTGCCGACGGTCGCAATCCGGGCACGGACTATTTGCGCGTCGCCATGGTCGACGATCAGGCGACGACCGAGGAAGCCCTTCGGCGTATCGCCGAAACATTGGATTGAAGGCAGTCATGGGAACCAGGGGCATGCGTTCGTCGAGAGGGTCCGCGCCGAGCCTCGCCATCGACACCGACATCGGACAGATGGTCGGGCGCAACGTGGCGATCTTTGTCGGCCTCGGGTTGATGGCAATGCTCGCCGCGCTGGTCGCCGCGCTTGCGACCTGGACGATCACCGATCCAAGCCTCAGTCACGCGACGAACGCTCCGGTTCGCAACTTCGTTGGTTATCCCGGTGCGGTCGTCGCCGATCTTGCAATGCAATTGGTCGGCTTGGCATCCCCGGTGGCGGCGCTGCCGCTTTTGGTGGTTTCCTGGCGGCTCGTCGCGCGCGGCTCGTCTGGGCTGACCAGACGCAAGTTCCTCACTTGGGGCAGCGGCGTTTTGTTGGCTTCGGGAGCGCTTGCCGGATTGCCGGTGGCGCAGGGCTGGCCGCTGCCGACGGGGCTCGGCGGCGCATTCGGCGACATTCTCGTGCGTTTGCCGATTTTCCTGTCCGGTGGTGTCGAGCTCGGTCGACTTGTCGGGCTCATCGGCTTCGGCGCGCTTGCGGTCGGGCTGATCGCGATGACCATCACGGCGCGACGCCCGATCGCGCCGGATTCAGCCCCCGCCTATTTCAACGAGGCGGACGATGACGATCGTGGCGGTGGCTTCATGCCCCTTGCCATGGCGCATCACTGGGTTCTTGTCGCCCGCGCAAAGCTCATGAAGCTCGCCGGACGACGGGCGGCGACACTCGATGCGCGCGGCTTCGGTTTCTCCGCCGCCAGTCGGCGACGCGCCGACGATGTGGACGATGACGAGGATCCGCCATTCCGGCCGGTTTCAATGCGCGGCCGGATCGAGCCGGCATTCCAGGATGCGCCGACCGTGTCACGCGGCCGTGTCTCTGTTGGCCCGGTTCACCCCGAAGTCGACGACGAGTACGATGCCTCGCCCTTTGAGGATGAGGGTAGCTTGGAGCTGGAGGAGATGCCCTTCGAGGCCCCCCCGGCTCCAGTTCGTGCCGCCTCCGCGCCCGCGAAGCCGGCTGCGATCGTGGAGCCCGCGCCCAATCAGCGCAAGATCGCCGTTGACCAGCAGCCCAAACCAATCGCGCAAGTGAAGCGTCCCGGTCGGGAGGTTCAGGCGGCGGTGCAGGGCTTCCAGTTTCCGCCGGTGACCCTACTCAGCGAACCCCGCCGGCTGGGTCCCGCTACCGAACTCAGCGAGGACGTGCTTGAGGGCAATGCCGGAACGCTCGAGGGTGTGCTCGACGATTTCGGCATCAAGGGTGAAATCATCCATGTGCGTCCGGGGCCGGTCGTTACCCTGTATGAGTTGGAGCCCGCGCCGGGCGTGAAGTCTTCCCGCGTGATCGGCCTTGCCGATGACATCGCCCGCTCGATGAGCGCGGTGTCGGCCCGCGTCGCGGTCGTGCCGGGTCGAAACGTGATCGGCATCGAACTGCCGAACCAGCGCCGCGAGACGGTTTATTTCCGCGAGCTGATTTCCTCGCAGGACTTCGAGACGTCGAAATCCAGGCTCGCGCTCTGTCTCGGCAAGACCATCGGCGGCGAGCCGGTGATCGCGGACCTCGCGCGCATGCCGCATTTGTTGGTGGCGGGCACCACGGGATCGGGCAAATCGGTTGCCATCAACACCATGATCCTGTCGCTGCTTTTCCGACTGACGCCCGAGCAGTGCAAGCTGATCATGATCGACCCCAAGATGCTCGAGCTTTCGGTCTATGACGGCATCCCGCATCTTCTGACACCGGTCGTGACCGACCCCAAGAAGGCTGTCGTCGCGCTGAAATGGACCGTGCGCGAGATGGAGGATCGCTATCGCAAAATGTCCAAGCTGGCCGTCCGCAATATCGACGGCTTCAATGCCCGTGTTGCCGAGGCGAAGTCGCGCGGCGAGGTGCTGACCCGTGAGATTCAAACCGGATTCCATCGCCAAACCGGCGAGCCGATCTACGAGTTGGAGGAACTGGCGCTCGATCCGCTACCCTATATCATCGTGATCGTCGACGAGATGGCCGACTTGATGATGGTCGCCGGCAAGGAGATCGAAGGTGCGATCCAGCGCCTAGCGCAGATGGCGCGCGCGGCGGGCATCCATATCGTTATGGCGACACAGCGTCCCTCGGTTGACGTCATCACCGGCACGATCAAGGCGAACTTCCCGACCCGTATCTCCTTCCAGGTGACATCGAAGATCGACAGTCGGACGATACTCGGCGAGCAAGGTGCCGAGCAGCTGCTTGGCCAGGGCGACATGCTGTATATGGCCGGTGGTGGCCGTATCCAGCGCGTTCACGGGCCGTTTGTGTCCGACAACGAAGTCGAAAAGGTCGTCCAGCACCTTAAGCGGCAAGGGGCGCCGCAATATCTGGAGGCCATTACCTCGGATGACGAGGCAGAGGCGGATCCCGACGGCGACGCGGGCGCCATGGAGGAATCGACCGATCTTTACGACAAGGCCGTTGCCGTGATCCTCAAGGACAAGAAAGCGTCAACATCCTACGTGCAACGACGGCTGCAAATCGGCTACAATCGGGCGGCTTCGTTGATCGAGCGGATGGAAAAAGAAGGCATTGTCGGCGCGCCGAACCATGCGGGAAAGCGCGAGATTCTCATCGGAAGCGAATGATTTACAAGTAGACGAATGAATGTGTGTCGCAGTCTCGCCACGACAGGCGGCTAGATGAACACGTTGTGACGCGGTCGCGAGGGTTGCGCTAACAGTTCGCCCTGTTCAGGCCCCGCGCCCCAGTTGATTTACGCTTGAGGAAACGGGAAGCCATGCCGATCGTATTGGGTCCGCGCGCCACTCTTGGTTTGGCGATGTTTATGTCCTTGTCCGCGCCGCTTGGAGCGGCGGAAGCGCCGAAACCGGCCAATCCTTTGGCCCCGTTGGTGATGCCAGGGCCGCCTGCCGCCAAATCCTCGGTATCCGGCATGCCTGTCAATCCGCATTCCGCGGTTCCCGGGGGCGCCGCGCCGCCATTGGCGATCGTTCCGGAGCCGGTTCTTGATCCGATTACGGTCGCCGCCATGCAAAAGGACGCGCTGGCCAGTATCAGCACTTACTTCAATGGCATTCGCACGATGAGCGGATCCTTCGTTCAGTTCGCGCCCGACGGACAGCGCTCCGAGGGACAGTTCTATCTTTCGAAGCCGGGACGGATCCGGTTCCAATACGCGAAGCCGTCCAATATCGAGGTTATCGCGGACTCTGTCGACGTGGTCGTCAAGGATCGGCGCAACCAGACGCAGGATCTTTATCCACTATGGCAGACGCCGCTGCGTTATCTTCTCGCTAATCAGATTGATCTTACGTCGGAAGCAACTGTCAAGAAGGTTTCAATCGAGCCTGACTTGATCTCGATCGTGATTGATCAAAGCACTGTTTTCGGTGACGGACGGCTTACCTTACTATTTGATCGCAAGACGCTTGAGTTGCGCCAATGGACGGTAACTGATGCCCAAGGTTACGATACCGCAGTGGCGATCTACAATACGGTGATCAATGAGGCGCTCGATCCGAAACTGTTTTATATCGATCGAACAATTATTAGGAAGTGATAGGACTAGAATACCAAATCTTCACGCGGATGTTACTGGAGCTTGTCCCGTTCGGACCGAAGCGATCCGAACGAAAAGGACCGGCTCAAGTACTTGAATCTGGAGCAATTCCTTGTCGATCGGATGGTCCCATCGATCGGGAAATGCTCGAGAACGCGACTAAGCTCGACTTGATCGGGGCGCAGTCTGCCACATCTAGATTTTGGAGGTTGGGTCGTTCGTTATCAAGTGTCCCCCCGCTCCGAACGAGCGCCCGGTCTCCGCGGAACTCCCGCGAGAAGCGCCCCGTTTCGACCCGAGACGGGGCGCTTTCGCATTTTGAGCCGACCTGCTCGCGACGCGACGGCAATTCGGATTGCATGTCCCCAGGAATGTCTTAAGGGATTGTTTTCGCCGTCCCGCTCTCGTCAAGGCTCACATGCTCGCAATCCGAATTGCTACCTGGAACATCAATTCGGTCCGGCTGCGCATGCCAATCATCGAACAATTGGCGTCCGAAGCCGCGCCGGACGTGCTGTGTTTGCAAGAAACTAAATGTCCGGACGCGAATTTTCCATCATCCGCTTTTCGCAAGCTTGGCTATGAGCATCAAGCGGTCAATGGGCAGAAGGGCTACCACGGTGTCGCTATTTTATCGAAGGTCCCGTTAAACGGGATCGAACGTCGTGCGTTCTGCGAAAAAGGCGACGCGCGCCATGTCGCGGCCGATCTTGCGCTCCCGACTGGACCAGTCCGCGTTCATAACTTTTATGTCCCCGCCGGCGGCGACGAGCCCGACCCCGCGATCAACCAAAAATTCGCGCACAAACTCGAATTCTTGAACGAGATGCAGGCCTGGATCGGCCAAGGCCCCGCGACCGTACCGTCAATTGTTGTCGGCGATCTCAACATCGCGCCGCTCGAACACGATGTCTGGTCGCATAAGCAATTGCTGAAAGTGGTCAGCCACACGCCGGTCGAGACGGCGGCCTTGGAAGCGATCCGTATCGGTGGTGGGTGGAGCGACGTGATGCGGCGCTTCGTGCCGGTACCGGAGAAGCTCTACACATGGTGGAGTTACCGATCGGCGGATTGGGCGGCGGCTGACAAGGGGCGGCGGCTTGACCATGTGTGGTCGTCCGCCGATCTCGTTACACGCATCGACTCGGTCGAAGTGATAAAAGCGGCCCGCGGCTGGGACCGCCCTTCGGATCATGTACCGGTGATTGCCAATCTTATCATCTGACCTCGGCTAGACCCCTAAATCCGATAGCGGAGCCCAAATTCGTTCGGCCGATCGGCCCTGGTTTTAGTCGACCAAGTTTAAACGTCTACGAGACGCGGTTTCTTTTCCAAGATGGCCAGGACGCGGGCAAGGTCTTGGCCGCGTTTTAGTATCACGCCACCTTGCGCAACCACGGAATAAGCCCCTTGGCGCTGGGCCAGCCGGGGGCATTTTTCGATGCGGTAAAGCGGCGCCTCCGAGGTGCGTCGGAAGACCGAAAACACGGCACGGTCCTTGAGATGGTCGATCGCGTAGTCGCGCCATTCGCCATCGGCGACCATGCGGCCGTAAATCTTAAGGATTTCCGTAAGTTCACGACGGTCGAAGCTGACGGTCGCGACACGGGCGGAAGCAGGGAAGGCGTAGACGACGTCGCCGCTTGACTGACCATCTTCCAATTCGCTCAAGGCAAGACCTCCGAACCGTCATCGGACAGTCATGATCGGCGTCTTCTACGCCGCTGGCAAGAGCCCGCGGACGCAGCGGACGAATTCAATCTTTTGCCATAATGCCGTCAAGGGCAAGCCATTCTGGGCGACGATGAATGATCTCACGGCTTCGGACGGTTCGGCTCGATGACGACGACCGGATTTTCAGCCCCCCAGCCCCCCGGTCGACCCGTTATCGGGTCGGGCTGTCCGAAGATCCGCGGGACCGCGCCTTAAATCGTTGCCGCAGAGGCGGTTGTGGGGCTGCGGAGGCGGTTGTGGGGTCGCGGAGGCGGTTGTGGGAACGAGCATTCGGTCCAGAAGACCTTCCAGCCAACCCAACGTCTCGGCATCGTAAAGCGCGCGGCCCTCGAAATGCTGCGGGCGACCCTTTGCGCCCGGTAGATCGAGAACGCGCTCACCTTTCACCGTCCAACGATGCATCATGGCAAGCGTCAACTCCGGGTGAAACTGGATGCCGAACGCCATCGAGCCAACCGAGAAGGCTTGATTTTTAAAGCTGTCGCCCTCCGCGAGAAGCGTCCCGCAACTCGGCACGTCAAATCCTTCGCGGTGAAATTGGTAGACATGGCTTGGCCAATGCAAGAGCGCCCGGCCCGCCTCTGTTGCCCGTAAGGGGTAATAGCCGGCCTCGACCCGCCCATCCGGGTCGCGCTCGACACGACCACCGAGATGGCGCACCAGGAGTTGGGCGCCAAGGCAAATGCCGAGATAAGGTTTTTGCTCCCGAAGCGGTACCGCCAACCAATCGATCTCCCGACGGATGAAGTCCTCTTCGTCGTTCGCGCTCATCGGCCCGCCGAAGATGATTGCCCCGGCATGGTCGGCGAGAGTCCCGGGCAAAGGGTCGCCGAAGCGCGGACGGCGTATATCCATCGCAAACCCACGGCGGATCAAGCTTTGCCCAACGCGGCCGGGTGTCGATGCTTCCTGATGAAGGATGATCAAGACCTTTGGTGGCGAACCCCTGGCGAAGGGGCGGGGCGACTTGATCGCTTGCATGAACACGTCTGGCTAGGCTCCCAAAACAAGGGGGACCCATCGGGTTTGAGGTAGTCAGAACGGTTTCGCTTAAACGTCGCGTTCTGGCAGCCTTGTTGACCCAAACAATATGACGCGCACGCAAGGCGGCGATCAAGCCGAATCGTCGTACGCGGCGTGGTCGGCCTCAACTTTCTTGCGGATGAGGACGCGGTCTCGCGTACCGATATCAAGCAGGTCGGCAATCCGCCAGACAACATTGTCCTCGAATTCGTGAACCTTGCCGTCGGCAAAGACCATTTCCCACAGAAGCTCGACGATCGCGAGCCGGCCGGTCAAGTCGACTTTTCGTTTCAAGATGCTGGTGAAGCGATAAAGATCGACGGCCTCCAAGTCGGCGAGGCGCGCGGCTTCGGATAGTTCGTCGACGGCCGCTTCATCGAGCTGGAAGTGCTTTTCCAATAGGCGCTCAAAACACCGCCGCTCGGCGTCACCGATCGCACCGTCAATCCCGATGACGTGGATCATGAGCGAAGCGACGGCAAGACGACTCTCATCAACGGGTTCGCGCGCCAACGGCTCGGCGCCGGTCACGTCCTGGAAGAAGCGCTTCAGACGGTCAAACATAGGTACTTCCGCTCCATTCCAGGCGCCCAAGTTTAGTGCCACCGGCTCAAGGTAATGACTCTGGAGCAATTCCTTGTCGATCGGATGTAACCATCCGATCTGGAAATCCTCTAGCGTAGAGGTGGCGCGACGTCGACGCGAGCACAAGCCCCATGCATTTAGGCTACGGCCGGAGCGGGTTGTGGGATGCGTGTCGGATCGTTCGTGCCCGACGACTGGCTTCGCGCGTCAAATGCGCTTCAGCCTCCGCCGCCTCGAATGGATGGCCAAGCAGAAAACCTTGACCGAAATCGCATCCGAGGTTGGTCAGAATGGACTTCTGTCGCCGCGATTCGATTCCTTCCGCCACGACGGATTTACCGAGCGAATGGCACAGATCGATCAGGGACGTCACGATCGAGCTGCTTCGCGGGTTCGTTTCGATATCATTGATAAAGGTTCGATCGATTTTGACTTCGCTGATCGGCAATGCCTTCAAATGAGTTAACGAGGCGTGACCCGTGCCGAAATCATCGAGCGCAAAACGGAAACCTTCGCGACACAACCCAAGCATGACCGACGTTGTGCGCTCGGTGTCTGCTCCCAGAAAGAGGTTCTCCGTGATCTCAATGCAGATACGATCGGGCGGCACCGACCTCTCGCCCAGCGCGGCGGACAACCGACCCGCGCTCATGGCATCCCACAGTGCCGGTCCGCTCAAATTGACGGACACATGCGGCGGAGCGATCCCGCTCGCGATCCAACCCGCCATCTGGTCCACCACAAGGCTAAACATATAGTCGTCAATCGCGCGTCGCAGCGCCGGTTCGGCGAGCATCGGCAAGCTCGGAGGCAGCAGGCCGCCATCATCGTCGCGCACGCGCAACAAGACCTCAAACGCCGCCGTCGTTTCGGTCTTCAGGTCCACGATGCGTTGATAAACCGGGACGATACGGTTCTCCGCGATCGCCGCCTGCAAGGTTGTGACCGCATTGAACCGCTTCTTGGCCTCGTTCACCATCGAGGGATCGAAAACATACGGTTTATTGCGGTCGGAGCCCTTGGCGGTGCGCAAGGCAATGTCGGCCGCCCAGGCCAACGCCTTTGCGGACTTGCCGTGTTCGGGGTAAAGACTGACCCCAATATGGGCCCCGAGACGAATCCCGTCGGCCGGGGCAGGCATTGCCGCTGATATGGCGTCAATAAGCCTTGCCGACATTGTCTCCACATCGGATCTGCGTTGAAGGTTCGACATTACCAGTCCGAAGCTGTTGGCGCTGACGCGAGCCACGAAATCTCGGCTGCGGACGTTGCGTTTCAACCGCTTGCCAACTTCCTTGAAGACGGCGTCTCCGACCGCCGCGCCGAGTGTGTCGCTGACGAGGTCGAAGCCGTTCAGGTGGATCAAAACCAGGGCGAGCTTCCGCCGTTCGGTCGACGCGTTCTCGATCGCCTTCTCTAGCCCCAATCCGAGAGGATTGCCCAATGGCAATCCGTCGACGCCGGCAACGGTCTCAGGCGTGGCTTGTTCGACCCGCGCTACGTGCCCTAAGGGTTCCGCTGATTGGACACCGTCCGACACGATTGACCAAAGGCGCGCGCCATCCCGGCCGATGACCACGAAGCCCTGAATACGCACATGCAATACGGTTGCGTTGGGCTGCTCCAAGAGGCGAAGGCTGATGGGCCCGTAACATCCTTCATGCCGAGCAATT
This sequence comes from Hyphomicrobiales bacterium, assembly GCA_040377825.1. Taxonomy (GTDB): domain Bacteria; phylum Pseudomonadota; class Alphaproteobacteria; order Rhizobiales; family Ancalomicrobiaceae; genus JBEINZ01. The sequence continues at coordinate 22,485 of JBEINZ010000008.1, read as the reverse complement.
GTCAGCATGCGTTCCAAAACGACTTGGTCCTCGCCGCAAACCAAGTCCTGCAGCCTTTTAGGCCCGCCACCTCCCACAAGCCCCGCAAAGGCGAGGAACGCCGCGTTACCGCTCGCGATCACGCCGGTAAGATCGGACAAAGCGATGGCGATGGACGCGCCCGCTATCAGCTCGCTCAGAACGTCATCGCCATGGGGATTGACCGACCGTCCCAATAAGGACGCGTCCGAAGACGCAACCCCGTTGGTGGGAGCGTCAGTTTTCGCAGTAGGATTGGTTTGCAATAGAGATGTCATTTGGCCAATCGGCTTGCATGAACGAACGACTCCATCATCTTTTCAAGTGGGCTTAGAATTCAAGCAGAAATTCTTGAGCCATGGGTGAGAATAGGGTGATTATAGTAATTTAATATTGATACAGTTTTTGTTGATTAAGCGAGAGTAAAGGAAACCGCTGAAAACAGTCTTCACCTATCTTGTTGGATGAATATGTTGTAATTTATGTTTACTCATGCCTTGTCTGTTATTTCAGTCGCAACAACTCGAGTTGGGGCTCTGTCAGCGGCGGCATTTCGAAACCTCAGCCGATACTCCCGCGGCGTCATGCCGAATTTCGAACCAAACGCATCGTAGAATCGGCTTACCGATCCGAAGCCGCTTTCAAATGCGATCGACGTAATGTCGCCGTCGGTGCCAAGCAGCAGCGCTTGCGCGCTCTGCAGCCGCTGCCGGATGAGATATTGCGAGATTGTCATGCCGAGTGTGTCGCGAAAAAGCGTCATGGCATAGTTCGGGTGCAGCTCGACTTCCTCGGCGATCCGCGAGATCGTCAACGCGGTGCCGGCGTGGTCGGAAATGAACCGAGTCATTCGTTCGACCTGGTCAAGCCGACGTGCGCTCCCCCGCGTACCGCGCGCGGCGGGGGATGCCCCGGATGCTGATACATCCGACCACCCATCAAGGTCGATCCGCCGGATCCGGGCGGAAAGCTCGTCGCGCACGATCCGCTCGATTCGATCGTCGGCGCGAAGCAACTCCTCTCGCCAACGAGAGAAGACGCTCAAGTCGGTCTCCAGGATGCGGTCCGCCTCGATCAGCGCGCCTTGCAGGATCATGCCGCGGAAGCGTTCGGATAGTGGAATGCCCAGAAAAATTGAAATCGGGACATAGAGACAAACGAATGTCGTGTGCTCGGCCTTATCGATCACCTGATGCGGAATCGTGCCCCAAAAGAGCGCCAAGCGCCCGGCCTCAATCCGGGCCGCGCGGCCATTGAAAAGATACGTCATGTGGCCCGCAAGCAGATAGTTCAGCTCGATCTGGCTGTGGGTGTGAGGCTCGGGCATGCGCTTCACATCCAGTTCACGACCGGCGCAAAATCGATGGTCATCAAAAATCACGCTCGTCATTCGCAATGGCTCCACCTGGAATCGGCACGGACCTTAGGATCCCGGAGGCAATTTTACAAACGTAGGAAGAAAGCCCGGAAAAACCATGGGCAAGATCGTTCGCCATCTGGTTGGGTGCGGGGCGCGACCCGCGCCTCCCCGATCAGCGAACGAGGGCCGCACGCCAGCGGCTCCATTTTGGGAGGATATCATGGTCTTTACGCGAGCCATCGGTGGCGCGCTTGTCGCCGTCGTTCTATCTGCCTCTGCCGCCTTTGCCGGTACGCTTGTCATCAACGCCGATACGTCGGACCCGGCGCCGCGCAAGGCCTGGGAAGTCGTCATCGAGCAGTTCAAGAAAGAGAATCCTTCGGTCGACGTTAAGTTCAACGTTTACGACCACGAAAGCTACAAGAAGTCGATCCGCAATTGGCTGACTTCGGCCTCGCCCGACGTTGTCTATTGGTACGTCGGCACCCGTATGAAGCAGTTTTCCGAGCCGGGTCTGCTCGAGGACGTGTCCGATGTCTATACCGCGACCGTGAAGGACGAACTCGGCAAGGTCGCCGTTGGCCTCGTGACCGATAAGGGCAAGCAGTACGGCATGCCCTATACCTACTATCATTGGGGTGTTTACTATCGCAAAGACCTGTTCGCCAAGGCCGGCGTGACCGCTGCTCCGAAGACCTGGGCCGAATTCACCGCGGCTTGCGAGAAGATCAAGGCCTCGGGTGTTGACCCGATCGCGATCGGCTCCAAGGACCTGTGGCCGACCGCCGGCTGGTTTGACTACCTCAACATGCGCACCAATGGCATCGATTTCCACATGAGTCTCATGGGCGGCAAGGTGTCCTATACGGACGACCGCGTGAAGGCCGTCTTCGCCAAGTGGAAGGAACTGCTCGACAAGGGCTGCTTCGTGAAGAACCACGCCTCTGTGTCGTGGCAGGAAAGCCAGGCGCTGCTTTATCAAGGCAAGTCCGCGATGATGCTGATCGGCAACTTCATCACGCCGAACTTCCCCAAGGACATCGCCAACGACATGGACTTCTTCGCCTTCCCGTCGATCAATCCGGGCAACGACCTCAACGAGGACGCGCCGATGGATTCGATCCACATCCCGGCAAAGGCGAAGAATAAAGAAGACGCCAAGAAGTTCCTCGCCTTCGTCGCCCGCGCCGATGTGCAGGAATCGATCAACAAGGCGCTCTTGCAGGTTCCGATCAACTCCAAGGCCGCCGTCGCCGACGACCGCTTCCTGCGTCAGGGCAAGGAATTGCTCGGCAAGGCCACCGGCATCGCCCAGTTCTTCGATCGCGATACGTCCGAGGACCTCGCCACGGTCGGCATGAAAGGCTTCCAGGAGTTCATGATCAACCCTGATCGCGCCGACAAGGTGATTGACGACATCGAGCGTGCCCGTAAGCGCATCTACGGCGCGAACTGACGCCCAATTGGCCCGGATCCGATGAGTCGGATCCGGGCCTTTTCCTGTCTTTGGACCGATAGACCGCCGTCGCGATTTTCGAATTCATTGCCTTCGCCCGGCGACGCCGCTTTTTGGCCGGAATACGCATCCGGATTCTGGGAGGATGGCCTCATGGCTGCCGATGTCGTTGGTCTCGATCGTGCCGCGCCGCGTTGGCGGCCGGTCGTTCCGGACACGTGGTGGCGCCGCAATCAGATGGTCTTGACGCCGCTGATCCTCCTGACGCCGGCCGCGATCTTTTTCTCGGTCTTTGTGCTCTACCCGATCTTCGACAGTCTATGGCTGTCGCTGCATGACTGGGACGGCATCAAGACGCCGCGATTCGTCGGCTTCGGAAACTACATCGAGCTGTTCGAGGACCCAGTCTTTTGGACGGCGATCCGAAACAATGCTTGGTGGCTCGTCGCCTTCATGCTCTGCCCGGCGTTCGGGCTTGCCGTGGCGTTGTTCCTGAACCAGACCATGTTCGGCATGCGGCTGGTCAAGTCACTGTTTTTCTTCCCCTTCGTGATCAGCCAAGTCGTTGTCGGTCTGGTCTTTTCCTGGTTCATGAACGCCCAGTTCGGGCTGTTGAACACAATTTTCGATGTCCTGGGCATTCCGCATGTCGCGCTTTTGGAAAGCGAGACCTGGGCGACCTTCGCGGTCATTCTCGCCGGCCTTTGGCCGCAGACCGCCTATTGCATGATCCTCTACCTGACGGGCTTGACCGCCATCAATCCGGAGCTGATCGAGGCCGCGCGGATGGACGGCGCCAAGGGCTGGCGGCTGTTGCGCCACATCATCATCCCGCAATTGCGGCCGGCGACCTTCATCGCCATCGTGGTTTCGGTTGTCGGCGCGCTGCGCTCGTTCGATCTGATTGCGATCATGACGCTCGGCGGTCCCTACAACTCATCGACCGTGCTTGCCTATTACATGTACGAGCAAACCTTCCTGGCCTTCCGCTACGGCTACGGAGCGGCGATCGCGACCGTCCTGTTCCTCGTCATGGACGTCTACATCGCCTTTTTCCTCTGGCGCATGCTGAAGCGCGAAGCGCGTTAGGGAGAAGCCATGTTTCCGACCCCGATCGCCAAGACGTCGTTTCCCGTTCGGATCGCCTACAAGGTCGCGGTGCCGATCTCCCTGATGATCTGGCTGCTGCCGTTGTTTGCGGTCGCCATCACCTCGGTCCGCTCAATCGAGGACTTGAACCGTGGCAACTTCTGGGGCTGGCCGGATAAGATCCGGTTCCCCGACAACTACATCGAGGCCTTCACCCAGTCTCCGATGGCGCAGTTTCTGTTGAACAGCGTCATGATCACCGTGCCGGCGGTGGCCGGCGCGCTGGCCATGTCGTGCATGGCCGGCTATGCGCTCGCCAAGTTCAATTTCCGCGGCAATCTGTTGCTCTTTTCGATCTTCATCGCCGGAAACTTCGTGCCATTCCAGATCCTGATGATCCCCGTCAGGACCCTGATGATCGAAACGATCCCGCTCTATGACACGATCTGGGCGCTCGTCGTCTTCCATGTGGCGTTCCAAACCGGCTTTTGCACGCTCTTCATGCGCAACTTCATCAAGCAGCTGCCGGATGCGCTCATCGAGGCCGCGCGGCTCGAAGGCCTGAGCGAGCTTCAGATCTTCCGCCACATCGTGCTGCCCTTGGTGAGGCCCGCTATCGCCGCGCTCTCGGTCTTGGTCTTCACCTTCATTTGGAACGACTATTTCTGGTCGCTGGTGCTGGTGCAGTCCGACGACGTCCGCCCGATTACCGCGGGCCTGCAATCGCTGAAGGGGATGTGGCTTGCCTCCTGGCAATTGATCTCGGCCGGCTCGATCATTGCGGCGATCCCGCCGGTTCTGATTTTCTTCCTGATGCAACGCCATTTCATCGCCGGCCTGACGCTCGGAGCGACCAAGGAATGAGCGCGGCGCGCGTCATTCGGGGTGCCGGCCAGACGCTGGTCCTCACGTTGCCCGAGCGCGGTCAGCCGCGCATCGCGGCGTGGGGAGCCTTTGTGCTGCCGAGCGAGACGGCCTTTCGCGCGCTTGGAGATCTCATGGCGCGGTCAAGCCGCATCAACGGGATGGACGAAAACGTACCCGCCGCGGTGCTGCTGCCGACGGGCGGGATGGGGTTCTTCGGCGCGCCGGCGATCGCCGGTCATCGCGGCGGGCGCGACTTTCTGATGGAATTTTCCGAATGGACCGAGCGGGAGACGAAACCCGGCCGCACCGTCCTTGTCGGCCGCGACCGGGTGGCGGAGCTGTCGCTCATCATCGAGATCGACGCGTCGGGCAGTGTACTCTCCATGCGCGCAACGCTCGTCAACGACGGCGCGGACGACTTCGTCCTCGACCGATGCATGGCCGGCAGTCTTCTCGTCGATGCCGACCACGACGAGGTTCTCACCTTCGAGGGCGGCTGGGGCCGAGAGTTTCACGCCCGCCGCGAGCGGCTCGGTTCGGGGCTTTTCATCAAGGAAAATAGGCGCGGTCGAACCTCGCATGATCGGTTTCCGGCGATTATCCTCGGTCGTCCCGGCTTTGGCGAATTGTCCGGCCCCGTCGCGGGGCTCACCCTCGGCTGGAGCGGCAATCATCAGATCATCGTCGATCGGCTTGATGACGGGCGCCGGATCGTCCATGCCGGGGAGCTGTTTGAGCCGGGCGAGTTCGTGCTCGCCGCCGGCGAGGCTTACACGAGCCCCTTGGTCTATATCGGCTTCGGACGGGATCTCGACGCTCTCGCTGCGCGGTTCCGCGACCATGCCCGAACCAAGATCCTGACATGGCCGGGTATCGGTCCGCGCCCAGTGACGCTCAATACCTGGGAAGGGACCTACTTCGCGCATGATCTCGCCAACCTGAAGGCCCAGGCCGACGCAGCGGCGGCGATCGGCATTGAACGCTTCGTGCTCGACGACGGATGGTTCGGCCGACGCGACGACGATACGACGAGCCTTGGCGATTGGTGGGTGGACCCGCGCAAATATCCCAATGGCCTCGGCGCGTTGGTCGATCACGTGACCGGCCTCGGCATGGAATTCGGACTGTGGGTCGAGCCGGAAATGGTCAATCCGGTGTCCGATCTCTTCCGCGCGCATCCCGATTGGGCGCTGCAACTGCCCGGCCGCGCGCTCTTGCCCTCGCGCAATCAAGTGGTGCTCGATCTGACGCGCGCCGAGGTCACGGACTATCTGTTTGGCCGGATCGACGCGATCCTGTCCGCCCATCGCATCAGCTATCTGAAATGGGACATGAACCGCGACCTGACGGCGGTCGGCGATGCCTCCGGCCGCGCCGCGACCGGCGGGCAGGTGCGTGCCTTCTACGCGCTTGTCGACCGGATCCGCGAGGCCCATCCGCATGTCGAAATCGAAAGCTGCGCGTCCGGCGGTGGTCGCGCGGATTGGGGCGCGTTGGCGCGCACGCACCGGGTCTGGACGTCGGACTGCACCGACGCCCTGGAACGGCTTGAGATCCAGCGCGGCGCCGCGCTATTTCTGCCGCCCGAGGTGATGGGCGCGCATATCTCGGCAAGTCCGAACCATCAGACCGCGCGTCGCCATTCCCTCGACTTCCGCGCCATCGTGGCGCTGCCCTATCATCTCGGCGTGGAAATGAGCCCGCTCGCGCTGAACGCCGACGAGCGCTCGGCGCTTTCGGCTTGGATCGCGCTACACAAGCGACTGAGGCCGCTTTTCCACGGCGGGTGCGCCTTCCGTCTGCCCGATCGCGACGGCCGGCATGTCCATGGCGTGGCCGCGCGGGGCACGATCGTCCTGATCGTCGCGCAGGCTTCCCATCCACTCCTGGAGCACCCCGCCCCGATCCGGCTCCCTGGCGACATCGTCGATTTGTTCGGCGGCGAACTTGCCCGACTTGCTCTTCCCGCACCGCAAGTGCCGCCCTTTGTGCGAATTCACGAGGCGCAGGCGCGGCTTCTTCGCGGCGAGGTCGCGGTTCCCGCCGCGCTGATCGCAACGGTCGGCATCACGGTGCCGCAGATGCTTCCTGAGAGTGCCGTACTCATCGAAATAACCCGCAGCGCGGAGGGCTGATCCCATGGCCGACGTCGTCTTATCGAATGTTCGTAAGAGCTTCGGCGAGGTCGAGATCATCAAGGGCGTTGATCTCAACATCGGCGACGGCGAGTTCTGCGTCTTCGTCGGCCCGTCAGGCTGCGGAAAATCCACCCTTCTGCGCATGATCGCCGGGCTTGAGGACATCACCTTCGGGTCGCTGGCGATCGGAGGGCGGGAAATGGCGCGCGTCGCGCCGGCCAATCGCGGCGTCGCGATGGTGTTCCAGTCCTACGCGCTTTATCCGCACATGACCGTACAGGAGAACATTTCCTTCGGCCTCAAAATGGCGGGCGCGCCAAAGGCCGAGATCAAGCGGCGCGTCGACCACGCGGCCAGCTTACTGCAGCTCGAACAGCTCCTGAAGCGCAAGCCGGCCCAGCTCTCCGGCGGCCAGCGCCAGCGGGTTGCGATCGGTCGGGCGATCGTGCGCGAGCCGGACGTCTTCCTCTTCGACGAGCCACTGTCGAACCTCGACGCCTCGTTGCGCGTGCAGATGCGCGTGGAGATCGGCAAACTGCATGCCGATTTGAAATCGACCATGATCTACGTGACGCACGATCAGGTGGAAGCCATGACCATGGCCGACAAGATCGTCGTGCTCAATGCGGGCCGCATCGAGCAGGTCGGCAGTCCGCTCGATCTCTACCATCGTCCGGCGAACATGTTCGTCGCCGGCTTCATCGGCTCGCCGAAGATGAATTTCCTAACCGTGGAGCTGCAGGGTATTGCCGATGGCCGGGCACGGCTGCGGTTGCCGGGCAACGCGACGCTCGATCTCATGGTCGCGGGCGCGCGGATTCCGCAAGGAAAACTGACGCTTGGCGTACGGCCGGAGCACCTCGGCGGACCTGACAACGCGGACGCGCGGATCGTCGGTCGCGTCCGGCTGACCGAGCATCTCGGCGCGGAAACGATGGTCTATGCCGACATCCCCGGCGGCGAGCTTGTGGTGCGCGCCGACGGACTAACGCGGGTCAGCCGCGACGAAATGCTCGCGATCGGGATTTCGACCAAGAGCTGCCACCTGTTCGACGCGGACGGGCGCGCCATCGTCAACGGCGCGTTGCTCTAACTATCCGTATTTTCTGAAACTTCTTCCGCCTGGAACGCTTCCGGAGTTCGTCATGCTTGGCGTTTGCTACTACCCCGAACATTGGCCCGAGTCCTGGTGGGAAGACGACGCGCGGCGCATGCGGGAGGTCGGTATCTCCTTCGTGCGGATCGCGGAATTCGCCTGGAGCCGGATCGAGCCGGCGCCGGGCCGATTCGATCTTGATTGGCTCGACCGGGCGGTGGACCTCCTGCATCGGCACGGCCTTAAGGTCGTCATGTGCACGCCGACCGCGACCCCGCCGAAATGGCTGATGGATCTGCATCCCGACATTGCCCCGATGGATGCCGAGGGCCGCGTGCGCGGGTTCGGCTCCCGCCGGCATTACACGTTCTCGTCCGAAGTCTATTTCGACGAGAGCCGGCGGATCGTGGAAATCATCGCCAAGCGCTACGGCGCTCATCCCGGCGTCGTCGGTTGGCAGACCGACAATGAATACGGCTGCCATGACACCGTGCTGTCCTACAGCCCGGTCGATCGCACTGCCTTCCAGGCCTGGCTGCGTCGGCGCTACCAGTCGCCGGATCGGTTGGATGAGGCTTGGGGCAATGTGTTCTGGTCGATGGAGACGCCAAGCTTCGACGCGGTCGCGCTGCCGGTCGGCGCGGTGACTGAGACGAGCCCCGCCGCGCGGCTTGAGTACCGTCGCTTCGCCTCCGAGCAGGTGGTCGCCTATGACCGCATGCAGGTGGAGATCATCCGCAAGCATTCGCCGGGCCGCTTCGTCACCCACAATTTCATGGGCTTCTTCACTGAATTCGATCATTGGCCGTTTGGCGAGCATCTCGATCTCGCAAGTTGGGACTCCTATCCGATCGGCTTTGCCGAGCGTTTTCCGTTCTCCGAGCCGGAGCATGCGCGCTGGGCTGAGACCTCGCATCCGGACATCGCGCCGTTCCACCACGATCTTTATCGCGGCGTCGGGCGCGGGCGCTGGTGGGTCATGGAGCAGCAGCCCGGGCCGGTGAATTGGGCGCCGTGGAACCCGGTGCCGAAGCCGGGGCAGATCCGTCTGTTTACCTGGGAGGCGCTCGCGCACGGCGCCGAGGTGGTCAGCTATTTCCGTTGGCGGCAGGCGCCGTTCGGGCAGGAGCAGATGCATGCCGGCTTGAACCGCCCCGACCGCACGCTCTCGCCCGGCGGCGAGGAAGCCTCCACGGTCGGGCGCGAACTCGCCACGATCGGGGCGCTGCCGGCGTCGGGGAAGGCGCCGGTCGCGCTGGTGTTCGACTACGAGGCGTGTTGGATCCTGGAAATTCAGCCGCAGGGCAAGGACTTCGACTATCGCGAGCTCGTTTTCCGCTGGTACGAGGCGATCCGCCGCTTTGGGCTCGATGTGGATATCGTCCCTCCGGGCGCGGATCTCGCCGCCTATCGCGCGGTGGTTGTACCGACGCTGCCATATGCGAGCGAGGCGGCGGTCGCGGCCTTTGAGGCATCAAACGCGCCGATCCTGTTCGGGCCACGCACGGGTTCAAAGACCCGGCATTATGCGATCCCCGAAGGCCTGCCGCCGGGGCCGCTCGCTTCGCTGATCCCGGTCCGCGTGACGCAAGTTTCCTCGCTGCGTCCGGGCCTGACCAAGCCCGTCGAGGGCGCCGTCGCGGGGCTTGCCATGCGCTGGATCGATCACGTCGAGATCAAGGATGCCAAGGCGCGCGTCCTCTCGGAGGTTGTCGATCCTGCCTACCGGATTCCGGCCGTGATTGCGGGCCCGCGCGGTTGGTACGTGACGACTTGGCCGGATGCGGACCTGCTCACCGGGACCATGCGCGGTTTCCTGGAAGCGGCGGGTCTTGAATTGATGGATCTGCCTGAGGCGATCCGCATCCGTCGGCGCGGCGCGCTCACCTTCGCGTTCAACTACGGGCCGCAGACATACCGCGTCCCGGCACCCGAGGACGCGGTATTTCTTCTCGGCGCGCGCGAGCTACCCGCGCAGGGCGTTGCGTGCTGGCGATAGTGGTCTGCCTGTTGCGGCACATTGCCTCGGCGGGTTAGTTCGTCGCCGATGATTGCAAAGGTGAAAAGCACGCCGCCACTGGCGCCCTCGGCCCGTTGTCAATTGGACGGCGCGCGGCGGGGTCGCGGATATGCGATGATCGATTATAAGGGCATCCCGGTCGAACGCGATGCCGTGGTTTTGTTGTCGAGGGAGTTCGCATGACGCATGGACAGGCAGCAAAGAGGCTGGCCGGCATTCTGGCGCGCGGGGCCCTGGTAGGCGCGGCCCTGTTCTCCGCGGCCGCGCCGGGGTTCTCCGCGCAAGACCGCGGTCAGGACACTATCTGCATGTCGCTCGAGCCGCCTGTGCTCGATCCGACGCTCGGCGCGGCGCAGGCGATCCGCGAGGTCACCTATGGCAATGTTTTCGAGGGTCTTGTGGCGATCGACCGCGCCGGCAAGATCGTGCCGAAGCTTGCGACAAGCTGGACGGTCTCGCCGGATGGGCTGGTCTATACGTTCACGCTGCGCCCAGGCGCGGCCTTTCATGACGGCGCGCCCTTCACCGCGGCCGACGTTAAGTTCACGCTCGAGCGCGCGCTTGCCGCGGATTCCAAGAACGCGCAGAAATGGATCTTTCAGCCGATCGCGGCCATCGAGACCCCGGATGCGGCGACCGTCAAAATCACGCTGAAGCAAGTCGCCGCCAATTTCCTTTACGGGCTTGCCTGGGGCGATGCGGTGATCTTTTCGCAGCGTAGCGCCGCGACCAACGCCACGAACCCGGTCGGCACCGGTCCTTACAAGTTCGACCGATGGACGCGGGGCGACCGCTTGTCGCTCGTCGCCTCCCAAGCGTGGTGGGGCGGCAAGGTCGCGATCCCGCGTGCCACGTTCCGGTTCGTGAACGACGCACAAGCGCAGGTGGCCGGCATCCGCTCGGGCGATTGCGATGCGCTCTCCAATCTCGCGGCGCCGGAAGCCGTGCCCGATTTGCAGGCCGACAAGGACCTGAGCGTCGTGATCGGCAAGACCGAGGGCGAGACCATCGTCGCCATGAACAACGGCAAAAAGCCGTTCGACGATGTCAGGGTACGGCGGGCGATTTCCCACGCGATCGACCGCAATCAGGTCAATCTCGGCGCCATCAACGGGGCGGGCACGCCGATCGGCAGCCATTTTTCGCCGACGCAGCCGGCCTATATCGATCTGACCGGGCGCTACCTCTACGACCCAGCGAAGGCAAGGGCATTGCTTGCCGAAGCCGGCTACCCCAATGGCTTCGAGGCGGTGATGAAGGTGCCGCCGCCTGCCTATGCGCGGCGCTCGTCGGAAATCGTGGCCGCCATGTTGGCGCAGGTCGGCGTTCGCGTGACGCTCGAGCCGATCGAGTTTCCGCAATGGCTCGACCGCGTGTTCAAGAATCGCGATTACGATCTGACGATCATCGCGCATACCGAACCGCTCGATATCGGCATCTATGCCCGACCGGACTACTATTTCGGCTATAAGAGCCCCGCCTTCGTCGATCTGATGGCAAAGGTCGACGCCGCGAGCGACGAGGCGACGCGCAATCGGCTTTACGGCGACGCGCAGCGGCTGTTGGCGGATGATGCCGTCAACGTCTTCCTCTTCGTCTTGCCGAAGATCACGGTCACGCGCGTCGGGCTTGACGGCATGTGGCCGGATTGGCCTTTGCCGGCGAACCCGCTCGCCGAACTGTCCTGGAAGTGACGCGGCCGGGAGGCGTCCGGTCATGACTTTCATCGCCCGTCGTCTCATTGCCGCGTTGGTCACGCTGCTTGCCGCCGCCGTGATCATCTTCGTGATGCTGGAGCTTCTGCCGGGCGATCCGGCTGCGGTGGTGCTCGGCGTCAACGCGACCCCGGAGACGCTGGCGGCGTTGCGCTCGGATTTCGGGCTTGATCGGCCTATTCTGGAGCGTTTTTTCCGTTGGCTTGTTGGGTTTGCGACGGGCGATCTCGGAACGAGCTACACCTACAGGATACCTGTCGCGGCGCTGATTGCCGAACGCTTCGCGGTCACCTTGCCGCTTGCTTTTCTGTCCATCCTTCTGGCCGCCGCGATCGGTCTGCCGCTCGGGCTTTTCGCCGCGGCGCGCGCCAATTCGGCATCCGACACGGCGGTCATGGTCTTCGCGGAAATCGGCTTGGCGGTACCGAGCTTCTGGTTCGCGATCCTGTTGGTGCTGCTTTTCTCGGTGACGCTCGGTTGGCTGCCGTCTGGCGGCTTTCCCGGCTGGGATCGCGGGATTGTGCCCGGGCTCAAGGCGCTCATCCTCCCCGCGATCTCGCTGGCGCTGCCGCAAGCCGCGGTGCTTGCGCGGATCATGCGCGGCGCGGCGCTCGAGGCGATGGCCGAGCCCTGGATGCGGACGGCGCGCGCCAAGGGCCTGTCGCTGCCCGAGACCATGCGCCGCCATGTGTTTCGCAACGCGCTGATCCCGGTGCTGACCATTCTCGGCCTTCAAGTTTCCTTCCTGATCGCCGGCGCGATCGTCATCGAAAACGTCTTTTCGCTACCCGGCCTTGGGCGTCTCGTTTTTCAGGCGATCGGTCAGCACGACATCATCGTGGTCAAGGATCTGGTCATGGTCTTCTCGGCCATGGTGATCCTCGTCAATTTTCTCGTCGACGTGCTCTATGGCCTCGTCGATCCCCGCCTTGCCCGGGGTCGCGCATGAGGCGCGGGACACGTTGGTCGTTCCGCCTCGGCGTGCTCTGCGCCGGCATCGTCGTCTTCGGCGCTGTCGTATCGCTGGTCTGGACGCCCTATGATCCGACCACTATCGCGATCGTCGACCGCCTGCAGGGGCCGAGCGCGCGGCATTGGCTCGGCACGGATCAATTCGGCCGCGACGTGCTCTCCATGTTGATGCGCGGCGGCGTGAATTCGCTCGGCGTCGGCCTCGCGGCGGTTTTGGCGGGGCTTTTGGTTGGATTAGCGCTGGGGATCTTGGCGGCGGCGACGGCGGGGTCAATCCTCGACGGTCTAGTCATGCGCTCGGCGGATTTGGTCTTCGCCTTTCCGGTGGTGTTGTCTGCGGTGATGATCACAGCCATCGCGGGCGCCGGCGCGGGAAACGCGGTGATCGCGATCGCCGTCTTCAACGTGCCGGTCTTCGCCCGGCTGTCCCGCGCGGCCGCCCTGCAGGTCTGGTCGCGGGAATTCGTCATGGCGGCCCGCGCGATGGGGCTCGGGTCGATGCGGATTACTCTTCGGCACGTGCTGCCGAATATCGCGGGCCTGTTAATCGTGCAGTCGACCATCCAGTTCGCGCTCGCGATCCTCGCGGAGGCCGGACTGTCCTATCTCGGGCTTGGGGTTCGACCGCCGGATCCGAGCTGGGGCCGGATGCTGAACGAGGCGCAGACCTTTCTGTCGCGCCAGCCGCTCAACGCGATTTTTCCGGGCCTTGCCATCGCGCTGGCCGTGCTCGGCTTCAATCTGATCGGCGACGGCCTGCGTGACCGGCTCGATCCGCGTTTTCAGGGCGCGGCGAACCGGCAGGCCCGATCAGTAATCCGATAACACCATGTCGTCGGTGTATTCCACGTCCGGGACATCCTTCACGATTGCCTGACCGCAGATCATGCGCCCTTTAAGCGGATCGAAGGCCAGCGTCGGATCGCCGGCAAGGCTCCAGCCGCGATTGAGCGCGGCGGATACGCGTTTGCAAAAGGCGACATCGTCCGGGCCGGTCAGATAGCGGTAGAGCTTCATGTCGGTGTTCCCGTCTCAATTCATCGCCCGCGCGACGACAACCGTCCGCGCCGCCATGTCGGCATGCAGCCGCTCCACCATGCGTCCGTCAAGGGTGATGGCGCCCTTGGCGGCGTTTTCCGGCAGCGCGAAGGCGGCGAGGATCTTTTCCGCCCACGCGAGTTCATCGGGGGACGGGGAAAAGACCGCGTTGGCGGGCCCGATCTGCTTCGGGTGGATCAGCGTCTTGCCGTCCATGCCGAGGTCGCGGCCCTGTTCGCATTCGGCAAGGAACGCGGCCTCGTCGTCGAGATCGTTGAACACCCCGTCGATGACGTCGAGGCCATGGGCACGCGCGGCGGCAACGGCGGTCGAAAGCCATGCCTGCATGGGCAGCCGCCCTCGCATCAGCCGCGCGCGGGTTTCCTTGGCAAGATCGTTCGTGCCGAGCACGAGACACTCAAACCGCCGGCCGGCCGGATCGGAGACCGAAGCCGCGATTGTGTCGGCGGCCAAAATGGCTTTCGGCGTTTCCATCATGGCCCAGATCCGGGTATGCGCTGGAGTTCCTGTCTTGTCGAGCGCCAAGCCGACCCGATGAATATCGGCGGCCGCGCCAACCTTCGGGATCAAAATCGCATCTGGAGCGGCAGCGGCGGCGGCCGCCAGGTCCGCCGGTCCCCACGCAGTGTCAAGGCCGTTGATCCTGATGATCAGTTCGCGAGTGCCGTAGCCACCGGTACGAACGGCATTGGTGACGAGGTCGCGAGCGGAGTCCTTCGCATCAGGAACGACCGCATCCTCCAGATCGAGGATCAGCGCATCGGCCGAAAGCGTTTTGGCCTTCTCCAGCGCGCGAGAATTCGAGCCCGGCATATAAAGCACGCTTCGGCGGGGCCGAATGGTCATCGACGTCTCTCCTCACTTCAAAAGGGAAATGCGCCATGACGCATGGCGATCCACTGACTCGTCATAAAGTCGGCGCATTATCGCGCGCCCCTTCGGCAAGACAATAATCAATTCCGAAATGCGCCTTTGACCTCGGCTTCACGCCGAGCTCAAGCGGGACTGATCGCGCCGCGTGGCGTCCGCGGAGGGCACCTTTCGGCTCCCTACGATAGTTGAACGAATCACCTTGGGATACGCGTCGGTTTTCTCTTTCCCAACGCGACCGTCGGGGTTAGGCTTTGCGTATGAGACTGGGTCAGATCGGTGTCAGGCGCGCTACCGCTAAAGATGCGGCTGCGATCGCCGCTATCCATGACGAGGCATGGCGCCTCGCCTATCGCGGCATCATTCCAGGGGGTAACCTGGAACGGATGATCGCTAGACGCGGCCCGGCTTGGTGGGCGAAAGCCATCGCGCGGCGCGCGGCGGTTCTGGTGATCGAAGTGGGTGGGCAAGTATGCGGTTACGCCACGGTCGGCGCGAGCCGCATGCGGATGCTGCCCTATGCCGGGGAAATCTACGAAATCTATCTTAAGCCCGAATACCAAGGTCTCGGGTTCGGACGACTCCTATTTCAGGCCGCCCGCCAAGAATTGAAGCGACTCGGTTTTGAGAGTTTCGCGGTGCGCGCGCTACGCGACAACGAGAGCGCACAATGCTTTTACGGCCGCATTGGTGGAAAGCGTGCCGCTGAAACGGCGGAGCGGGTCGGCGATCGCGCATTGCCCGTCGTGATTTACGGATGGTCGATGGCCTAACGCTACCGCAAGAGCATTTCCCGCTCGGATGGAATCATCCGAGCGACAAGGAATTGCTCCAGAGTCTAGACCTTGAGCCAGTCCTTTTCGTTTGGATCTAAGCAATCCGAACGGGACAGCCCGCCCGGTAGGCTTTGCGTCGCTTGCTTGATCGGGTATGCACGAGCGCGATGTCATCCGAACCTCGGACCGGATGTCGGCGCGAGGCTTGGGCCCGGTTTAGGAGTAGACGATGCGCATTGAGGCAATTCCGGTCGGCAAAAATCCTCCGCACGATGTTAACGTGATTATCGAGGTTCCGATCGGCGGCGAACCCATCAAGTACGAACTCGACAAGGAGTCCGGCACCCTGGTGGTCGACCGCTTCCTTTACACATCCATGCGCTATCCGGGGAATTACGGCTTCGTGCCGCATACGCTGTCGGACGACGGCGATCCAATCGACGTGGTCGTTTGCAATACCCGGGCGATCGTTCCGGGCGCCATCATGAACTGCCGGCCGATCGGCGTCCTGTTCATGGAAGACGAGGCGGGCCACGACGAGAAGATCCTGGCGGTGCCGTCTTCAAAGCTGACCAAGCGATACGACAAGGTCCGCTCGACGGCTGATCTGCCGGCGATCACGATGGAACAGATCCAACACTTCTTCGAGCACTATAAGGATCTGGAGCCCGGCAAATGGGTCAAGGTGGTCCGCTGGGGGGGCCATGAGGATGCCGAGCGGCTGATTGTGGAGGCAATGGAGCGCTACCAAGCAACAAAATCGGCATAACCGAACCCAACGCGCTTCGCCGGGTTCGAAAATCGCCGGCTCATCATATAGACGTCGTTAGTTACGTTGATCTCTACCGGCAATGGCCGCATTGTTGCTTCGATCCAGCGCGAGTCGTCGATCGACGACGATTTGGCCGTGTAGAGGTGACATATGCCGGATTTGAAAGACGCTGAGAAACAGATCCGTCTCGACGACGTCCGTCGCATTCTGTCGCGTCACGTCGATGCTCATCATGTCGTCGGCTTCGCAGAGGCGCTGTTTTGGCGCGGAGCTGCCGAAGACATCGCGCCATATACCGCGTCCGAGCTCGCCGCGATTGCTACGGCAAGCTGGGAACTTTACCAGGGTCGCGAGCCAGGTCGGCATCGCATCACGATCGCGAACCCTTCGCTCGGTGTCGATGGTGGAACTCGCCAGCGCGACGTCACCGTTATTGAAATTGTCAATGACGATATGCCCTTCCTGGTCGACTCCGTGATGGGGGAGTTGGCCGAGTCGGGCCTCGAAATCCGCCTTGTGTTGCATCCGATCCTGTCTGTCAGGCGACAGGTCGATGGACGGCTCATCGGATTTGAAGGCGCGGCGGGAACGGCCGCGAACGGCGCGACGCGGGAAAGTCTGATCCATATTCATGTGGCAAAGATCGTCTCACAGGCCGAGCGTACCAGCCTTGCCGAGCGGATCGACGCGGCGCTCGTCGATGTCCGCCGCGCGGTTGTCGACTGGCGGACGATGCTGGCTCGACTCGATAGCGTGATCGACGCCTATCGCACCAATCCGCCGCCGTTGCCGGTCGACGAAATCGCCGAAGCCGTGCAGTTTCTGCAGTGGTTGCGCGACGACAATTTTACCTTCCTAGGGACCCGCGACTATCGCCTGGAAATCGAATCCGGTGAAGAGCGGTTGGAGCGGATCGACGAGACCGCGCTCGGCGTGCTGCGCGATAGTTCCCTGAAGGTTCTTCGGCGCGGGACGGAGGGTGTCAACGCGTCGCGCGAGATGGCGGGCTTCTTGCGCTCGCCGCGGCCGCTCGTCGTGACCAAATCTAACGTGCCGTCGCGCATCCACCGACGTATCGACATGGACTATGTCGGCGTGAAGCTGTTTTCCGCCGCTGGTGAACTGTCAGGCGAATTGCGGATCGTTGGTCTTTTCACGTCAACGGCTTACACGCGCTCGACCCGGACTATCCCCTATATCCGGCATAAAGTCGACCGCACGATTGCGCAGGCCGGGTTCGATCCCGTCAGCCATTCGGGCAAGGTCCTGCTGAACGTCTTGGAAAGCTATCCGCGCGACGAGCTTTTCCAATTGGACGAGGCCACGGTTTCTGATTTCGCGATGCAGATCATGGCACTGGACGAGCATCCGCGCGTGCGGGTGCTTGCCCGTCGCGACACGTTTGATCGCTTCGTCTCCGTCCTCGTCTATGTGCCGCGTGATCGCTATTCCACCGATGTACGGATACGTATCGGCGAACAGCTCGAAAATGCTTTCGACGGGCGCGTCTCCAGCTATCAGCCGTCGTTTCCCGAGGGAACGCTCGCGCGGGTACACTTCGTTATCGCTCGCGCCGCCGGCACCACGCCTCAGATTTCCCAGGAGGCCCTCGAAGCGACTGTAACATCGATCGTGCGGACTTGGTCCGACGCGTTGGGCTTGCAGCTTTCGCGCACGCTCGACGCCACGCGTTCCGAGCTTGCGCTCACGCGTTATGCGCGGGCGTTTGGTCCGGCCTATCGCGAGGCCTATTCGGTCGAGACCGCAGTCTCCGATATCCGCGTGCTCGAGCGGCTCGATGTGACTGAGCGCGTCGCCATCGACTTTTACCGCAACCCCACCGACCCACCGGCATGGATCGCTTTGAAATTATACTCCTCCGGCGCGCCAATTCCGCTGTCCGATCGGGTTCCGGTGCTGGAGAATATGGGCCTACGGGTCATCGATGAAAGAACCTATCGCATCGATCCTGCCGGCCTCGGTTCGATTTACCTCCACGACATGTCTTTGGTGCGAGCGGACGGATCACCTGTTGACTTGACCGAGGTCGTTGACGCCCGCATCGAGGCATTATTCATGGCCGTGTGGGGCGGCCGTGCCGAGAATGACGGCTTCAACTGGCTGTCGCTCGCCGCCGAGCTCGGCTGGCGCGAGATCGCATTGTTGCGCGCCTACGCTCGATACTTGCGTCAGATCGGTATTCCCTATGCTCAGGATTATATCTCCGGCACGCTGACGCGACAGCCGGACATTGCCGCACTCATCGTCCGGTTGTTCCGCCACCGCTTCGATCCTGACCTCCTCGGCGATCGCGCGGCACTGGAGGCGGAGGCGATCGCGGCGATCGAAGCTGCTCTCGATGCGGTTACCAGCCTTGACGACGACACCATCCTGCGCCGGTTTTTGAACGCGGTCCGCGCGACGGTCCGCGCGAACTATTTCCAGCTCGACGCGAATGGCCAGCCGCGCGAGACTTTCGCGTTCAAGATCGAGTCCCGGCAGATCACGGCCATGCCCGAGCCGAAGCCGTTCCGCGAAATTTGGGTTTATTCGCCGCGTGTCGAGGGAATCCATACCCGTTTCGGCAAGGTGGCGCGCGGCGGCTTGCGCTGGTCGGACCGGCCGCAGGATTTCCGCACCGAAGTGTTGGGCTTGGTCAAGGCGCAACAGGTGAAGAATGCCGTCATCGTACCGGTCGGCGCCAAGGGCGGTTTCCTGCCGAAATGGCTGAAGCCCGGCATGCCGCGCGACGCCTGGCTTGCCGAGGGGACCGCCGCCTATGAAATCTTCGTCTCCTCGCTCCTGACGGTCACCGACAATCTCGGCGTGGACCGCGTGCTGCCGCCCGAGCGCGTCGTCCGCCACGAGGGCGACGACCCTTATCTCGTGGTCGCCGCCGACAAGGGAACCGCAACCTTCTCCGACACGGCGAACCGGATCGCGGAGGCGCATGGCTTCTGGCTCGGCGATGCATTCGCCTCCGGCGGATCCGCCGGCTATGACCACAAGAAGATGGGCATCACCGCGCGCGGCGCCTTCGAGGCCGTGAAGCGGCACTTCCGCGAGATGGACGTTGATATCTTGACGAAGCCGTTCGCCGTCGTCGGCGTCGGCGATATGTCGGGCGACGTCTTCGGCAACGGCATGCTCCTCGCGCCGACGATCCGATTGATTGCCGCGTTCGATCATCGTGACATTTTCATCGATCCGAACCCGGACATCGTGGCGAGCTTCGCGGAGCGGCGGCGCCTGTTCGAATTGCCCCGCTCCAGTTGGGCGGATTACGACAGTGGCATCATCTCGCCCGGTGGCGGGGTCTTCTCGCGCTCCGCGAAGTCGATCGAATTGTCCGAGGAAGCGCGCTTGGCGCTCGGTTTCGATCAAGAGCGGGCGACGCCGCGCGAAGTCATGCGTGCGATCCTCGCCGCGCCGGCCGATCTTTTGTGGTTCGGCGGGATCGGGACCTATGTGCGCGCGACGTCGGAGAGCGACGCCGAGGTCGGCGACAAGGCCAACGACGCGATCCGCGTAACGGCCGACGAGGTGCAAGCCCGCGTGATCGGGGAGGGCGCCAATCTCGGCGTCACGCAACGCGCGCGCATTGCCTTCGGCATGCGAGGCGGACGCTGCAATTCCGACGCGATCGACAATTCGGCGGGCGTGAATTCGTCCGATCTCGAGGTCAACATCAAGATCGCGCTCGGCGGCGTGGAGCGCGCCGGCCTCCTGACACGAGCCGATCGCAATGTGCTGCTCGCTAGCATGACCGATGCCGTGGCGGGGCTCGTCCTATCCAACAATTACCGCCAAACGCTTGCGATCAGCCTGACCGAACGGCGCGGCATGGAAGATTTCGGCTATCAGGCCCGCTTCATGCAGGCTCTGGAGCGCGAGGGCTTGCTGAACCGCGCGGTTGAGGTCTTACCGAATGACGAGGCCTTGGCCCAACGGGAAAAGGCCATGCGGCCGTTGTCCCGGGCGGAAATCGGCGTTCTACTCGCCTATGCCAAGCTGGTCCTGAAGGACCGACTGCTGGAAACCGACGTGCCGGACGAGCCAACGCTCACCGGCGTGCTGCATGGCTATTTCCCGCCGCGTCTCGCCGCTGAATATTCTGAAGCCATTGACGGGCATCGGCTGCGCCGCGAAATCATCGCCACTTCCCTGGTCAACGCCATGATCGACGCTGGCGGGCCGACGCTTGCAACCCGGATCGCCGATCAGACCGGGGCGGACATTCCGGCGATTACCCGCGCCTTCATCGTCGCGCGCGAAACATTCGGCCTCGGCGCGCTCGACCGAGAGATTGACGCCTTGGATGGCCAAGTACCCGGCGGCCTGCAACTCGATCTCTACGCCAAGGTGCAGGCCCTGACGCTTGATGGGATCGTTTGGTTTTTGCGCAATGGCGCACTGGGCGGAGGTGTCTCAAGGACACTTGGGTCGATGGTCGAGCGCTTCCGCTTAGGCATGCTTGCTATCGGCCCGCGCCTTTTGCAGATCCTGCCCGCGAGCATTGCAGGCGCCGCGCGGTTGCGATCCACGGAATTGCAAACCAATGGCGTGCCGGCGACCTTGGCCGATCGAATTTCTGTCCTCGACCAGGAAGCGCGAATTCCCGACATCGTCATCGTCGGCGAAAGAGCCGGCGTTGATCTCGATACCGCAGCAAAGGCCTATTTCGCGGTGGCGGATCGGTTCCGGATCGCGGCACTTATTGAACTCTCACGCGCCATACCGATCGGCGACTACTATGACGGCTTGGCGCTTGACCGGGCGCGCGGGATGCTCGCTGACGCCCATCGGCGTATTGCCGCCGTGGCTTTCATGGCCGGGGACGGGCTTGATGGCTGGCTGACGGCTCATGGTGGGGAGGTGCAACGTACGCTAGCGGCGGTCGGCGATATTACGCAAGGGGATGTGCCTTCCGTATCACGCTTTGCCGTCGCCGCCGGAATGATATCCGATCTAGCACGTTAACGCTCGTCAGCTTCTTGTCAGACGCCAGATGCATCTTATCTAAATCAGCGCGTCGGGGAGACTACGTATCGCCGAGCGTTCAACGGGGCACTCGGTGATGCCCAGAGCAATTCCCGATAAGATGGACTCATCTAATCGACAAGGAATTGCTCCAGATTCAATAACTCGAGCCAGTCCTTTTTGTTCGGATCGCTTCGATTCGAACGGGACAGGCTATAACCACTAGGAGCCTCCCCGTATGGACGTCGTTGCATCTTTGTTCTTGGCTGACTGGCTCGGCAAACCTGTTTGGGCCTGGGTCGCCTTCTTCTCGATTGTCTTGGCTCTTCTCGCCTTCGATCTCGGGATCCTGCACAAAGATGACAGGGAGATGGGCGTCAGCGAAAGCCTCTGGCTTTCGGCCTTTTACATCGGCTTCGCCATGATCTTCGGTATCGGCGTGTGGCTACTCATTGGCCCGCAGTCTGGGCTAGAGTATTTCACGGGCTTCTTCATTGAAAAGAGCCTGTCGATCGACAACGTCTTCGTCATTTCGATGATCTTCGGTTATTTTGCGATACCGACAAAGTATCAATATCGTGCGCTGGTCTGGGGCATCATCGGCGTCGTCATCCTGCGCGGATTGATGATCGCGGCGGGCGCGGCTCTGGTCGAGCGTTTCGACTGGATCTTGATGGTTTTCGCGGCGTTCTTGATCATCACGGGCATCCGCATGATGTTCCAGGGCGAAAGCCATATGGACATCGCCAAGAACCCGATCGTAATCCTCGCCAAGCGTTGGCTGCGGGTGAGCCCGGAGTTGCACGGCGAGCGGTTCTTTGTCCGCAAGCTGGATGCGACGACAGGCAAAAAGCTGGTGCATGCAACGCCGTTGTTCCTGGCGTTGCTGGTCATCAACGTCGCCGATATCATCTTCGCGGTCGACTCCGTGCCGGCGATCTTTGCCATCACGCAGGACCCTTATATCGTCTACACGGCGAATATCATGGCAATCCTTGGGCTGCGCGCGCTCTACTTCGCGCTCGCGGCCATGGTCAATCGCTTCCACTATCTGAAATACGCGCTGGCCTTGGTGCTTGTTTTCATCGGCACGAAAATTTTCGCGGCTGATCTACTCGGCCTCGACAAGATACCCGCTTGGTTCTCGCTCGGCGTCACCTTTGCGCTGATCGGCGGCGGTATCGTGTTCTCGCTGTACAAGACACGCGGCCAAGCGTCGGGTGGCCCCACCACGACCTAGAGCCTGTCCCGTTCGGATCGAAGCGATCCGAACGAAAAGGACCGGCTCAAGGTCTAG
>JBEINZ010000081.1:0-11571 GCA_040377825.1 Hyphomicrobiales bacterium | reverse complement strand
CGCGGGAGCGTTTCCAAAGTGTCACGTTCATCATTTTCGAAATCGCGATTCGTGTAAAAAACCTTATGCCATCCCCCACCATGCATCACCGATGAGGCCTCCTCATGCGATGCGTCCGCACTGGCGTCCGAAGCCGGCGAAGCGGATGCGCCTTACTGTTCCTCGGTCTGGCACGGAAACGAGCGGGTTGGCCTCACGGTTTCGAGCGGCTACGGCCACGCGATCGGCAAGTCCATCGCGCTCGCTTATGTCCGCGGCGATCTGATCGCGCTTGGAACCGAACTCGACGTCGAGATCCTCGGCGAACGCCGCAAGGCGTGGGTTTCGACCGACCCGATCTACGATCCGACCAACGCACGCCTGAAAATGTGAGTCGCCAAGCATGACCAGTCCTCTTCCAAGCCATGCGCGGGTTGTTATCGTCGGCGGCGGGGTCGTCGGTGCCTCGATCGCCTATCACCTGACCAAACTTGGCTGGAGCGACGTCGTTCTCCTGGAACGTAAACGGCTGACCAGCGGCACCACATGGCATGCGGCCGGCCTCGTCGGCCAGCTTCGCGCGACAATTAACCTGACGAAGCTCGCGCAATATACGACCAATCTCTACGCGACGCTGGAGGCCGAGACCGGACAGGCGACCGGTTTCAAGCAGCGCGGCAGCCTATCGATCGCGACGACCCCCGGCCGAATGGAGGAGCTTTTGCGCGGCGCCTCGATGGCCAAGACCTTCGGCTTGGAGGTACATCGCGTCAGCGCGGCGGAGATTAACGCCCGCTGGCCGCTGCTCGACGTCTCGGATGTCGTCGGCGGCGTGTTCCTGCCGGGCGACGGGCAGACCAATCCGATCGACACGACCATGGCGCTCGCCAAGGGCGCCACGATGCGCGGCGCACGCGTCTTCGAGTCGGTCGAGGTAACCGCGATCGAGACGAAAAATGGTCGGGCAACTGGCGTAACGACCACGGACGGCTCCATTACAGCCGAAAACGTGGTCATTGCCTCGGGCATGTGGTCGCGCCGGCTTGGGCAGACGGCGGGCGTCGATCTTCCGTTGCAGGCCTGCGAACATTTTTATGTCGTGACCGAGCCGTTCCCCGGGCTCGCGCCGGATCTCCCGGTCCTGCGCGATCCCGACAACTGCGCTTACTATAAAGAGGACGCCGGCAAGCTGCTGCTCGGCGCTTTCGAGCCGAACGCCAAGCCATGGGCGCTCGACGGTATCCCCGCCGATTTCGAATTCGGGGAACTTCCTTACGATTTCGAGCACTTCCAGCCGATCCTGGAGGCCGCGATGCGACGCTTGCCGGCGCTTGAGACGGTCGGCATTCGCACGTTCTTCAACGGGCCGGAAAGCTTCACGCCGGACGTGCGGTATCTCCTCGGCGAGACGCCGGATGTCGCCGGCCTGTTCGTCGCGGCCGGCTTCAACTCGATCGGAATTCAATCGGCCGGCGGGGCGGGCAAGGTGCTCGCCGAGTGGATCGTCGGCGGGCATCCGCCGATGGATCTAGCGGATGTCGATATCCGCCGCATGCAGCCCTTCCAGGTCAATCGGCGCTATCTGGCGGAGCGTGTTTCCGAGTCGCTCGGCCTCCTTTACGCGATGCACTGGCCCTACCGCCAATACGAGACCGCGCGCGGCGCGCGGACCTCGCCGCTGCACGAGCGGCTGAAGGCGGCGGGCGCCTGCTTCGGCGAGGTCGCAGGGTGGGAACGGCCGAACTGGTTCGCCCCGCCGGGAGTCGATCCGACCTATGAATACAGCTACGGCCGGCAGAACTGGTTCGAGCACAGCGCGGCGGAGCATCGGGCGGTGCGCGACGCGGTCGCAATGTTCGACATGACCTCGTTCGGCAAGTTCCTGGTCCAGGGGCGCGATGCGGAGGCCGTCCTGCAGCACATTTCGGCCAATGACATGGCGGTCGAGCCGGGGCGGATCGTCTATACGCAATGGCTGAACGCGCGCGGCGGTATCGAGGCGGATCTGACGGTTACGCGGCTCAATGGAACCGAGTTCATGATCCTGACCGGCGGCGCCAATGCGCGCCGGGATTTTGCCTGGCTGAAGCGGCATATTCCCGCCGAGGCGCATGCCTTTGCGACCGATGTCAGCGCGGCCTACACGGTCTTGAGCGTTATGGGACCGAAGTCCCGCGCGCTGCTGGAGGCCGTCTCCGGCGCGGACTTGAGCAACGCGGCGCATCCGTTCGGCCGTTCGCGCGAGATTGAAATCGGCTATGCCCGGGTGCGGGCCTCCCGCGTGACCTATGTCGGCGAACTCGGCTGGGAAATCGTCGTTTCCAGCGAATTCGCCCGCAACGTCTTCGACGCGATCATGGCGGCGGGAGCGCCGCATGGGCTGAAGCTCGCGGGCATGCACGCGATGGATTCCTGCCGGATCGAGAAGGCCTATCGCCACTGGGGCCATGACATCGGCGACGAGGATACGCCGATCGAGGCGGGGCTGATGTTTGCGGTGAAGCTCGACACGGGCGATTTCATCGGCCGAGAGGCGCTCATCGCGCGGCGCGACAAGCCGGTGACGCGGCGGCTCTTGCAGTTCCTGCTGCAAGACCCCGAACCGCTCGTCTATCACGACGAGCCGATCTGGTGCGATGATCGCATGGTCGGACGAACGACATCCGGCGCATACGGTCATCATCTCGGCGCGGCGGTGGCATTGGGCTATGTCCATGAACCGAGCGGCGCGGTGGAAAGCCTCATTGCGAGCGGGCGGTTCGAGATCGAGATCGCGGGTGTCCGCGTTCCCGCCCGCGCCAGTCTCGCGCCGCTCCACGACCCGAAGAACCTGAGAATCCGCGGCTAGATGCGCCATCCACCGAGGACATCCAAGATACGACACGTTAGACCTGGGAGGCCGACAATGACCATTCACACGCGCTCCACGAGAGAAACAGCGGCGGCCAGGATCGCCGAACTTGTCCATCGTCAAAAAACCGACCACTCCCTGCTGCAGGATCTCTACAACAGCGAGGAGGCGTTCCAGCACGACATGGAGCGGCTGTTCATGCGCCATTGGCTGCTCGCGGGCCACGCCTCGGTCGTCCCAAACGCCGGCGACTGGGTGGTGCGGGAGGTGGCCGGCGAGTCCGTCATCATCTTGCGCGGCAGGGACGGCGAACTGCGCGCCTTCGCCAATGTCTGCCGCCATCGCGGATCGCGCATTTGCCTGGAGGAAAAAGGCCATTCCTCGGTGCTCGTCTGCCCTTACCATTCATGGGCCTACAATCTCGACGGAACCTTGCGCTCCGCGCGCCATATGCCACCGGACTTCGACAAGGCAACGCACGGCTTGAAGCCGGTCGCGATCGAAGTCATTGAGGGGCTGATTTTCATTTCCTTTGCCGAAAAGCCGCTCGCCATGGACCACGTCCGCGAAGCGGTCGTATCGGCCTATCAGCCATACGGATGGGCAAGCGCCAAGGTAGCCCATAGCGAGACCTATACGATCGATGCCAATTGGAAGCTGGCGATCGAGAATTACACCGAGTGCTATCATTGCAGCACCGCGCACCCTGAGTATTCCAAGGTGCACGCGCTGGAGCAGCCGCTCGACAAGATCGAGGACATGAACCGCGCCATGGATGCGCGGACCTGCGCGCTCGGCATCAATATCGTGCCGATCGAGTCCCGCGTCGGATCCGAAACCGGACGCGAGTTCATTTTCAATTTCCGCTACGCGCTCTACGACGGGTTCTTGACCGGGAGCCGCAACGGTAAACCGCTCGCGCCACTCATGGGCGCATTCACCGACTATGACGGCGGCGTCACCTCGACCCATTTCGGGCCGGCGAGCTTCTTCATCTCGTATCCGGATTATGGCGTGCTTTACCGGTTTCTGCCGCTTACCCCGTCGACGACGGCGATGGAAGCGACATGGCTGGTGCGCGGCGATGCTCGCGAGGGAATCGACTACGATCTGAACGAGTTGGTCTGGCTCTGGCAGGTGACCAACGAGGCCGACAAGTTCATCACCGAGGACAATCAGCGCGGCGTGAACTCTCGCTACTACGAGCCTGGGCCCTATGCGCCGGTCGAGCCAAACGCCATTCGATGGATTTCCTGGTATCTCGGCGAGATAACGTGAGCGCGGATTTCGTTATCGTCGGCGCGGGCTCGGCGGGTTGCGTGCTCGCCGACCGGCTGAGCGCAGACGGGCGGAACCGCGTGACGCTGATCGAAGCGGGTCCGTCGGACCGGCGACTTTGGGTTTCGGTCCCGCTCGGTTACGGCAAGTCATTTTATGACGCCTCGATCAACTGGATGTACAAGGCCGAACCGGATTCCGGGCTCGGCGGGCGTTCGGACTTCTGGCCGCGCGGGAAGGTCGTCGGCGGATCGAGTTCGATCAACGCCATGGTCTGGATTCGCGGCGCGGCAGCAGACTATGACGAATGGGCCGACGCAGGAAATGTCGGCTGGGGTTACGCGGACGTCCTGCCCTACTTCAAGGCGATTGAGCACAACGAAGGCGGGGCGGATGAATGGCGCGGCTCCGGCGGGCCGGTTCACATCTCCAATGTCGCCGCGCGCATGCATCCGCTGGCCCACGTCTTCCTGCGCGCCGGCCAAGAAGCCGGGCTGCCCCTGAACCCGGATTTCAACGGCGCGGCCCAAGAGGGCGTCGGGATCTATCAGATCAACACCCATCACGGCTGGCGAATGTCGGCGGCCAAGGCCTTTCTCCGCCCAGCGTTGAAGCGGCCGAATGTGCGACTGATTACCAACGCGCAAGCCACGCGGATCGTCTTCGATGGCCGCCGCGCGACGGGCGTGGAAATCCAAAGATCCGGACGGCGGGAGACGATCACAGCGCACATCGAGGTCATCATCGCCGCGGGCGCGGTGAATTCACCCCAGATCCTCCAGCTATCCGGCATAGGACCAGGGTCCCATCTTGCCGCATATGGCCTCCCGGTCCTCCTCGACAATCCACATGTCGGTGCGAACCTTCAGGATCATCTGGGCATTAACTACGTCTATCGCGCCCGCGTCCCGACGCTCAATCAGATCCTGCGGCCGTGGTGGGGCAAGGCCCTTGCCGGATTGCAGTTTTTTCTCGCTTCGCGGGGGCCGCTTAGTCTCAGCCTCAATCAAGGCGGCGGATTTATCCGAACACGGGACGGCCTAGATCGACCGAACATACAGCTCTATCTCCAGGCGATCAGCACGATGACGGCGCGGACCGGAACGCGACCGCTGCTGACGCCGGACCCTTTTGCCGGCTTTGCGTTGGGGCTTTCCAATTGTCGCCCGAAAAGCCGCGGCCGGATTGCGATCCGCTCCGCCGACCCACTCTTGCCGGCGGCGATCGAGCCGAACAGCTTCTCCGCTCCCGAAGACCTCGTCGACATGCTTGAAGGCGCAAAGTATCTGCGCCATCTGGCGGCCATGCCCTCGCTCGCGGCTGTGATCGAGCGCGAGCTTCAGCCGGGGCCTGACATCGTGACCGACGCGGACATCGTGGCGGACCTGCGCGCCCGCGCCGGTACGGTCTATCACCCGGTCGGCACCTGCCGCATGGGAAGCGATCCGGCCGGGTCCGTTGTCGATGCGCGATTGAAGGTGCGTGGTATCGATCGATTGCGTGTCGTGGATGCTTCGATTTTTCCAGCTGTTGTCTCGGGCAACACCAACGCGCCGGTCATGATGGTCGCGGCCAAGGCCGCCGACACGATCCTCTCGGATTATCGTTAGGTTGAAAACCGATTGATCGCGCAAGCAGTATAAGGTTACAGCCATAGGCCGTGAGCTAGGGTTCACCGTAGGGTATCGGCACCTCAAATGGACGTCCCTCGGGCCGGCCACGGGATTTTGCATTCGGAGGCGCATCGTCGTGAACATCGTCAGCACCCATGATCGCGCAAGCAAGGTTCTTTCCAGCATTCCAGAGCTTTTCGAAGAGTTGGATCCCACGCCGCGGCTACTGATGGGGCCTGGCCCGGTCGACGTTTATCCCCGCGTGCTGCGCGCGATGTCGGTACCGCTACAAGGTCAGTTCGACCCGCAGTTCACCGGCTATATGAACCAGACCATGGCGCTGTATCGTCATGTCTTCCGCACGGCCAACCAATGGACGTTCCTAATCGACGCAACGGCGCGAGCTGGCATCGAGGCCTCGCTCGTGTCCTTGCTGGCGCCCGGAGAAAAACTGCTCGTTCCGATCTTCGGCCGGTTTGGCCATCTGCTGGTCGAAATCGGCCGGCGCGTGCGGGCCGACGTGGTTTCGATCGAGACCGACTGGGGCACGGTTTTCGACCCCGGTCGGCTGGAAGAGGCGATTCGCCGCCATCGCCCGAAGGTCCTAGCGATCTGTCAGGGCGACACATCGACGACGATGCTGCAGCCGCTCGACAAACTCGGCGCAATCTGCCGACGGCACGGTGTACTTCTTTATGTGGACTGCACCGCCTCACTCGGCGGCAATCCGATGGAGGTCGACAACTGGCAGATCGACATCACCACGACGGGCCTGCAGAAGTGCCTCTCGGGCCCGCCGGGTACGTCGCCGATCACCTTCAACGAGCGCGTCGCGGACGTCGTCTTGGCGCGCAAGCATGTTGAACAAGGCATTCGCGCAGATGGCATGATCGACGGCGACGGCCCGATCATCTCGTCGAACTATTTCGATCTTGCCATGCTCATGGACTATTGGTCGCCACGTCGGTTGAACCACCATACCGAGGCGGCAAGCATGCTCTATGCGGCACGCGAATGCGCGCGCGTGTTGTTGGAGGAAGGCGGGGAAGCCTGCATAGCTCGGCATCGGCTCACCAGCGCGGCGCTGAGGGCGGGGCTCGAGGCTATGGGTCTTGAACTTTACGGGGATCCAAATCACCGGATGGCAAACGTTACCGGGGTTGTTATCCCGACCGCGGTTACGCATAGTGAAAAAGTAAGGGCCGAAATGCTGGAAGATTTCGGCATTGAGATCGGAACGTCGTTCGGCCCGCTCGCGGGGAAAATCTGGCGGATCGGAACCATGGGTTACGTCTGCCGGAAGACAAATGTTCTTCGCTGTCTGGCTTCCCTTGAGCACGTTTTGCGCCGCAATGGCTATGTCGCGCCCGTAGGGGCCGGTATCGATGCCGCAACGAGCGTCTATGATGGGTCATCGTAAGGCGGTTGTTCGCACAAAACCCGCAGCTTTCCGAGATTTGTTGCCGTTATTCATTACGGCGATTTCGCCCTAAGTCGTTCTCGTCGATGAGTTTGTCGGTTGACTGCTTCCGCGCGCGCGGTAAGGTTTGGCGCTTGGCAAAGTCGTAGGCTGCGCCATTTATCGGGAGGAAAAGATGTTCTTGAAAAAAGCGATCCTAGGGACGCTCTTGGCCGGCGCCGCGGCAGTATTCGGCGTAACCGCTGCTTCAGCTGGCCCGTATGACGGCGTCACCGTGAAGATCATGACGCGTCCGGGCAAGGTCATCGCTCAGCGCATTATTGATCGTGGCGAAGAGTTCTCGAAGGCTACTGGCGCCAAGATAGTGGTCACCGAGGTTCCGTTCGCTGAATTGTTCCAGAAGATCCAGACAGATTGGTCGACTGGGACCAATTCGATTGACGTTGGGGTATTCGCCTCTGGTTGGGCGGTGGAACTGGCAGGCGCTGGGCTCCTCGAAGATCTTTCGCCCTATGTTGCGAAGGACACGAAACTCGACGTCAATGACATCGCGCCGTATTTCCGCGAGATCAATCAGAAGATCGGCGGCAAGACGATGCTGATCACGATCGACGGCGATTTCCAGATGATCTACTATCGTAAAGACATCCTGGAAAAGGCTGGGCTCCAGCCGCCGAAGACCTGGGAAGACTATCTTGCGGTCGCGAAGGCGATCCATGGTCAGGACATGAACGGGGACAGCAAGCCGGACTACGGCTCCTGCATCTTCAAGAAGCGTAACGCACAGTCCTATTTCGCGATAAGCACGGTCGCGGCGGGTCTGGTGCAGTCGAAAGGCACCGGTGAAGGCCTGTTCTTCGACGCGAAAACGATGAAGCCGAAGATCAACAACGAAGCCTGGGCGACGGCTTTCCGGCTCTATAAGGCGACCGGCGAATTCGGTCCGCCGGACGAACTCAACCATGACATCGGCGACACGCGCGCCCTCGTTACCTCCGGCCGCTGCGGTCTCGTGATCGATTGGGGCGATATCGGCCCGCTCTCGATCGAGCCCGATGCCAAGGTGATCAAGGACAAGATGTATGCCGCGATCAACCCGGGTTGGAAAAAGGTCCTCGACACGGCCACGGGCAAGCTCGTCCCCTGCGATGCCAAGTCCTGCCCCTACGCGGTAGATGGCGTGAACTACTCGCCATTCGGCGCGTTCGGCGGTTGGGCCGGCGCCATCAACGCCAAGTCACCGGCGAAGGTGAAGCAAGCGGCTTATGACTTCCTGTCTTACATGAATCAGGCCGCCCAATCGAACGTTGACGTAACCATCGGCTGGACCGGCTATAACGCCTATCGCAACTCGCAGCTCGACAATATCGATTTGTGGGTCAAGGCCGGCTTCAGCGCCGATGCCGCCAAGAACTACCTTGGCGCCATCAAGTCTTCGCTCAATAATCCGAACATGTCGTCTGACTTCCGCATTCCTGGCGCTCAGCAGTACACTGGCGTCATCCTCGATCGCGAACTCGCCCGCTATCTCGCCGGCGAAATCACGGTGGAAGAAGCGCTGAAGAACATCGAGACCGGCTGGGAAGAAGTCACGGAAGATTTCGGCCGTGACAAGCAGCGGGACCTCTATAAGCTGTCCCTTGGCATCACCAACTGAGTCAGCGACAAACTGAAATGACATCCCAAGTCGTCACGCTTGGGAACCGGCCGGAGCCAAGCGCTCCGGCCGTTGTTCCTTATAAGGAAAACTGGAGCGAGTGGCTTGATCGTCATTCCCGTCAGTTGTTCATCACGCCCGCAATTGTGATGATTTTGATCTTCGCGATTTTTCCAACGATCGCATCGCTGATCATTGCATTCTCGCGCATTCGCCTGACCGGCGGCGGATACACTGTCCGGTTCGTCGGTTTTCAGAACTTCTACAAACAATTCGTTGGCAACGAGCAAGTCCACTTCCTCGGCAAATTTACCAGTATGAGCGGCCTCGGCTGGTTCGTGAGCGCCATCTTCATCGGCACAATGCTTTGGTGGCTCTACAAAGCCCTCAAGCAGGGCACGACCGTCATCGGCTTCATCGGCCGGCTCATCACAGCGGCCATGGTGATCGGTATCGCGCTGCTGCTTTCGGCCACGGTGCTGAGCGGAAACCAATGGGGCACGCTCGGAACCACGCTCTTCTTTGTTTTCCTTGGCTGCGCGATCCAATTCTTCATCGGCCTCGGCCTCGCTTTCGTCTGCTCGCAGCCGATCAGGGGACGCTCCTTTTTTCGGGTGGTGTTCTTCATACCGCTGATGATCACGCCGCTCGGCGTTGGCTATGCGTTCCGCATGATCGCCGACACGACGAAGGGGCCATTCGCGCCGGCGTGGCAATGGATCGGTCTCGGCAATTTCGCATGGTCGTCGGATCCATGGGCGGCGCGTTTCTTCATTGTAATCGGTGATTCCTGGCAATGGATCCCGTTCGTGTTCGTCATCATGCTTGCCGCGCTTGAGAACATCTCGCGCGAGCAGATAGAGGCGGGCCATGTCGACGGCGCAAGCAGTTGGCAAATCTTCCGCGAGATCACCTGGCCGCAGATCATTCCGGTCGCCGCGACCGTCATGCTCATTCGCGTGATCGAGGCCTTCAAGATCGTCGACTTGCCCAACATCATGACCTCGGGCGGTCCGGGCATCGCGACCGAATCGATGACGTTGCATGCGGTATTCGCATGGCGCGCGAACGATTACGGTCAGTCAGCGGCAGTTGCCTATCTGCTGCTCTTCGTGACGGTCGTGATTTGCTCGTCATTCTTCAACTACGTCGTCTTGAACCAATTGAGAAAGAAATGACGACCCTCAAGCACGACATCGACAAACGTACGCTCATGCAACGCGTGTTCGAGCCGCGCCGCATGGGACGGATGGCGCCGGCAACCGCGGTGATCGTCTATACAGTCCTGATATTATGGGCGGCCTTCGTCATTTTTCCGATCTATTGGGTCGTGATCACGTCCTTCAAGCTGCCGATCCACGTCAACGCCGGACCGGTCTACCTGCCGTTCATCGATTTCACGCCGAGTCTTCACGCCTGGAACTACCTCGTTGTCGAGAGTTTCAACGACACGGCGCGCTCCTACCTCAACTCGATCATTATCAGCCTTTGCGCGACCGCGCTTTGCGTCGCGATCGGATCGATGGCCGCCTATGCGCTTGCGCGCATCGAGTACAAGCCGCGCCTCGGCGTGATTTTGATGTTTGTGGCACTGCTCGCCGGCGCAATGGCTGTCGTGGGTCTCGCCGGCATCGATTGGCGTATTGTCTTCGCGGCGGCTGGCGCCTTGTTCTTCCTTTTGGTTCGCGCGATCGGCAATCGCTTCAAGCGTCGGCTTGGCAACGGCGATATCCTGTTCTGGATCATCTCGCAGCGCATTCTGCCGCCGATCGTGGTCATCATTCCGATCTACATGATGTTCCAGTCGGTCGGCCTCGTCGACACGCATCTTGGCTTGATCCTCGCCTATTGCGTGGTCAATCTGCCGATCGTGGTCTGGCTGATGCATGACTTCTTCGTAACGATCCCGATCGACATGGAAGAAAGTGCGCAACTCGACGGCGCGACGCGCTTTGCGATCTTCTGGGAGATCGTTCTGCCGCTAACCAAGCCGGGCTTGGCTGCTACAACGTTGCTGGTACTCATCTTGAACTGGAACGAGTATCTGCTCGCGGTCTTTCTTTCCACATCGAATGCGCAAACCATGCCAATCCTCGTCGCGGCGATGAATGCCGGCGATCGCGGGATTCTATGGTGGACGATGTGCGTGGTGATCGTGGTCATGATTATCCCGGTGATCGCCATGGCCGTTCTCCTTCAACGCTTTATCGCCAAGGGCGTGCTCCTCGGAGCCGTCAAGGGATGAATTCGAAAGCAATCGACAATGACTGAACCGACCCAGCAGCGCGCCAAGCGCCTCTCGATGCGCAACATCAACAAGTCGTTCGGGGCTGTGCATGTCGTGCACGATCTCAGTCTCGAAGTCGAACCGGGCGAGTTCCTAGTCTTGCTCGGGCCCTCCGGCTGCGGCAAGACGACGGCGCTACGTATGATCGCGGGCTTGGAGGAAACGACGAGCGGCGAGATCTTGATCGGTGATACCAATGTTACACAGATGCTGCCGAAGTATCGCGACGTTGCGATGGTCTTCCAGTCCTATGCGCTCTATCCGCACAAGACGGTGGCCGAGAACATCGGTTTCCCGCTGAAGGTGCGCAAGGCGCCGGCGGCGGAGATGAACGCCGCAATCCGCGACGCGGCCGGCCAAGTACAGCTACTCGACTATCTGGACCGATATCCACGTCAACTTTCCGGCGGCCAGCGCCCGCGCGTCGCGCACGCGCGCGCCAAAATCCCCCGGCCGTCGATCTTCCAGATGGACGAGCCAATGTCG
>JBEINZ010000046.1:0-15323 GCA_040377825.1 Hyphomicrobiales bacterium | reverse complement strand
CCCCCCGGACTGGGCCCCCCGGACTGGGCACCGGACCACACCCCTCGGACCGGGTGCCGATTGGGAAACCGAACTGTTGGGCCTGTCCGGCCCTGCGGGCGAAACGGCGGCTGGATTGGGGCGGGCAGGACGGACGACCGGTCCCGGCGGTCGGGTTTCGGGAATAAAGTGGCTTTATCGGGCCGAGCGCGCTCCGGCGGATTGGTCGGCGGAATAGGGCTCGGCTTTGGCGGGGAAGGGACAATGAGAGCAATGGACAGAAACCCGGATGACGGCAAGACGGGCTCCGATAGAGCCCTTCGGAACGCTGCAAAAAGGCCGTCCGCTCCCGATGGTCCCGATCCTGTTGGGGCCGCACCAATTCGTTCATATTCGGTTCGGGTAGATCCAGACAGCAAAGGTTCAGTTCAAGCGGACGCTCCTCGGCTTAGCCCCGCCGCCGACGCTCTCGACACGGCCGGCGGAACGCCTACCCACCAAGAGGCCCCCGAGCAGGCGCCCCCGCGCGAACCCTATCTCGCGAGCCCCCCAATAGAAGCGCCCGTCGCGCTCCGATCGAAGCGATCCGAACAACGAGGACCGGCTCAAGGTCTGGACTCTGGAGCAATTCCCTATCGATCGGATGCGCCCATCCGATCGGGTAATGCTCTTGAGCGAGAGGCGCGCTTGGCGGCCGCGCTTCGTGACAATCTTCGGCGCCGGAAGACCGCCGCGCGCGGACGCGTCGCCGCCGCATTGGGCGCGGCCCCATCGAACGATGCCGAGGTATCAACGGCCGCGGCACCCGAGGCTTCCCCAACAGATGCCGATCGGCCGTCGCGCTAGATCAATTCCAGATTGGATTAACTCACCCCATCGACATTGAGTTGCTCTAGATTAGAGAGCTTGAGCCGGTCGTTTTCGTTCGGATCGGTCCGATCCGAACGGGACAGGCTTGAGACCGGCGTTAGTATCGTCTAGCTGCGCAACTTTGAATGTATAAGGCGTGAAGCTCTCAAGCCGGGCATGTGGCGCGGCATCGCGCAAGGCGCATCAGACGTTGTCGGCGAGCTTGAGTCCGCCCGTGGATGGCCGAAATTACAAACATTATTTCGTTTTTCTGTCGATTTTATTCGGCTTCGCCCTGTCAGTTCGATTAATATCGACTTGAACTGTGCAGTGGAAAGAGCATCGAGCGGATTATGGACTTGCGTCTGCCGAACGACCCCCGCCTGCATCTGAGAACGCTCGGCCGATTTGAGGCCAAGCTCACGGATGGAAAGCTGCTGGAATTCGGCGGTAAGAAGCCAAGGGCGCTGCTCGCCCGCATGGTGCTTGAAGGTCTTAGCGAATATCCGCGCTCGACGCTTGCCTCCTGGCTCTGGAGCGGCGTTGGCGAAGGCCATGCACGCGACAATCTTCGCCAAGCGATCCGAGCAATGCGGGTTGCGCTCGGCCGAGCCTGCGATGACCTGTTCGACTTCCGCCACGACTTCATTCGGGTCGAACAAACGCGGATCGATGCCGACGCGATTTTCTACCTGCGCGGCGCGCGCCCGCCGCGCGTTGACCGGGCCGACCAACTCGACGGCTATACCGGGCCGCTCCTGCCCGATTTTGACGATCTCGATCCGCAATATGATGAATGGCTGCAGCCGAGCCGCCGCATTTGCGAAATTCGGTTCACCAATGCCGCGCGCGACATCCTGCGCGCCGGCATCGACGCCGGCCGCTTCGAAGCGGATCCACGCCTCGCCGAGCGGCTTTTGACGATCGACCCGGCCGACGGGACCGCGCATGAATATTTGGCGCGTTCGTCTCTCGATGCGGGCGATCACAGCGCGGCCGTGCGGATACTCGAGCGTGTGCGCCAACTTGTGCGATCGACACGGGATTCGTTGTTGCGGGGCGAGCTTTCGGCGCTACGCGAAACGATTGCCGGCACGATCGCCAGCCATGTGCCCGCTCCGGCCCGCTCGATTGTCGCGCGGCCCGCTGCCGGATCGTCCGCCAAGGTCCGTGTCGGGTTCATGGCGGCCAAGGCGGATGCGGTGACCGATCCGACCGTGGCCGACATCGAGGCCCGGCTGCTCTCCGGCTTGGCTGTCGGGTTGGAGCGGTTTCGCCTGTTTGAAGTGGCGCCGCCCTTTGCCCGTTTTCCCGCCACCAACGCCCATCCGCTATGGACCGGTCAATCGGGGGACGTCGACTATCTGATCACGCTCCAGGTTCGCCTTGGCGAAAAACCGACTATCGACCATGGCTTGGTTCATTGTCGAAGCGGCGCGCTGTGCCTTGCCAAGGTCTTCGACCTGCCCGAGCCGCGGAGTGAGGCCGCCACCGGCCGCCTTGTCCAACAAATGATTTCGGGGATCACGACCAGAATCCTTTGGCGAAGCGCGCAGCAGGCCACCGTGCTTGCTCCCGACGAGCGTAGCGAATTTGAAAGCTATGCCGAAGCCGATGCGCTAACCGAGCGCTTCGATCTTCCATCCGCACGAAAAGCCGAACAGATTTTCGCCAGACTCGTCGCCGCCAACGAGACTTTTGCGGCGGCGCATTCGGGATTGGCAACGGCGCTCGCGCAATGCGCGTTGCTCGACCCTCTAGGGGATTCATTTGACAATACGGTGCGGTCCGGGCTCGAAAGCGTCCGCTCCTCGATCGCGCTCGATCCGTGGGCGGCGCGGTCCTACACGACAAAAGCATGGTTGCACATGCTCCTTGGCGAGCATCCGCGCGCCAATGCGGCCTTCGACAAGGCAATCGCGCTCAACGATCTAGATCCAACCGTGATCGCGGCCTATGCCCAAGGTAAAGCCTATCTTGGAGATCTTCCGGCCGCGCGCAAGGCGCTCCAGATGCTTCAGGCGTCCAGCGACGGCGCACCCGGCTATATTGATCTCTACAAGGCGACGATCGACTTTTCCGCCGGCGATTACGAATCCACAACTTATCAACTCGCCCAGGCAGACCAGACCACCACGGAGTCGCTTGCGATCGAGGTGGCCTGTCTTGCCCGGCAGAACCGCTACAAGGAAGCCCGAAACCGGGCGAACCTGTTATGCGGACTACTCAAGATCGACCGAAAATCAAGCGGTCGCTTGAATCTTGGTCTGAACCGCATCGTTCTTTTCGCGGACCCGAAGGTTCGCGCTGAAGTTCACAACGCTTGGCGAGAGCTGGTCGCGTAGCGGAACGCGGTCGCGGCAGCCGGCGACAACCCAACGACCGAGATAGTCGAGATAGGCCGGGTCATCGGCCCGGGACTCGTCCACGACGTGCGGGATCGCGATGTTGATCGTGACCGCGCTGTCTTCGTGCACGTTCAGGCGGATATTCGCGAATTCCTCGGCCGCGACGCCGTAATCGTTGATCAGCACCGATTTGGCGTCGGCGAGGAACGCCGCGCGCTTGGACGGGTCCATGGACGCGTCGGCGATCGCCTTGCCGATAGCCTTCAACTGGGTCGGATCAGTAACATGAATACGGGGCATGTAGACGACTCCTGCGTTGATATGGTTGACTTTCAGATGTGTGACCGCTTGACATACATGTATAAGTTGTAGTAAAGCGTACAAAACGGCCCTGTTGGATCGAGCCCAGCGCCGCGAAAACGCAGGCACACTCACCCCCGCAGCGAAAGCTGCGGAAAGGCAGCGATGGACAAGACGTCACAAAATTACGGTCCGAAACCGAGCGAAAGCATCGAGCTTCGGCGACGTATCGACCGGGACGAGCTATTTGCTCGGTTCGTGAGCATACCCACCCGGGCGAGTACCGTTCTTCGAATACAGTATCCTGATTCGCGTAGGATCGTCAGGGGTGTCAGTGGGGTTGCACAACTTTTTGCTTCATCGTTCTATGACCTTGCTACCCTAGAATTTAACGGATGCCCAATAGCGATAGCGACTGCGATCCCGGTTCCAAATCCGGCCGAGCCATGGGCCTGCGCATGGGGTGCAGCTTCTGGTATTGGTATTTCTACCGATATGGCCTTGATCAAGAGCGTTTTGGAAGCCGGCGAGCGCTTCTCGACTTTGCCTCGGCCCGATGATCCGAGACTGTTTCTTGCCGAGGTCGACACGATTCGCCCGGCATCGGTCGCGGCCGATGTGCCCTTGCCGCGCTCGGGTGCGTTTGCGTTGTCAAATCGCATTGGCGATGCGGGCGCGGCCGAACCAGGCTGGGACGCGGCGGCAATGGAAGCCTGGTCGCTGGCCACGGTCGCTCGCTCTCGGTATTCGCGGCGCCTTTGCTTGGCCTTCCATCGGGGCCCGACGGTCAAGATCCCAATGCGGCGACGCCGCCGATCGGCTATGCCGCCGGCCGCACGTTGGAGGAAGCGCTCCCCTTTGCCGTGATCGAATGCGTGGAGCGCGCGGCTGTCGAGCAATGGTGGCGGATCCGGCCGCGAACGCTCGGATTTCTGGCCTCCGCCACGCTGCCCGAGGAGGCCAACGAGCTTGGAAAATGGCTCAATGAACGCGCGGCGGAAACGCGCGTGTTCTTGCAGCCGACGCTTGCCGGCATAATAGTGGCGGTCGCGGCCTCGCGTCGCGACCGCGACGGCCGGCTCGCGATTGGATCGGGGGCAGGGACCGACCCTGCGGGCGCGGCCCTATCCGCCGTCCATGAATTAATCCAAACCGAGGTTTCACTGGCCTTGAACGAACGCGTCTTGGCGGCCGGCGCATCGGGCGAATTGGAGGGAAAAACCGAGCGCTTGCGTCACTGGGCGCATTGCTCGCCGGTCGAGGATCTCGCGTTCCTGTTTGACGGCGATCCCTTGGAAGCGCCGGATTTCAGTTCCGCTTCCATGTTGGCGGTCAGCGTCGACACCATCGAGGCCGCGCTTGGCGGCGCGTTGATCGGGGTTGATCTGACGGTTCCGGATCTCGGCCTGCCGGTCGCGGCCGTATTCATGGCCGGGCCGTGTCGGACGCTGCTGGCACGATGACCTTCAATCGTGCCCGCCGGACCGCCAACCGAGGCGGTCCTTGATGCGGCGGGTCAAACCGTCACGAACGCCGCGATAGGCGTCGAGGATCTGGTCGCGCGAGCCGGTGGTCAATTGCGGGTCGATTGTCGGCCAATACTCGACGTCCATCGCCATGGTTCGTGTCAGGTCGAGCGCCTTGTGGTGGGCCTCTGGAGCGAGCGTGATGACGAGATCGAAAGTGGTGTCTTCGATGTCTTCCAAGGTGCGCGGCTTATGCTTGGCGATATCGATGCCGATCTCTTCCATCACCTTAACGGCGAAGGGGTCGAGTTCGCCGCCTTTTCGCACGCCCGCCGATTGGAAATAGATGCGGCGATTGAACAATTGCTTGGCGATCGCCTCGGCCATCGGCGAACGGACCGCGTTCAAGGAACAGGCGAACAGAACGGCGCTCGGTTGCGAGCGGTCCATCCTCAGCCCTTCCAATGCAATGCGCTTAAGAGCGTAAAGAGGCGCCTTGCGGTCCCGAAGTCGATCGTCACTTTGTCAGCCAGCCGGTCGAGCAGAAACTGCGAACCCTCATTGTGCAGCCCGCGTCGACCCATGTCGATCGCTTCGATATGCGACGGCGACGCCGTGCGGATGGCTGAATAGTAGCTGTCGCAGATCAGAAAATAGTCTTTCACGATCCTGCGGAACGAGGTCATGGAGAGTATGTGAGTGAGGTTGGTGCCCGCCGAGATATCTGTGATCTCCAGCGACAACCTGTTTTCCGCCAGCGCGATTTTCAGACGGTAGGGACCGCCGTCGTAGCCGACGGGCTGGAACACGTTATCCTCAATCAGATCATAGATCGCAACCGCGCGTTCATGTTCGACATCCGGCGTCGAGCGCGCGATGGACGCCTCGTCGAGAAGGATTTCGACAAGGCGAGCTAGCGATTTCACCTCGGGTTGATCCGGCATCCGACTCAGGCACCGCTTTCCAAAATGTTTGTCTAGACCCTGTCGCGTTCGGATTGAAGCGATCCGAGCGCGACAGGGCAAGGTCTAGACTCTGGAGCAATTCCTTATCGATTGGATGCACCGATCCGATCGGGAAATGCTCTTGTCTCAGCCGCCGATTTTCGAGAAATCCGCGACCTGATGGCAGGCGTCGCGGATCTCGTTCAGGATGCGCAGGCGGTTGACGCGCAGCGCCGGGTCCGGGGCGTTGACGAGGATTTTTTCGAAAAAGGCGTCGACCGGCGCGCGGAGCGTCGACAGCGAGCGCATCGCGGAGTCGAAATTCTCGTTGTCGAGCGCGACGCGCACGGCGGGCTTGGTCGCCGCGATCGCCTTGAACAACGCGACTTCCTCCGCCTCGACCAGCCGGCCCAATTCAACCGCGCCGTCATAGCTCTCGCCGGTCTTCTTCTCCTCGGCCTTGAGGATATTCGCGGCGCGGCGATAGCCCGCGAGAAGGTTCTGCCCGTCCTCGCTGCCGAGAAACGCCCCGAGCGCTTCGACGCGGCGGACGATCAGCGCGATGTCGTCCTGATCCCCGAGCCCGAAGACGGCATCGACGAGATCGTGCCGGGCGCCTTGCTCGCGGAGCTGGACTTTCAGGCGGTCGGCGAAGAAGGAGAGGAGGTCGAGGATCAGATTCCAAGCCGTTTGAGCGGCCTCGTCTACGAAATCGCGTCTTGAATTCGTATCCGTTGCCAAAGCCATCACGCCTTCGACCAGCTGGTTCGTAACTTCCGGATCCGCGCCAGCGGCCGCGAGTCCGTCGGCAATTGCAAGTTGCCGGTTAATTGCGTCGACTTTCAAATCCGCTACCAGAGATCCGGATGCTCTGACTGCCGCTGGCAGCAGCCTTAGCCGGATCCCATTCGCCAAGAGGATCCTAATCACCCCCAGCGCCGCCCGCCTCAACTGATACGGATCCTTGCTCCCCGTCGGCTTTTCGTCGATCGCCCAGAAGCCGACCAGCGTGTCGAGCTTGTCGGCGAGCGCCACAGTGATGGCAACGGGGTCGGTCGGCACGCGGTCGGATGGGCCTTGCGGCTTGTAGTGATCCTCGATCGCGGCGGCGACCGTCGGGTCCTCGCCCTGCGCCAGCGCGTAGTATTTGCCCATCAGGCCCTGCAATTCCGGGAATTCGCCGACGACCTCGCTGACAAGATCGGCCTTGGCCAATTCCGCTGCGCGCGCGGCAAGCTCCGGATCGGCGCCGACGAGCGGCGCGAGTTCCCGAGCAAGCGCGATGATCCGCGAAATCCTCTCGCCCTGCGTGCCGAGCTTTTCGTGGAAGACGATGTTGAGATCCGACAGCTTCTTCAGCCGCTGATCGAGCGGCTTCAGCCCTAGCCCCTCACAACCCGGAAGATCGCGCTTGTCGGTTTCCCAGAAATGCCGGGCGTCGGATAGGCGGGCGCGCACGACGCGGCCGTTGCCCGCCTTGATCGCCTCGCCGCCGTCGCTCGCCTCGATGTTGGAGACGAGCAGGAAGCGGTTGGCCAGTTTCTGGTCGATGTGATGCGAGCGCAGCACGAAGCATTTCTGGTTCGCCCGGATCGTCGCCCGGATGACTTCGCCGGGGACATCGAGAAAGCGCGCCTCGAATTCGCCCATCAGCACCACGGGCCATTCGACGAGGCCGGCGACCTCCTCGAGCAGCCCGTCGTCTTCAAGCAGTTCCAGCCCCTGCGCGAAGGCGAGATCCTTCGCGTCGTGCAGGATCATGTCCTTGCGCCTGTCGGCGTCGAGCACGACATAGGCCGCCTGCAGCTTGGCGGCATAGTCGTCGAAGCGCTTCACGGTGATCGGGTCCGGCGCCATGAAGCGGTGGCCGTGCGTCACGTTGCCGGCGTGGATGCCGTCGATCTCGAAGGGCACGATGTCCGGCTCCTCGGTCTCCGGGCCGAAGGTGCAGACGATCGAATGCAGCGGGCGCACCCAGCGCAGCGTGCCCGTGCCCCAGCGCTGCGACTTCGGCCAGGGGAAGGCGCGCACGACCTTCGGCACGAGGTCGCCGATAATGTCGATCGCGGCGCGGCCGTGGCGGGTCGCGATCGCAACGTAAAAATCGCCCTTTTTCGGATCGTTGACGACGCTCGCCTCCTCAATCGAGGCAAGCCCCGCCGCCTTGAGGAAGCCCTGAATCGCCCCATCGGGCGAGCCGACGCGCGGACCCTTCTTTTCCTCGCGGACATCGGCGGAGCGGGCGGGGACGCCGGTCACGTGCAAGGTCAGCCGGCGCGGGGTGGCATAGGCCTTGGCGCCCTCGTAATGCAGGCCAGCCTCGACCAATCCGTCGGTGATGAGCTTGCGCAGATCCTCCGAGGCGCGCCGCTGCATGCGGGCGGGGATTTCCTCGGAAAACAGTTCGAGCAGAAGATCGGGCATGGCGGCGCTGGCCTCGCGGAGAAAGGGTCGGGCGAGGGTTTAGCGGGCCGAGCGCGATTTGTCAGTAGGCGCGAGCCACGCAGAATTCGACGACGTCGAGCAGCGCCTTCTTGTGGTCGCTTTCGCGAAATGGCGCGAGCGCGTCACGGGCGATGGCGCCGTAGTGCCGGGCGCGTTCGACCGTGTCCTCGAGCGCGCGGTGCTTTTTCATCAGGTCGACCGCGTGGGGAAGGTCGCCGTCGCCGATTTCGGCCTGTTGCAGGCAGCGCGTCCAGAACGCGCGATCCTCGTCGGTGCCGCGACGATAGGCGAGCACGACGGGCAGCGTGATCTTGCCTTCGCGAAAATCGTCGCCGACATTCTTGCCGAGCTTGGCGGAGGAGCCGCCGTAGTCGAGGGCATCGTCGACCAGTTGGAAGGCGAGGCCGAGATTGGTGCCGTAGCTGCGGAATGCGGCCTGCTCCTCGCGCGGGCGCTGTGCGACCACCGGGCCGACCTCGGCCGCTGCGGAAAACAGCGCGGCGGTTTTCGCGCGGATGACGGCGAGGTATTCGTCCTCGGTCGTCGCCATGTTCTTCGCGGCGGCGAGCTGCATCACCTCGCCCTCGGCGATGATCGCGGCGGCGTCGGACAAAATCGCAAGCGCGGGCATCACGCCGACCTCGACCATCATGCGGAAGGCTTGGCCGAGCAGAAAATCCCCGACCAGCACGCTTGCCTGATTGCCCCAGAGCTTGCGCGCGGCGAGCTTGCCGCGACGCATGTCGCTCTCGTCGACGACATCATCGTGGAGCAGCGTGGCCGTATGCATGAACTCGACGGACGTCGCGAGCTTCACATGGCCTTCGCCAGCGTAGCCGCTCATCTGGGCTGCGGCGAGCGTCAGCATCGGCCGCAGGCGCTTGCCACCCGAGGAGATCAAATGATTGGCGACTTCCGGAATCATCGCGACGTCGGAGCCCGCTTTTGACAGGATCAGCCGGTTGACCTTGGCCATATCGTCGGCAACGAGCCCGACCAATCCTTCGATGGACGGCTCGGGAGCTTTCTTGTCTTCAAAGGAAACGACCACGCCCACGTCAAATTTGCTCCAGGATTCGCCAGACTGCGGCACAATAGGGACCACCCGGCGGCGCGGCAAGGCCACCGGTCGGTGTAAACATGGGTAAGATGCCTGCTGTTCTTAGCCTTGCGGCTAGGGAACAGTTACAAGCTGTCGCCAATCCGCCTAGGCTTAAAGATTGGAGAACGCATTATGGAAGAACTGCTGCGGTCGAACGATCTGGTCCTGATTGCGACCGTCGAGGCCCTTTTGGGCGGCGCTAGCATCGTGCATCTCGTGCT
This sequence comes from Hyphomicrobiales bacterium, assembly GCA_040377825.1. Classification (GTDB taxonomy): domain Bacteria; phylum Pseudomonadota; class Alphaproteobacteria; order Rhizobiales; family Ancalomicrobiaceae; genus JBEINZ01. The sequence goes on along the minus strand of JBEINZ010000046.1, from coordinate 5,669 downwards.
CGACGGACATATGGCCGCGCTTGAGGGATCGATCGGCATTCTGCCGCGCCGCATCCTGGTCGATCGCGATCAGATCGGTCGCGCCCGCCGGCTTATGGTCGACGCCGGCCTCGGCCACGAATTGCGCCCGGAGCGCGCGACGTGAGCGAGCCGGCGACGACGCTCGACTGGTTCCTCGGCGGGCGCCTCGCGATCGAGCAACCGGCAAAGGGCCGCCATCGCGCCGGTCTCGACGCGATCTTGCTCGCTGCGGCAGTTCCGCGTGGGTTTTCCGGTCAGGTCGTGGATTTGGGCGCGGGCGTCGGAACGGCGGGCTTGGCGCTTGCCCGCCGAGTAACCGGCGCGCGCGTGACGCTGATCGAGCGTGATCGGGAGGCGGCCGCGTTGGCCGCGCTGAATGCCGCCCGATCGGAGAACGGCGATCTAGCGGCGCGCGCGCGGGTCATCGAAGCGGATATCCTCGCCAAACCTGACTTGCGTGAAACGGCGGGCTTTCACCGCGGCGCGGCGGATTTGGCGATCATGAACCCGCCATTCTTTCCCGCGCGCTCCGTCCGCGCCTCGCCGTCGGACCCCCGCCGCGCGGCGCATGTGCTGGAGGCGGCGGGGCTCGAGCCATGGATCCGAGCCGCTGCCTGGGCGACGGGTCCGAAGGGGCGGCTGGCGCTGATTTTTCGCGGCGACGCCATCGGGGAGATCCTATCGGCGATCGGCGGGCGGTTCGGCGGAGTCTCAATCATACCGGTTCATCCGCGCGACGGGCAAGCTGCGCATCGGCTAATCGTCACCGCCGTTAAGGCAAGCCGGGCCGCGCCGCGCATTCTTCCAGGATTGATTCTGCATCCGGAGGGCTCCAGCCTCTATAGCCCGGAGGCAGAGGCGATCTTGAACGGCGCCAGGGGCTTGTTTGACGAAGAAGCGGACGTGGAGCAGCGACCGGGCCGCGTTGTCAGCACTCTCGTTAAAGCCTAATCTTCAGCAGCATTCACCTTGATTCATTCGGAGATCAGCCATGAACGCCCGCATCGTCACGGCCCTTTCGATCGCGATGCTCATGCCCGAGCCTGCCTTTGCCCAATCGCTCGATGGGCGCTATTCCGGAGCCTCGTCGATCGCTGGAGGCACAGGGCAGTGCTGGGGCAATGCTCCCGCCGAGGGCGTCGTCTCCGGCGGCACGGTTACCATTCGCTACGTCACCTATGACGGAACACAGTCGCCGATTGCCGCAACGCTCGGCAAAGACGGCAGCTTCTCCGCCACGCAAGCGATCAAAAGCGGATCGATTTCCTACACGGGCCGAGTGACCGGCAAGCGCATTACCGCGACCTGGAAGGGCCCGGAATGCTACGGCACGCTCGATCTCGGCCGGTGACTTCGGAACGCAAAGCGTCGCGGCGGCGTTCATTGACCCGTCGCGACGCTTTTTTGAGCCTTACTTGCCGTCGGGCAGGATCACGCGGTCGATGACGTGAATAATGCCATTGTCGGCATTAATGTCGGCCTTGACGACGCGGATACCGTCAATCGTCACGCGCTTGCTGGTCCGCAAGGCGACGATCGTTTCTTTCGGGTTGAGCGTTTGAACCCTGGTCGCCTTGTGCGGGACGCCTGAGGCAGGGATCTCCGAACCGACGACATGGGCCGTAAGGATGGCAATGAGTTTATCCTTGTTCTCGGGCTTCAGCAGCGATTCCACCGTGCCCTTGGGCAGCTTGGCGAAGGCCGCATCGGTCGGCGCGAAGACGGTGATGCCTTGAGTCGTCGCGAGCGTATCGGCGAGCCCGGCGGCCTTTGCGGCAGCCAGAAGCGTGTTGAAGGTCCCTGCTCCGGCGGCGGTCGCAACCACATTCGCTGCGGCGGCCGAACCGATCGAAGCAACCAAAAGCGCTGCGCCAACAATCATGGATTTCATAGCAATCTCCCCCTTGGGCGTTATCGTTCCAGTCGAACGACAAAACCTATTACGGTGGCATCGCAACGACAGATCGTCGCTCCTAGTTCAATAAATCTTTACTGTCGATAACTGACCCGTGAACGACGCTGAACAATCCAAAGCAATAATTGTTCGTAACCGCGCCGAAACTTTTCGCAAAAAGCGAATGACGCAACGGGACCGCACTTTTGCTTTGTGCAGAATACCGCTGTTGCGGCTACCCATGGCGCGCCATGATGATACCGCCCAATTGCCGCGGCGACTATGACGAGGCCCGGATCCACCAGTCCGGATGACTGCTTGCTAGTCGAGCTGCTGCCCTTGCCGCGGTTTCCTTCGTCCCGAATAGTCCAAAACACGTGGCGCCTGAACCGGACATTCGGGAAACGCGGCAATCCGTTTCTTGGGCCAGCACGCCGAGAACGATGTCGATTGTCGGCTCGATCGAAATCGCAGTCGCCTGCAAGTCATTGCGCGTCGTGCCAAGCCAGCGAGCGAGCGCGTCGAAATCGTGAAACTGGGGCGGTATTGTCGGAAGCGGAGGATTGTCGCGCGAGGCGAGCCGGCGGAAAACCGTTGGGGTCGCCACCGCGCGGCGCGGGTTGACAAGAACCAAGCCATGCGCGGGCAGGGGCGCCAGCGGTTCGACCCGTTCGCCGATGCCGCCGACCCGCGCCGTTTTGCCAACTAGGCACATCGGCACGTCCGCGCCGAGCATCTTGCCAAGTTCGCGAAGTTCGTCGATCGAAACCTCCGCGTTCCAGAGCTGGTTCAATGCGATCAAGGTCGCGGCGGCATCAGCCGAGCCGCCGCCTATCCCGGAGGCGATCGGAAGTTCCTTTGTCAAGGTGAGCCGCGCGCCCGCCGCGTGACCGCCGCGCGCATGAATTTCCGCCGCCAGAAGCCGCGCGGCGCGCATGACGAGATTGTCCTCGTCCGCCGCAATATCAACCGCAAAAGGTCCTTCGACCGCCAGCGAGAGGCTATCATCGCGTGCCGCGGTGACGATGTCGCCGAAGGGGGTGAAGGCGACCAGCATGTCGAGCAGATGATAGCCGTCCTCGCGCCGCCCGACGACATGGAGAGCGAGGTTGATCTTGGCCGGGGCGGGGACAACGACAACGGTCACGGGAGCAAATCCTTGTCGATCAGATGAGTCCGATCTGGACATGCTCTAGCATGACGGCCCGAATTCGATGGCAGCGCGATTGGGGCCCATCACGCCACCTTGACGACCAGACGGCCGCGCACCTTGCCGGCGAGGATCTCGGGCGCGGCCGCGAACACATCGGCAAGCTCGATCTCGTGCGTCATGCTTTCCAGCTTTCCAAGATCGAGATCCGCGACGAGCCGGCGATAGGCCTCTTCGCGTAGGGTCTTCGGCGCCATCACGGAATCGATGCCGAGCAGCGACACGCCGCGCAGGATAAAGGGCGCCACGGAGGTCGGCAGATCCATGCCGCCTGCGAGACCGCAAGCGGCGATCGCGCCGTGCTGGCGGGTCATCGAGAGCACATTGGCAAGCGTCATCGAGCCGACCGCGTCGACGCCGGCCGCCCAGCGTTCTTTAGCGAGCGGCTTGGCCGGGCCGGCCAATTCCGCCCGGTCGAGGATCTCGGCCGCGCCGAGGGCCTTGAGATAGTCGCCTTCCGCAGTACGCCCTGTGACGGCGATGACATGCCAGCCGAGCTTGGCGAGGATCGCGATGGCGACCGAGCCGACGCCGCCCGATGCGCCCGTCACGACGACCGGCCCGCGATCCGGCGTCAGGCCGTGACGCTCCAGCGCCAGTACCGACAGCATCGCGGTATAGCCGGCGGTCCCGATCGCCATGGCGGCGCGCGCGGAAAGGCCGGCCGGGCGATGGATGAGCCAGTCGCCCTTGACCCTCGCGCGGGCCGCGTAGCCGCCCATATGCGTCTCGCCGACGCCCCAGCCGTTGAGCAAGACGTCGTCGCCGGACGCGAAGCCGGGATGCGAGGAGGCCAGGACCTTCCCCGCGAAGTCGATGCCCGGCACCATCGGGAAACGGCGCAGGACCGGGCTTTTGCCGGTGATCGCGAGCCCGTCCTTGTAGTTCAAGGTCGACCATTCGACCGCGACGGTGACATCGCCGTCCATCAGGTCCTGTTCGCTCATCTCGGTCAGCGCCGCGCTGGTCGCCTTTGTCGCTTCGTCGCGCGTGACGATGATCGCCGGAAACGTGTCCATGGTCGGATGCCCTTTGCCTTTGTCGGCAGTGACCGTGCCCCAAACAAGCGGCGCCGACAATGCGCCCAACTGCTGATTTCGGTCTCCGATCCTAAGCCGTTGCCAAGCTGCCGTTCTCCACCGCCCTCTCACGGATCGGCATGTGGACGAGGGCGGCGAAGAGGCCGAGGCCAACCCCGATCCACCACATCGGCTCATAGGAATGGTTCAGATCGTAGAGCTTGCCGCCAAGCCACACGCCGAGGAACGATCCGAGCTGATGGCAGAGAAAGACGACGCCCGCGAGCATGGCGAAGTGGCGCGTGCCGAACATGATCGCCACGAGCGCATTGGTCAGCGGCACCGTGGACAGCCATAGGAGTCCCATGGCGGAGGCAAACAGCACGACGGTGAGCGGCGTCGGCGGCAGCAGGACGAAGAGCCCGAAGGCGACGGTGCGCGCGAGATAGATACCGGCCAGAAGATACCGCTTGGGGTAGCGCATGCCGAGGACGCCGGCGGCAAGCGAGCCGGCGATGTTGAAGAGGCCGATCAGCATGAGCGCGATCACGCCCCAGCGCGCATCCATGCCGACGTCGCCGATGAAGGCGGGCAAATGCGTCGTGATGAACGACAAATGGAAGCCGCAGACAAAGAACCCAGCGGCAAGAAACAGGAAACTCGAATGGCCGAAGGCCTCCCCAAGTGCTTCGCGAATGGACTGGTCGATCCCGGCGGCGGTCGGCTTGGCAGCGGGCTTGCCCTGGAGCGGGATCGCCAGCAAGGGCACCAAAAGCATGATCGCGGCCAGAATGAACAGGCTTTCCTGCCAGCCGGTTTCCTGGATAAGACCTTGTGTCAAAGGAGAAAACAGGAACTGACCGAACGACGCCGCGGCCATCGTGAAGCCGAAAACGAGCGACCTTTGCTCTGGGCTCACGTTGCGACCAAGCGCGGCCATGACGATCCCGAACGAACAGCCGGCAATGCCGAAGCCGATGAGGGCGCCTCCGCCCAAGTATAGGATCGTGGCGGAATGCGTGACCGCCATGATCGCTAGTCCAGCTGCGTAAAGCAGGGCACCGAGCACGAGCACTCGCGCCGTGCCGTATCGATCCGCGAGCGCCCCGAACACGACCGCGCCAATGCCCCAGGTGAGGCTTTGGATGGCCATGGCCAGCGCGAAGGTCGACCGGCTCCAGTCGTGAACCTCCGTCATCGGCAGCAGGTAGAAGCCGAGCGCGGTACGCGGCCCGTTGTTGAGGCATGCCACGAGGCAGGCCGCGGTGACGATCAGCCAAAGCGGGAAACGACGGGAGATCTGAGCGTTCATGGTCGGTCCTCATTCCGACCCGACCATGCCATGCTGATCGGCCGCGACGAAGCCACAAATCGTGATGGTTCCCATCACGAATTTGGATAGGTCTGCGCTGGAGCGTTTCCCGATCGAATGAACTCATTCGATCGGGAAGGAATTGCTCCAGAGCCTAGACCTTGAGCCGGTCCTTTTCGTTCGGATCGCTTCGATCCGAACGGGACAGGCTCT
>JBEINZ010000169.1:0-7100 GCA_040377825.1 Hyphomicrobiales bacterium | reverse complement strand
GAGAACATGCATGCGATCCTCCTCCCAGAAACCGAGCTAAAGAAAGTAATCCGGACAAGCGCTACTGGTTTATTCTCACCTTTAGCTTCAACTGCGTTCGCAGACGGCGTTTTTCCGAACTTTCTAGCATCCGACCGAGGTGCGCCGCAGCCGTTTTCAAAAGCTCTGAATCGATGTCGCTTGGTAACGGATCCTGATCGCCGAGACCGGAGAGTTGGCTTAATCGTTGACTTGCACGTAGCCCGGTTAGAACTTTGTCTAGCACTTCATCGCACCCGGCACCTCCATCAACCACAGACGATTCAGTTCTTTTTGCTTTTTCATTAATGTTCAACGTTTTTGAAACTGTGTCTTTCATAGATATTGTGTGGTTCAGGAATTTCTTTACCTCGGTGGCGCTCCACTCATTCAAAGTATCTGCAGCCATTCGTAAAGATTTTGCTTGAGATCCTTTGCCGGTGTCTATCCCGATTAAGTGGACACGAACACCGTAGTTTTGGGCGATTTCTACTCCGATTCGAACGTCTTCATCGCCGGAAAGAAGAAGCGCATCCCCAATCGATCCATTTCGAGAAAGTTCAACCAGATCGGTTACAATGAGGGAGTCGACGCCTTTTTGTTGTCCGAAGTCGTTAATCTGCCCTAGGCGAGGCTTGACGTTGTCTGCTTCGGCTAAGCTGAGTTGTTCCATTGATAGATTACCGCTTTTGGCGACTCCGTCATACCAAAAGATTCGAAGCAGATCGCTTGCGCACCGGGTAACCAGAACACTTTTTAACAGTCCAACAACGGCGCTGACATCTAGGGTTAGTTCTTTGCGGGTCTGCTTCTGCCCCGTGATCGCGGTCGCGCCTTGAGCGAACAAGTATCCCGCGTCAACAAAAATGCCCACACGTTTCACGATAACCCCGGACATAATAAAGGGTCCCCGCAGGGACCCTTTTGTAGGCGGACGACACCTCATTCAAAGTTAGGAGGATCGGACGCGCGCGTTTCATCGCCCAACCCAGACAAGAAATCAAGATCGAATCGGCTTTCCCCTCCGCCTTAAAGCGCGAAGCCGCCATCGATCAGGTGGATTTGGCCGGTCGTGTAGCTTGCTTCGTCTGAGCCGAGATAGACGGCGAGCATGGCGATTTCCTCGGCGGTGCCGAGCCGGCCCATGGGTTGGCGGTCTACGAAGGCTTGGCGGACGGTTTCGACCGGCTGGCCGGAGGACTTGGCGAGGGTTGCGATCCGGTCGTCGAGCGACGGACTTTCGATCGTGCCCGGGCAAATGGCATTGGCGCGGATGCCGCGCTTGATGAAATCGGCGGCGACGGCTTTGGTCAGGCCGATAACGGCCGCCTTCGAGGCGCCGTAGACGTAGCGGTTGGGAATGCCGCGCACCGAACTGGCGCCGGAGGATATGTTGACGATCGAGCCCCTGCCCCGGGCCAGCATGCCCGGCAGGAACGCCTTGATCGTGCGATGCATCGATTTGACGTTGAGGTCGAACGAAAAGTCCCAGTCATGCTCCGAGCATTCCAGGATCGAGCCGTGATGCACGTAGCCGGCGCAATTGAACAGGATGTCGACCGGCCCGGTCGCTTCGGCCATCGCCTCGACCGCCGGCGTCGAGCGCACGTCGAGCGAATGCACCTCGGCAACGCCATGGGCTGCGAGATCGGCGAGCTTCGCCTGATCGAGATCGGTCGCGATCACATGGGCGCCCTCGCGCGCGAAGGCGATGGCCGTGGCCCGACCGATACCGGCCCCCGCCGCCGTTAGAAATGCCCGCTTGCCCTGAAGACGCCCCGCCATGATTCACTCCTTGAAATTGTTTGCTCGCTTCTAGCGGATTTGACGACGGATGTAAGGGGCGGACAGCACACTGTTTCGTTTAGGCACGCCGGGCCTGGAGCCGCGACCTCTGCCGGCCGGCCGCATCAAAGTTTTCCGGCGCGAGCCAAGCGCGAAAGGCGCGTTCGAGGTCCGGCCACTCGCTGTCGATGATCGAAAACCAAGCCGTATCGCGGTTGCGGCCCTTGATGATCATGTGTTGGCGGAAAACGCCCTCGAAGCTGAAGCCGAAGCGCAGGGCCGCCGATTTCGATGGCTCGTTGGCATTATCGCATTTCCATTCGAAGCGACGGTAGCCCCAGGTCTCGAACACCGCCCGCATCAACAGGAAGATCGCCTCGGTGGCCATCGGCGTCTTCTGCAGGGAAGGCGAGAAAAAGATGTTCCCGACCTCGATGACACCATTGGCCGGGCGGATCTCCATCAGCGTCGCGCAGCCGAGCGCCTTGCCGCCGGCCTTGTCGAGGATGGCAAAATACACGGGATCGGCAAGCACCGCGCGGATTTCGAGCCAGCCGACAAAGGCCGCCTCGTTGGCGAAAGGGCCATAGGCCATCCACCGCCACATCTCGTTGTGACCGGAAACCGCCGCCCACAAATCCGCGCCATGGCGCGCGACATCGAGCGGTTCGAGGCGCGCGAAGGCGCCACCGAGGGGCTCGCGCTCCGGCGGACGGGCGGGCTTGGGAACGGACATGGTCTCCGGCTTTCGCGTATCTCTATTTCCGCCTCTTCCATGGTTGGAAGAAGCGGGGGCCAAAAGCCTTGCGCGCTCGACGCGGCCAACCGTTGAGGGCCGGTCGTCAATGCCCGATCGTCAATGCCCGATCGTTAATGATTATCGCGCGGCACGCCTTTTTCCGCGATGCGCTGGTACTTCACCGCAGGCTTCAGCACCATGCCGTCGGACAACTGGTCGACAATCCCACGCTGGATTTCCTGCCAGGGGGTCTGGTGACCGGGAAACTTGTAGCCGCCTTGGGCTTGCAGGTCCGCGCGGCGTTGGTTCAGTTCGGCCTCGGAAATCAAGATATTGGCGGTGCGCTTTTTCAAGTCGACGCGGACGCGGTCGCCGGCCTTCAGGATCGCGAGACCGCCGCCTGCCGCGGCTTCCGGCGAGGCATTCAAGATCGACGGCGAACCCGACGTGCCGGATTGGCGGCCGTCGCCGATGCACGGCAGCGCCTTGATGCCCCGCTTCAAGAGATAGTCGGGCGCGCGCATGTTCACCACTTCCGCCGAACCGGGGTAGCCGATTGGGCCGACGCCGCGCATGAACAAGATCGTCTGTTCGTCGATCGCGAGCGCTGGATCGTCGATGCGAGCGTGGTAGTCCTCCGGTCCGTCGAACACGACGGACTTGCCCTCGAAGGCTTCCGGATCACTCGGGTTCGACAGATAGCGCGTGCGGAATTCCTCGGAGATCACGCTCGTCTTCATGATCGCGCTGTCAAAGAGGTTACCCTTCAGGACGATGAAGCCGGCTTCCTTGACGAGCGGATTGGCGAAGGTTCGGATGACGTCGGTGTCGCCGATCACGGCGTCCTTGACGTTTTCGCCGATCGTCTTGCCGTTGACGGTCTTGGCGTCCGCGCGCAGCAGGCCAGCCTTCAAGAGCTCGTTCAGCACGGCCGGGAGCCCGCCCGCGCGGTGATATTCCTCGCCGAGATAAAAGCCGGCCGGCTGCATGTTGACGAGCAGTGGGACGGCATGGCCGATCGTCTCCCAATCGTCGATCGAAATCGCAACGCCCGCGTGGCGGGCAATCGCGTTGATGTGGATGGGGCCATTGGTCGAGCCGCCGATCGCCGAGCAGGCGAGGATCACGTTTTCGAAGGCCTCGCGGGTCATGATGTCCGACGGCTTCAAGTCCTCATGCACCATTTCCACGATTCGAACGCCGGTCTCGTAGGCGATCTGCCCACGTTCACGGTAGGGCGCGGGGATCGCCGCGCAGCCGGGAAGCGACATGCCGAGCGCTTCGGCGAGCGCATTCATGGTCGAGGCGGTGCCCATCGTGTTGCAATGGCCGACCGAGGGCGCCGAGGAGGCGACCATGTTCATCATCTCGGAATAGGTGATCTCGCCGCGCGCGAAGGCTTCCCGCGCGTTCCAAACGACGGTGCCCGACCCCGCGCGCTGGCCCTTCCACCAACCGTTCAGCATCGGCCCGCCGGACAAGACGATCGCCGGGATGTTGACGGTCGCCGCCGCCATGAGGCAGGCGGGCGTCGTCTTGTCGCAGCCGGTCGTTAGCACCACGCCGTCGATCGGGTAGCCGTAGAGGACCTCGACCAAGCCGAGATAGGCGAGGTTGCGGTCGAGCGCCGCCGTCGGACGCTTGCCGGTTTCCTGGATCGGATGCACCGGGAATTCGAGCGGCACACCGCCCATGGCCCGAATGCCGTCGCGCACGCGGCTGGCCAGTTCGAGATGATGCCGATTGCACGGCGAAAGATCCGAGCCGGTCTGCGCGATGCCGATGATCGGCTTGCCAGATTGCAACTCCTCGCGGGTCAAGCCGAAATTCAGATAGCGCTCGAGATAAAGCGCGGTCATGTCCGGATTGGCCGGATTGTCAAACCACAGCTGCGAGCGCAGCTTCGAACCGCCATTCGTGGACATGCTGTTTTCTCCCGATATTGGCGCGGCCGGCCAAGCAAACCCACGCGCGATTTTGCCGGAGGAATAGACCACGATCGAGAATGAAATCAACCGATCGATTTCCCCCGGCCCGCCCGCGCCCGCTCAGATCCGTTCGCCTCCGATCCGCGAATCGAAATTCGGAAAAGCGAACACATGGGCAAGAAGAGATTCATGCCACTTGATCGGAATCAGATCGGACTTGGAAATCTGTGTGGCGAGCGAACGCCGTGTCGCGTTCCAGGCCTTGGCATCGACAACGGATTTCGGCGGCGGTTCTTCGCCGTAGATGCGGGCCATTTCAGCACGCGCGGCTGCGGCATCCCCAAACGTGATCGACGGCTTCAACTCGACAGACGCCAATACGGCGGCAAACCGCTGGCGAAGCCCGGCGTGGGCCCGCGCGGCTCCAGGGAGGTCGATGACGAGGCTTATGGTCGTAATCAGGGCCACCAGAAAGCCCAGGAACGCCGCCACGTACGCGCCATTCGTGCCCGCGCCGAATGTCGAAAGCAGCGTTGCTCCCGCAGCCGTGCCCGATAGCACGGAGACGAATTGGCAGAGGCGGTTCCAGCCGGAAAACCATGCTTCGCGGGCAGCATGATAGCGCATGTTGCGCATAAGGTCGAAAACAAGGTCGTATTTGTAATCGCCGGTCACTTCTTCGGCGGGCGAACGCCCGGCAGCATGCGGTTCGGCAGGTCGGTCTTCGGTTCCCCGGACTGCCTGGGGACCGGCGGCGGTCGCGGCGGCGGATCCTTCGGCGAAGGAACTTGTGGCTGACTTGATAGCCTCATCGTCGCCGAACGGTCCGACCATATGTCCACTCCCTGCATGAATGCCTCCGCAAACAAACGGAGGCTATCGCAACGCCAAGCGACTTTACAACAAAGAATTGCAACGTTTGCTTTGTCGCAAGGCGCGGCGGACACGAAGTCCCTATATAAGGATCAAATGCGAAATCCCGACCAGTCCGCTCGAAATACCTCCGCATGAGGGTGAATTAGAACTTAGGAACGATAGCCATGTCGATTGCGACCGTTTCGGAAAAGCGCGCGTCCAAGGCCGGCGCCCCGCCCGTCCCCGCCCCGGCCCCGGCTCCAACCCCGTTCGGCGCGCCCCTCATCCTCGACCTCACCGGCATGACCTGCGCGGCCTGTGCAACGCGGATCGAGAAGGTGCTGTCGCGGGTGGAGGGGGTCGATCGGGCGACGGTCAATCTCGCATTGGAGACGGCGGAGGTCGTGGCTCCGGCGGTCGATCCGAGCCGGCTCGTCGCGGCGGTCGAGGCGGCGGGCTATGGCGCGACGCTTCGCGCGCACGAGGCGCGGGCACGGCGGCTGGCGTTGGAGGAGGCGAAGGCGGCGCGACGGGCGGAGGAGCGCTCCGCGTTTCTGGTCTTCGTCATCTCGTTTACCCTAACGCTGCCCTTCATCGTCGCGATGATCCAGATGGCGTTCGGCGAGCATGTTCATTGGCTAACGCCGACTTTGCAATTGATGTTGGCGACGCCGGTCCAAGTCATCGCCGGCTGGCGATTTTACGTCGGGGCGGCCAAGGCACTGCGGGGCGGGGCGGCCAACATGGATGTCTTGGTCGCGCTTGGAACAACCGCCGCCTACGGCTTCAGCCTCGTGATGATGGTTTTGAAGGGCGCGGACTCCGTCGGACATCTCTACTTTGAAGGCTCCGCGACGATCCTGACGCTGATCATCGCGGGTAAGCTGATGGAGGCGCGCGCGCGGCGCAGCGCCTCGGCGGCGGTCGCGCGGCTGATGGCGATGCGGCCGGACACGGCAACGCGGATCGTCGACGGGCGGCAGGAAACGGTTTCGATCGACGATCTCAGGCGCGGCGATAGTGTTCTCGTTCGGCCGGGCGAACGGGTGCCGGTCGACGCGATCATTGTCGAGGGGATGAGCGAACTCGACGAGGCCCTGATCACCGGCGAAAGCCTGCCGGTGCTGCGGCGTGTCGGCGATAAGGTGACGACCGGCACGATCAACGGCGAGGGCGCGCTTACTGTTCGCGTCACGGCGATCGGCGAGGATACGACGCTCGCGCGGATTGCGCGGCTTGTCGAGCAAGCGCAAATCGCCAAGGCGCCGGTGCAAAGGTTGGTCGACACAGTCTCTGGCGTCTTCGTGCCCGTGGTGATCGGGATCGCGATCGCCACCGCGTTCGGCTGGCTCATCGCGGGTGCGGATGCCGAGCGCGCGATCGTCGCGGCGGTGTCGGTGCTGGTCATCGCCTGTCCCTGCGCGCTCGGTCTCGCCACGCCCGCCGCGCTGGTGGCCGGCACGGGAGCGGCGGCGCGCGCGGGCATTCTGATCAAGGATATCGAGGCCCTTGAACGCGCGCATGCGGTCGAGGTCGTGCTTTTCGACAAGACGGGCACGTTGACGCTCGGAAAACCGGTCGTCACGGACATTGTAGCGCAGGACGGGGACCCTTCCGAGATACTGCGGCTGGCCGCATCCGTCCAGTCGGTCAGCGAGCATCCGCTGGCAAAGGCAATGGTCACGGCCGCAGGCGAACGCGGACTTGAGCTTGCAAAGATTTCGGGCTTTCGCAGCACTTCGGGCAAGGGCGTCGCGGCCGAGGTCGACGGGTTT
>JBEINZ010000315.1:0-2790 GCA_040377825.1 Hyphomicrobiales bacterium | reverse complement strand
CCTTCTGCGAAAATTTCCGCTCATCGATGGGCATAATGACCTCCCTTGGTTGATCCGTAGGGATCGACGCGCCCCCGGCGATGTCGTCGCCGCGCGCCTTGATGAAGCGCGACAAGGCCGCGACACGGATATTCCCCGGCTGCAGGAAGGCGGTGTCTCGGCACAGTTCTGGGCCGCGTTCATTCCATCCAACCTGCCGCACCCCGCGCGCGCGATGCTGGAACAGATCGACCTGATCCACCGGATGGAGAAGGCCTATTCGCACGCGTTCCTGCCGGCCCGAAAGCCCTCTGACGTTGCCCGCGCGAAGCGAGAGGGCAAAATCGCCTCGTTCATCGGAGTGGAAGGCGGAGTAGGCTTGGAGAATAGCCTCGAACTGCTTCGTACATTCTATGATCTCGGGGCGCGTTATATGACGCTTTGCCACAATGAGACGCTAGATTGGGTCGATTCCACCACGGACGAGAAACGACACGGCGGCTTAACCACCTTTGGTGAAAAGGTCATCGCCGAGATGAACCGACTCGGCCTGATGATTGATTTGTCGCATACCTCCCACGACGCGATGCGCCGTGTCCTCGACATCACCCGCGCGCCGGTGCTCTTCACCCATTGCAACGCCTTGGCGCTGTGCGATCACCCGCGCAACGTGCCCGACGACGTGCTGGGGCGCATTCCCTTAAATGGGGGGATCATCATGGCTACATTCGTGCCGGATTTCGTCTCGCAGGCGGCGCGCGACTGGTTGAGGCCCTTGAAGGATGGCTTCGGCAAGTCACCCGGACTTCACGACGATCCCAGCGCCGTTGCGAGGCGGCGGGCCGAAATTGGGCCCTGGCCGCGCGCGACGCTCGCCGAGCTCTGCGACCATATCGACTACATGGCGTCGAAGGCTGGATTGAAACATATCGGCATCGGCTCGGATTTCTTCGGTGGCCCGTCGATCGTCGGATTGGAGCATGCCGGGCGCTACCCATATCTCCTTGCCGAATTGATCGAGCGCGGCTGGTCCGACGCGGCGCTTGCCGATCTTCTCGGCGGCAATTTTCTGCGGGTGTTTCGCGCAATCGAACGAATTGGCCGCAAACTCGCTTCATCCGAAGGGCCGGCGATCGGCCGTCTGTCGGATCGCGACGGGGCGGGAATGGAGTTTGCCTGATGAAAGCCGTGATGTGCCGCGCCTTCGGTCCGCCGTCGAGCCTGACTTTGGAAGATGTCGCCGAACCAGTTGCAGGCCCTGGCGAGGTCGTGATCCGGGTCGGCGCGGCCGGGCTCAATTTCTACGACACGCTCGCGATCGAGAATCGTTACCAGTACAAGCCCGCACTACCGTTCTCCCCCGGCGGGGAACTGGCTGGTGAAATCGAGACGCTCGGCGCCGGCGTATCCGGCTTTGCCGTCGGCGATCGGGTCATCGCCTACACGAAGTTCAACGCCTGCCGCGAGAAGGCCGTTGCGGAGGCCGCGTCGCTGGTCAAAATCCCGGATGCCGTCGATACGATCGAGGCTGCCGGCCTGATGGTCACCTATGGGACCGCGATGCACGCTTTCATCGATCGTGCGGAGCTATCGCCCGGCGAGACCGTGGCGGTGCTCGGCGCGTCCGGCGGCGTTGGGCTGGCGGCGCTCGAAATTGCCCACCTGATGGGCGCGCGCGTCATCGCCTGCGCGTCGTCCGCGGACAAGCTCGCGCTGTGTCGTGAACTTGGCGCCGACGAGACGATCGACTACGAGCGCGAGGATCTGAAGGAACGGCTGAAGGCGCTGACCGACGGTCGGGGAGTCGATGTTGTGTTCGATGTGGTCGGCGGGCGTTTCACCGAACCGTCGGTACGGGCGCTGGCGTGGCGCGGCCGGCTTCTCGTCGTAGGCTTTGCGGCGGGTGAGATTCCACGAATCCCGCTCAATTTGCTGCTCCTGAAGGGCGCGGACCTGCGCGGCGTGTTCTGGGGTGAATCGATTCGCCATGAACCGGAGGCTCACGCGGAAAACATGCGGCTGGTGTTGGAGTGGGTCGCGGAGGGCAAATTGAGGCCGCATACCCACCATGTCTATTCGCTTGCTGAAACAGCTGCCGCGCTGCAGGAAATCGCCTCGCGGAGGGTTAAGGGCAAGGTCGTCGTGGTTCCCTGAACGATTTATCCACGAAGTGCGACCACAACCTCAGATCTATGGCCTCCATCGCTGTCTCCCTCAAGAGGGGAAGGCGATGGAGGCGATAGATCTTTGGTTGAGGGGTCGCCCAATTCTGCCTTTCGCGGGCGATTCCTCAAGGCGAGAAGCCGGGCTATTCGGCCTTTGCACCGCCGCCGTCACCAACCAAGGCCGCCCGCGCCGCTGCTCGATGTGTCGGCGTTATATGGCCCGCGACGGTACCAAGCGCGGTCAGTAGGACCGTCACATCGTCGGTGAAGCCCACGAGCGGCAGGAAGTCCGGCATTACGTCGGTTGGAAGAACGAAATAGGCGAGCGCGCCGACGAGAATGAGCCGCACGCGGCGTGGCGTGGCCGGATCGAAGGCACAGTAATAGCCGGCGACGACGTCTTCCATGAACGGGATCGCCTGCGCCGCGCGTCGGGCGGTCCGCCAGAAAGCGGCGCGGATGCGGTGCTCTTGCCGATCCGACCGCCGCCGCTCTCCGCCGACCGGTTCAGCGTCGATATCGATTGTGCGCGAAAATTCGCTCATTTAACGCTCCTAGAGATTGTTCCGTTCGGATCGAGGCGATCCGAACGAAAAGGACCGGCTCAAGGTCTAGACTCTGGAGCAATTCCTTGTCGATCGGATGG
>JBEINZ010000032.1:0-18105 GCA_040377825.1 Hyphomicrobiales bacterium | reverse complement strand
CATTCGATCAGGAAATGTGCAATCGCATTGCTCGGCCGGCGCCGTTCAGTTAGCTCCGACTTTTTTCTGAACCGTCTGGGCTTTGGCAGGATCGGCCGAGGCAACCTTCGTCTTCGCCTCAGATTGATCGGCTTTTGTCGCATCGGAGGTTTTGGCCGCTGCCTCGGGCTTCTTACCGGCATCGGTCGAAGGCTTCGTATTGCTGGCATCCGGCGCCTTCGCCGGCTCAGATTGTTTTCCTGTCTCAGGCTCGGCCATCTGCCGAGGCGGCGTTTTCATGTATTGCGCGCGGTACTCTTCAAGAAAATTCTGCATTGTATCAACGGTTGCAATGCTCTTGGCTATGTCGCGGAAGTCTTCTCCCTGACTCTGGATCGGGGACGTCACCACGTCGAAAATGGCAGCGTTTGTGCTTGCCTGCATCGACTTCGCGAATTTCGACCGAAAGCGGTCAAGCGCGAGCTGATCGTTTGCGAGCGCATAGGCCACGGCCGCGCGGATCACATCCGAACGTTCCTGGTCATCGAGCGGGGCCGCCTCGTTCCAGCGACCGGCCAGCATGCTCTCAAGCCTATCACCCGCGTCCCGCCAGCGTTTCGCCTTCCAAAGCGTATCGGCTCGTAGCCGTTCGACGTCGGATCCCGAAAGACTGCTCACCATCTCCAATGCCAAATCGCCACGACCGGAATCAGACAAAGCCCTAGCCTCAACAAGCCTACGCTGGCGCTCAACCGTTGCAGGAAGCTGCGACTGGCGCGTCTTGTTCAAGACCGCAAGGGCACGCTCGGGCTTTCGATCGATCAGATGAATGACAGCAAGATCCGCCGCCACAAGCGCGCGCGCTGTACCGCGCAAGCGATTATCAATCTGGTGGGAAAGTAACTCCGCTGCCGGATCGAGCAGATCCACCCCGACGAGCCGATCGGCAAGTTTGCGGACGATATCGTCGCCAAGCCGACCGATTGGGGTCAACTCTCGAAAGTCGTAGTAAAGCGTCAGGGCTTCGACCGGCGGCAAGGCATCGGCCTTGCCATCGAGATAGAGCGAAACAAATTCGCGCGACATCTCGTCCTGCAAAAGCCGGGCGGTTTCCGCATTCGGATCAACCGTCAACGCGGCGCGCATAGACTGAAACGCGTCGCGATATTGCCCCATGTCGACCTGGAGATTCGCTAGAAAACGCAAGGTCTTGAGTTCGGTCTCGTCTCCTCGCCATCCAAAGGCAAGTGATTTGAGTCGTTCGATCGCTTCGTCCTTGTCCAGCTTGTCATCGCGCACGAGAAGCCGCAGCCGGCGATACTCAGCCTCAGCCGCCGCGCGCCGGTCTCCGGTCGCCGACGCGCGTTCATATCGAGCCAGCGCATCGTCCGAACGTCCGGCTGCATCGATGACGCGACCCTCGAGGATTTCGTAACGAGCCCTGAGGTCGTTTTCGATATCTTCCGGCAACACTTCCGCCAATCGCGACTGAGCCGTAACAAAGTCGTTGAGTTCGACGGCAGCCTCGGCCGCCGACAATTCGAATAGGGCGCGCACATCGGGTGGGTAATGCTCTGCCGCGGCAAGACCCTTTCGCGATGCAGCCAGCGCCTCGTCCCACTGCTGCTGCGCCGCAGCCGCCACCGTCCGCCAAAGTGCCGCGTCGGGATCATCCTCAACTTCGCTTCTGGCAAGCGCGCGACGCGCTGGCTCCGTTCGACCTGCCATCGTCTGACCAGCCGCGTAAAGTATAATGAAGCCGGGATCTCGTTCTATTCCCGGCTCGACCGCAGCGATCAGCCGAAGCACGCCCAAGGCCTCGGGAGCGAAGCGATGGGCAATGTAGAAACGGGCGAGATCAAACCGAGCATCATTTTTGCGCGGCTCGGGCGCGGCGGCCACCGCCTCGATCAATTGCCGACTCGTCTCCATAAACGTGGCGTTGTCGAAGGGTGCAAACGTGTCGCCAGTGATGTTTTGGCGAGCTTGTTTCCTCTCGGACCTGGGTAGGCGGAGTTCCGGTGGCGGCACAGCACCCGTTGTAAGGGTGAGGCCGGGTTCGCGCGTCAGCGTTACGGTGCTTGGGTCAACCGAGACTTGGATATCGTCAATTTTCGGAACAATGGCGATACCATGCGCGGACGGTAGCGTTTCGAGTTCCGCAAAGGAGTACCCCTTCAGAAGTCCCCGTGCCGGGCCAAACGCTGTAACAACCGTAATCTTATCGCCGATGCTCTTGTCCGAGATCTCATGAATTCGACCTGGATCCGGCATGGCGATCAAAATCGCGCCTCGCCCGGCACGCGTCGTCTTGGCCAATTGAAGAGGTCGAGCCGGCTCAAGCACGAGTTCGCCGATCGACAAGATCCAAGAGTTCCCGTCGGCGCCCATCGTCGTCAAGAGCGGCTGACCGAGTTCGATGCGCATCGCCTGCCCGTCACCCGAGGGCTCGACGGTAACCGACCGCGCTGATGTCCCAAGCGCCGCGGAAACCGAACGAATATCCAGCGGGATCTTTGAATCAAAGACGACCCAGAGGGCATCCTCGCGTTTAAAGGCCGCACTCGAGATCTTCGTCGGAAATGGGAAGGCAACTCGAACGATGTTGCCGATCCGCTTCGCTTCCACGCGCACGACTGGAGTGCCACGGGCGACCGGCACGGCCGATTCGGCGCCATCGTCGCCATTCGTCGACAGATCGGCAACCGGCTCCGCAGCCTCCGCATGGGCGTCGGCAGCATGGCTAGACGAGACGTTCGGTTGCGACGTCGCGCCACGGTCGGGCTCAACCGGCGCTTTGACCATGTCCATGGTCTCGCCTGGGGGCGACGCGGCCTGTTGTTTGGCTAGCGGCGCGGGTTCGGGAGCACTGACTGGCGCGCCCGGCGCATAAACGCGGTTTGTCGCACCCGCGGAAACCTCGCCCTGTACTTCCGCTACTGCCTTTCGGGCAACGGCTTCACCGTCATGAGCTGCCTTTCGCGGTCGCGACAGGTCGACGACATAGGTCTGATCATCACGGAACCCGCGGACGTCCGCCTCCGGTGAAACAGCCATCACGACCTTAAGCTTCCCAGCCTCTTCGGTCGCAAAGATCTCCTTGAGCGTCGGTGGCGGATCCGTTAGCGCGGGCGCAAGGTCGATTGTGGACAATCGATTGAATGTCAGAGTGACCGTATCGCCTTCCCGCGCCATCTGCGTATCGAACGGCACGTTCCAACCGAATGAAAAGCGGGTGAAAGTCGGAGACTGTCCGACGCGAAAGTCGACCTTCGGAGTCATTTTCTGGCCGAACCGCAGCTTTTCGGCCTCTCGCTGCGCCTTTATGGCGGCATCAGCGCGTTTGGCTAGCTCGGCAATGACCGCTTCCGGTAGGCCGGGCGGAGCTCCTGTCCAAGTAGCGGGCAGCAAATCGACGAACAGTCGCTCGCCCGCCTCCATGATATTGGCACGGACCTGGCGGACGATTGCGAAGCGGACGGCACGACCATCGGTGTCGCGCCTTGCGACATTGACATATCGCGGCAAAAGGTCGGGGATTCGATCGATCGTGACGTCGACCGTATCGGCGAATTGAATGACCAGCACACCATTATTCATTTTAGACACGTATTGAGGCAGAAGTGTACGGTCCTTGAATGTAAAGACGATGCGAGCGAAGCCCTTTTCCAATGTCGCTGAGACGTCGGCGGACAGGCTCTCCGCCTTTACGGTTCCCGAACTGATAGCGACGGTCAGAAACGCACACGAAATCAAGATGGTCGCGGCATGCGCGGCCTTCCGAAGAAAAATGCCGCTGCGGGAGGCGGCTTTGCACAGATCGAAAACCATTGGATGGGCCAAGCCAAGTTGACCCACTGGATACTAACGCTCTGCCATGAATGACGCGTTAAGGGGCCGAGACTAACTCTTGCCGTCGATCTTTGGTAAGTCACGGCCTTGAGCGGCAGGCATCTCTCGGGATTTACGACTGGCCAGTTCTACAGTCAGCTTCTCCGCCACGTCTGGTGACATTTTTGAAACCACGTCGCCCAGCTTCTTCGGATTCATTTGCCGGGCAATGTCGACAAGAAGTTTCGTATCGAGGCGATCAAAAACGCGCGCCGCATCCTTCGCTTTCATGGACTCGTACATTTTGACGAGATCGCCGAGTTCCCTGGCCTTTTCGTCTTCTTTTTTATCGACCGTCGCACCAATTTTGGTTTCGATAGACTTCAACTCGTCGACACGCTTGTCGAGTTTGTCCTCGGTCGCCTTTAAAAGAAGCTCGCGTGTTTCCAATTCCTTCTCGCGCTGCTCGATCTGTTTGCGACGTTCCGCAAGCCGTTGAAGGATCGCGATCTCCGAAAGGAGCTCTTGCCCTGGAATTGGTTTGGCTTCCGTCGGCTTGGTATCGGTAATCTTCACGTCTACCTTTGATGGCGTCGCAAGATCGTTTTGCCCGACCGCAGGGGAGCCGCCGCCGTGGCTTTCGGCCTTAGGCTCGGACTTTGGAGCGCCACCGCCACCTGCGGTCGTGATCGGGTCCGGCACCACGCCGGCAAAAGGATCAGCCGATTGCATGTCCGTCTGACGCTCGCTGGGTGACTTCAAGCGCGGAAAGGCGGTCGTTTCGCTCGCATTGGCGGAAAAACCCTTGGAAGCAAACTCGAGCGCCTTTAGGCCGAGCAAGGCTGATGTCGCGACAACAACGACCGGGATAAGCCGAAGCCTGCTCATGCCGCCTTGCCCTCCACGGAACGGCGAAGATTTGTGAGACGTTCGGCGGCTTCGAGGGCGCGCGCGCGCAACTCGGCAGCAGTGGAGCTCTTGGGCGTAGCGGCAACGCTAACGACCTGCGTTTCCGGGGCGGACACGAGGGGCGTCGGCGCCCTTGCGGCAATTGCAATCTTTGAGATGCGCTCCAACACCTTCTCGCCCTCGCCAATTTCGCGCGCGATCTCCATCGAAAAGAATTCGGCTTCTCGGACGCGCTTGGCAAGCGTCTTGTCGCACTCAGTCGCCGCATGCTTAAGGCCGTTGATCGCACGCTCGGCGATTTCGGTGGCCGTGACCAACTCGCCGATTGTTGCCCTTAACTGGGACTCGTCCGATCTCAGCCGCTTTAAGCGCGCGTTGAGGATCACGCAGTAGAAGATCGTCACCGTCAGCAAAACCGCAACGAGACCCTCAATTGCAAAGCCCATCAGTTGACTGCTCATGATGCTTGCATCTCCTTCTGCGAAGCAGCTTTTTCAAATGCCGCGAGGCTCATTCTTGGTCGCTTCAATTTGCGGGATACGCGCACGGAAATATTCTCGCCCACGCGCCCCATTTGTCCTTCGGTCAGGCTGACGCCGCCACATTTGATCGTCACCGCATCGCGCGGTCCAACATCGAAAACGAGCGTCTGACCGACTTTGAGATCGAGTACTTGGCGAAGCGAGATGTCCCGCTCGAACAGCACCGCGTCAACGGCAATGTCCGCGCCGAAGATCTCGGTTGCGAGATGGCCCTCCCAAATTGGGTCACGGCCAAACTTCTCGCCCATGAACATCTGCAGCAGCAGATCTCGGATCGGCTCCAGCGTGGCGTAGGGGATGAGCACTTCAATCTTGCCGCCGCGATCTTCCATATCGATGCGGAATTCGGCAAGGATCGCGGCGTTGGCGGGACGCGAAACGGCCGCGAAGCGCGGATTGGTCTCTAGGCGCTCCAGATTGAAATGGACGGGCGACAAGGGAGCGAAGGCCATTTCGGCATCGCTCAAAACCACCTCGATCATGCGGCGGACGAGGTTCGTTTCGATCGTCGTGTAGGGCCGACCCTCGATCCGGATTGGTGTCGTGCCGCGGCCACCCCCCAAGAGGACGTCGATGATGGAGTAAATCAGGCTGGAGTCGACGGTCACCAGTCCAAAGTTATCCCATTCCTCCGCCCGAAAGACACCGAGGATCGCCGGAAGCGGAATCGAATTCAGGTAGTCGCCGAAGCGAACCGAGGTGATGCTATCCAGCGAGACCTCGACGTTGTCCGAGGTAAAGTTCCGAAGCGACGTCGTGGTCAACCGCACCAGTCGATCGAACACAATTTCGAGCATCGGGAGACGCTCGTAGGAGACCATGGCCGAATTGATCAACGCACGGATGCCGGACTGGTCGCCGGTCATCGTGTCGTCGATATCGAACCCGAGAAGGTTGTCGATTTCCTCTTGGTTCAGAATGCGGTCGCCGCCGCGCGTCGCTTGATCGAGGTCGACATCGGAATCGTCGAGCATGCCGGCAAATTGCGCGCCGGCGTCGTCAGTTGAAATCCCCTGCTCGGCAAGCGCGGCCCCCCAGTCAGCCGACAAGTCGTCGCCGCCATCGTCACCCTTTTGTTCAGCAAGAGCGGCGCCCCAGGCGGCGTCGATATCGTCTAGATCGTCTTCGTCGGGACCGGCCATGGCTCGCCTATTGCACCAGGATTTCTTTGAACAGCACGGCATCAACCTTGATTGGCTGAATAGCCACATTCACTCGCTTCTGAAGCTCTTCCTTCACGCGGAAGAGCCCGGCCGAACCATCGAGATCCGATGCCCTCAGCTCGCGCAGGTAGATCTGGAACGCGTCCAATACCCGGGGCAGAACCGGATTGATCTTCTCAATCACGGTTTTGTCGCTGACCTCCAGCGAGATCTTGACCCGAAGATAAGTCGCCCGTTGATCGGCCGTGGACAAGTTGACCGTCATCTCGGGCAGATCCACAAACATGGCCGTTCGGGCGACCTCAGCGTGACCGGCGGTCGCATTTCTTTCGGCCTTGCCTCCGAAAAGCCCCATAAAGTAAGCGCCAGCACCGCCGCCAATGAGGACAACGGCCAGTCCCGCTCCGATCATGATGAGCTTCTTTTTGCCGCCGGCCGCCGCGACTTCGCCATCCGCCGAAGCGGGTTCGTTTTCATCCTTTTTGGTCGGCTTTTTTGCCATGCAAACCTCAGGACTCACGCGCCCGATCTGTTCTCGTGACATTAGGGAACTACTGGTTAACGAAGGGTTAGCGTTAACCTTCTGGCAACCAGGGTAAACAGTTCCTGCAGGCTTGGCCGACCGGCAAAATCTGCATGCGCAGGTGGCCTTCGGCTACTGATTAAACTATTGATTAATAGATATTTTTTCTCGTGGCATGCCTCCTGCTTAACAGATGTCGATCGCCAGGCTGGGGAGCATTCGGCGGTCGTTGGGGAGTTAAAGTTATGGAAAACGCTCAGCTCGTTGGGCTGTCGAGGCAAGTGACACTTCAGCGCCACATGGATGTTATCGCGAACAACCTCGCAAACATCACCACCAATGGATACAAGACGCAGTCCCTGCTGTTTGAGGATATCAAGCTCCCACGCGCTGAAGTCGATGCTTTCCAGCGCCCAGATCGGCCGGTCGACTTTGTAATCGACGACGCAAACCTTTACGATTTGCAGCCGGGCCAGATGCTGGCCACGGGCAATCCGACCGACATCGCCATCGAAGGCGCGGGCTGGTTCGTCGTACAGACCCCCCAAGGCGAGCGCTTTACCCGCAACGGGTCCTTTGCGCTGGATGCAAATGGCCAACTTGTGACGCGCGACGGAAACCCCGTGCTAACCGATGGCGGGCCGATAACTTTTCAACAGAATGAAACGGCAATCACGGTCTCCTCGGACGGCTCGATATCGACAAATCAGGGCGCGCGCGGTCGCCTTCGCGTGGTCGAGTTCGCCAAGCAAGGCGATCTGAAAAAGATCGGCGACACGCTTTTCGAAGGTGCCAATCCCCAGCCCTCGACATTTCCCAGGGTCATGCAGGGACAGATCGAAAAGTCCAACGTTCGGTCGGTGGTCGAGCTATCGCGCATGATCCAGGTCAGTCGCGAATATCAATCGGTCGCTAACTGGCTGGCCGCGACCGACGACCTGCGCCGCAGCGCGATCGAAAAATTGGCCCAAGTAAGCTGACGAGGAGGCGATTGACATGAAGGCCTTGCATATCGCCGCCGCCGGCATGCTTGCCCAGGAATTGAACGTCGAAGTCATTTCCAACAATATCGCGAACTTACGCACGACTGGCTTCAAGCGACAGCGCGTCGATTTCCAGGACTTGCTCTATCAGAATCTTCGTCAGGTCGGAGCGCAAAGCTCCGACGCCGGCAACCTGCTTCCGACAGGCGTGCAAATCGGATCCGGCGTGCGCACTGTCGCGACCCCGCGGATCATGTCCCAGGGCACGACCGAGGCAACCGAAAAGGAAACCGACGTCGCCATCCGCGGCGAGGGTTACATCCGCATCGCCCTGCCAGATGGTCGTACCGGATATTCGCGAGACGGCTCTTTCGAGCGCGACGCCAACGGAACCTTGGTGACCGCGAACGGCTACCCCGTCGATCCGCAGATCACCATTCCCGGAAACGCGACTGGCCTGACAATCAGCAGCCAGGGTGCGGTTTCGGCGGTGGTCGGCAATGCATCCACGCCAACTGTCCTTGGCCAGATCCAGCTCGCGCGTTTCATCAATAAGTCTGGCCTGGACTCAATCGGCGACAACCTCTTCCTGGAGACCGCCGCATCCGGGCCTCCCCAAGTCTCCAATCCGGGCGACGAAGGTTACGGTACGCTTTTGCAGTCTCATCTGGAGATTTCCAACGTCAATTCAGTCTCCGAAATCACGGATCTGATCGCGGCCCAGCGGGCCTACGAGATGAACTCACGCGTGATCAAAGCTGCCGACGACATGATGTCGGCGACCGTACAGATGAGGTGAGGCAAAATCGATGATGTCTCGTGCAGCCCCCTTCATCCGCCGCATCGCGGCCGGCCTGATACTTTCAATTGTGGCCCTATCCGTAAATGTCGCCCATGGAGCGGACAAAGCCCCGATTTTGCGCGGCGAGGTCGTCGTTGCCGGCGGCGTGGTTACGATCGGCGATCTATTCGGCAATGCCGGCGAACATTCGGACAAGCCGATTTTTCGTTCGCCCGATTTGGGAACGACAGCAAGTGTCGCGGCGTGGCGCGTGGTCGCCGAGGCGCGCTCCGCCGGACTTCTATCGGCTCGAGCCGGCAGCATCGTCGACGTTGTTGTGACACACGCCGCCAAGGAGGTGTCGAGTGACGAGGTCGTGCGCGTTATCGCGGCCGATATCGCGGGCCAGATCCCGGGCGTCGACCCAAGCGATCTGCTCGTCACATTCGATCAGGCGATCGACACGCGCTTTGCCGACCGCAAGTCGGCGACGCCCGTTCGCATTGTCGGTTCCACGATGCTCGCCGGCAACGGACGGTTCGAAACCATGATCGCGATCGACAAAGGCGGTAGCGACGAGCGGCTGCGCATTCGGGGCGTCTTTACCGAGACGATGCGGGTTTTGATTTTGGTCCGCCCAATCGCACGCGGCGAGATCATAAAAGCCGAGGATTTGTCTCAGGAACGCATGCCGAAACGGCAGGCCGGGGCTGTTAGGGCCGTGGAGCCCGACGACTTGATTGGTTTGGCCGCGCGCCGCCCGCTGCGCCCGGGCCAACCGCTCGCAGCAGCCGATTTCGGCCGGCCGATCCTCGTCAATCGCGGCGAGACCGTGACCATGACCTACGAGGGCCCCGGCCTAGTGTTAACCGCGCGCGGTTTAGCTTTGGAGCAAGGCGCCCGTGGCGTGCCAATCACGGTGATGAACCAACAGTCCAAACGTGTGGTGCAGGCTGTCATCTCCGGACCAGGCCGGGTCACGATCCAATCGAACGTTACATCAATCGCCAGCTTGCAGAAGGATAAGCCGTGACTAGGTCCCGCGCCTGCAAAGCTGCTTGGATGGCAATCCTTCTCGCCAGTGCGCCTTCGCTCGTCGCATGTTCCGGCACGCTCGACCGATTGAGTGCCGCCGGCAAGGAGCCACCGCTTTCCGCCATAAACGACCCAACGGCGCAACCCGGTTATCGGCCGGTTAGTCTCCCGATGCCGGCGCCACCAGCGGCCGCCTATGCCCCAAACTCACTGTGGCGCAGCGGTGCGCGTGCGTTCTTTAAAGATCAGCGGGCGCACCGCGTCGGAGATATCTTGACCGTCAAAGTGACAGTTACGGACAAGGCGGAGATCGACAACACCACCAAACGCAGCCGCTCGAACTCCGAGAAACTTAGCGTTGGTGGCGTACCTGGCGCGCTCGTCAGCAAGGTCATTCCGAGCGGGATCGCAACGGACTCGCTGATCGGCAATTCACAGAACACAGAGACCGATGGAGCCGGGTCAGTAAACCGCTCTGAAAGCCTTGTCACGAACATCGCGGCCGTCGTGACGCAGATTTTACCGAACGGCAACCTCGTCATTGAGGGGCGCCAGGAGATCCGGGTGAATTTCGAAATCCGCGAGCTTGTTGTGGCAGGTATCATTCGGCCGGAAGATATCGGGGCCGAAAACACCATCGAAAGCAACAAGATTGCAGAGGCTCGTATCGCCTATGGCGGACGCGGGCAGATCAGTGACATGCAGCAACCGCGTTACGGAAATCAGGTGCTCGACGTCCTGTTGCCCTTCTGAAGGGAAATAGAGATCCGGTCTGATCGCGCTCCCCATGCCTCGGACCGCTCGAGGCGCGGGTCCAATCCCCAGGGACCCGCGCCTTTACACTTTTGTCGTGGCCCCATCGACAGTGGGTTTTGTACGGCTCGCATTCCGACTAATCGTATCGATCGCGGCGCCGAGAACGAGGACGGCACCGATAACGGTCGTGAGGTGTGGGACCTCATGATAAAGAAACCACCCGATCGCGGCCATGAGGATCAACCGCAAATAGCCGAGCGGAGCCAGCGCCGAGGTCTGACCGGTCCGAATGGCAACGGTTAAGAGCCATTGCCCGGTGATGAACAAGACGCCCATCACGCCAATCCGAAGCCCCGTGACTAGGTCCGGCGTCACCCAAAACCAAGCGGCGAGCGGCGCGATCAGCACCAAAATGACCACGCCCTGCCAAAACAGCACGGTCTCGGTCGTATCGAGGTCCGCCCCCATCCGTAGGGAGATCATGCTGAGCGCCCCGAAAAATGCGCCCAGCACCGCAACCAATGAATAGACATCGATGCCGCCTTGGAACGGCTGAACCATGATCGCGACACCAACAAAGCCAACTCCGGTGGCAATCCATTGACGCAACGATACGCGCTCTCGCAGTACCGCAGCGGCAAGCGCCGTTGAGAACAAAACTTCGGCCATTTGCAGAGCCGTAGCGTCAGCGAAGGGAATAAGGAGGACGGCGGTAAGCCCGCAGGTCATTGCTCCGATCGCGGTAACGCCCCGCGCGATATGCAGATCAATCCGCTGGGGTCGCGCGATGATGCTCCGCATGCGCCAAAAGATCGGCGCCATCAATATGAAAGCGATAATCTGCCGAAGCAGCACGACCTCGACAACGGGTATGGTCCGACCGACGTCACGCATAAGCACCGACATGGCGGCGAAGATACAAAAGGCCAGGATCATCAGGATTGATGCGGCCAAATTCGGCGGCAGTCCCGCCAGAAGCCTCGGCAAGGGTGTTGCGGATCGGTCCACGCCTTCGACCATTATATCCTCGCGTCGACAGATCTACGGTCGGCCCGAGTCCCGACTCCAGTAGCTTGCTTTGACGCAATGGTCTGACACTCGAATGACGCTACGGTAAAACATCGCTCGCTGTTGTGTCGGCGTGCCAAAAAACCCTTGGGTTACCGAAAGCGGATCAATCGTCCCGGTATACGCGTTCGCGGCGCTCGTGTCGTTCCTGGGCTTCTATCGACAGCGTGGCGATTGGTCGGGCGTCGAGCCGTTTCAACGAAATCGGATCCCCCGTCTCTTCGCAATAACCGTAAGTGCCGTCATCGAGTCTTTTCAGGGCCGCATCAATCTTCGCGATCAGCTTGCGCTGTCGATCGCGTGCCCTTAACTCGATCGCACGATCGGTCTCCGAGGAGGCACGATCGGCTAAGTCCGGATGATTCTGACTTTCATCAGCGAGATGCTGCAAGGTCTCTTTTGACTCTCGCAATATCTCGTCCTTCCAGACATTCAGCTTCTTCCGGAAATACTCGCGCTGGCGATCGTTCATGAAGGGCTCGTCTTCCGACGGGCGATAATCTTCATCGATCTCGACCGACATCATGTTCCCGTGCTGCTCCCTTTTCGCCCCCTTACGGCGCGCGGAATATAGCCACCTGACCGGCCGGTTACAATGTCGCCTTCACGAAGTTTCCGTGATGACTATAAGTCGCTACAAGGAATTGATTAAACAGGGAATCTTCCGACTTTGGCCAATTCGACCCGCGCCCGGAGCTCGATATCGGCCATGAGCGTGTCCACACGAGGGTCGTCGGCATGGCCGCCATTGCCCAATAGGACGACCAACTTCTCCATGCGGTCGAAGCCAATCTCGCCGTTCAAAAGATCGATTCGAATTTCATCCAGTACGTCAAGAAGATCGAAACCGCGCTTCACCGCCTTACGCCGCCGCTCCTTAGAGGCGTCGACTTCCTGAAGCGCAATGAGCGCGCTGACGTTAAGCGGCGCACTTGCCCCGCCAGTTCTTACTGTCGGCGACGGCATTTCGTCGGGCAATGCAAAGGTCGAACTGCCGCCGTCGCGGCGCGGCGCGGCGGTCGAGATCGAGGACGACTTCTTTGGTCCTTCGATGCGCATAGGTAGAGCCTCTTAGGCAGCCATCATTCATGACTAAGAATAATATCATGACTTGCAGGAATTGCCGTCATGGTCAACACGTTGGTCAGCATCCGGCATATTCTGCCGATCGAAAGTGACATCTTTGCCTTTGAGCTCCGATATCTACGGTCAGACGACCAGATCAACTATTATAATTTCAATGCCTTATAGCCCGTTGGGGAAGCAAACACTTCTGGCACGGTCCTCGCTAACTCATGATCGAGATTGGGGAGATCTCATGCATGAATTGGTCTTTTCGGCGAAGCCTCTTTGTTCTGCCAGCCTGTTTTCTGATTGCCGTCGGCGGCCAGACGCCCACGATCGCCGCTTCGCGAATCAAGGATCTTGCCGCCATTGAAGGCGTTCGCGAGAACCAGCTGGTTGGGTACGGGATTGTTGTTGGGTTGAACGGGACCGGCGACAGTTTGAACAACACGCCGTTCACAAAACAATCGCTGACCGCGATGTTGGAACGTCTTGGCGTGAATACGCGCGGCACGAATTTGCGCACCGCCAATGTGGCTGCCGTTATGGTGACAGCCAATCTGCCGCCATTCGCGACCCAGGGCGGCAGGATGGACGTGCAAGTATCCGCGCTTGGCGATGCAAAGAGCTTGCAAGGCGGCACCTTGCTGGTCACCCCGCTGATGGGTGCCGACGGTGAAGTTTATGCCATTGCTCAAGGCCCGCTGACCGTGGGCGGATTCGTCGCGCGCGGCGACGCGGCCTCGGTCACGCGCGGTGTGCCGACCTCGGCGCGCATCAGCAACGGTGCATTGGTCGAGCGCGAAATCGAGTTCAAGCTCGCCACCATGACGTCGGTACGACTACAGCTGCGCAATCCGGACTTCACGACCGCACGCAGGATTGCATTGGCGGTTAACGATCTGATCGGTCAGCCCGTGGCGGAGCCGACCGATCCGTCCACCGTCCGCCTTACCCTGCCGACTGGCTTCAACGGCAATATCGTCGACCTCGTCACCGATATTGAGCAATTGGCTGTCGAACCAGATTTGCCGGCTAAGGTCGTCGTGGATGAGTCGACCGGCATCATCGTCATGGGTCAGGAAGTCCGGGTTTCAACGGTGGCGATTGCCCAGGGAAACCTGACGGTGACCGTCACCGAGGACCCTCAGGTCAGCCAGCCCGCACCATTCTCGGACGGCCAGACCGTCGTCACGCCGCGCACTTCGGTGACCGTCGATACCGAGGACAAAAAGCGCCTCGCGATCGTCAGGGAATCCATTTCGCTCCGTGAACTCGTCGATGGACTGAACGCCCTCGGTGTGGGGCCTCGCGATCTGATCGCGATCCTACAGGCGATAAAAGCCGCCGGTGCGCTCCAAGCCGAAATCGAGGTGATCTGATGTCAAGCTTCGGAATTCTTTCTGCGCAGCCATCGGCCAGCACAGTGCCGGAGATCGCGAAGCGATCGAATGCAGGATCGAAGGAAAAAATGCGCGCAACCGCTGAGGATTACGAAGCAGTTTATCTGAACACGATGCTCTCGCAGATGTTCACTGGCCTTCCCACCGATGGGATGTTCCATGGCGGCGCGGCCGAAGAGACATGGCGGGGCATGCTCGTCGAGGAATACTCAAAATCGATTGCCAAAAGCGGCGCACTCGGCGTCGCCGATGCCATCTATAGAGACATGCTGCGGATCCAGGAGGCGAAAACACAATGAATACTCACGCGAACAATCTCACGTCTGTCGAGGCCATGGCAGTTGCGCAAGATCCCATGTTGACCCCTGCTGCCGCCGAATCTCTCCTGATCGAATTGGAAGCGACCATGGACGGGCTCATCTCCGTTATCGAGGCGGAGACACAATTGGTGCGAGCCGGAGCGCTGTTTGAAGCCGGCGAATTCGGGCATGAGAAAGAACGACTTTCCGCGAGTTATCTTCAGGTGCGCGAGAGGGTGAAGGCCGAGACCGTCGCGCTTGCCGCGCATATGCCTGAAGCCGTTGAGGCCTTGCGGGCTCGACACGCAACGTTCGGCGAAGTGCTCCGGATGAACCTAATGGCATTGGCAACCGCACGCGATTTAGCGGAAGACATCTTGCGAAATGTATCGGAAGCCGTCGGCAAACGTTCGGCCCCTCGTACCTACGGTCCGGCCCACTCCGTTCGGACGCCCGCCCCCGCCGCGGCCCATGGGATCGCAGTCGACCGGATGTTTTAATCGAACGTGTCCGACCCGCTTATCCGGATCGATCATGCCGATGGCTGAAGACGGCCGGCCCCGCCAGGGACCGACCGCCTCAATTCATTTTGGGTGGATGCGTTACAAGGCTCAAGCTGCGGGTTGAGCACTCTGCGCCTCGTCGGAGGCAGACCCGCGCAGGCCGGCGGCAACGTCGCGATTGATTTTCACGAGGATTTTGAGACGTTCGACATTGAGGATCGGCGCTGCAATTTGGGTCATTGTGTGATTCATAATGAACACGCCGAGCGACCCGACATTGGCCTTCACGTCCATCGGCAACGGGTTTTTTGCATCCGTCGCGGCGGTGCACAAGACCGTCCAAACCTTCATGTTGAAGCGCATGGCTTCATGAGCCTTGGCGGCGTCGGACGCACCGGAGTCAATCACCGACTGAAGGCCGTATGCCGCCTTCAAGAGAACCTGGGCCTCAACATCACGAGGGGCTGCCGTCGTCTGAGCCACCCGTGCGTACGCTTGTGCGCCTGTTTGCATAATTGAGCAGATCCCTCTCATAGGCAACAAGAAGCTTCGCTGCCTTAATTGCTTTATAGAATGCGCCGGTTAACACCTCGTTATCGATAGCCTCCATCAAAGCATAGGAGCTAGGTGCGGCCTGTAAAAAATCATTCCTCAACTCTTTGTATTCGGTGATTGTTGGATCAGATTTACCTGCCAGAAACATAAGTTCTACAGCGAGATAGATTCGGCGCGCAGGGGTATCTGCATCCGCAGCCGTAATGATGTCTTTTTCACGTAAAATTGGAGCGTCACCTTCAATCGTGAAACGGCTCCGACTGTCGCCGTTCGTCAGCAGGACGGTCCCGATTATGATGCGCTCCCCGGGCTTCAATTCGACCTTCAACGGCATGCCGATGCTCCCGAGTGATTCGATGCTTGATATTCATTTTTCGATGCTTGTCGCGACGAAAGCAAAGAAAAACGGCGGGACCGGGGTCCCGCCGTCGTAAGTGTCGCCTTCTGGCGTGCGATCAACGCAGGAGCTGCAGCACAGCCTGGTTGGACTGGTTGGCTAAGCTCAGGGCAGAGACCGACAGGGACTGCCGGGTCTGCAGCGCATTGACGTTTGCGGCTTCCTCGTTCGTGTCGGCCAGCGTCAGGTTCGACGAGCCGGTCTGCAGCACGTTGATCAGCGACTTGGAGAAGTCCTGACGGGTCTGCACGACTGAAAGGTTGGAACCGAACTTTTGAGCTTGCGAGCGGAGCGTCGACGACGCAGAATCGAGCTTGTTGAGGAAGGTGTTAATGGTCGAACTATCTTCGAAATCCGTTGTGGCTGCCGCCGTGAGGCCTAGGCCACTGGAGTCGAAGGAGACACCCTTAACCTTCAGCGAAGAGGTGTTGGTTTCATTGAAGATCAAGTCCAGATCGTCGCCCTGGAGCAGGTTCGTGCCATTGAACGACGCGTCCTGCGCCAGCTTGTCGATTTGGGTCAGGAAGTTGTTGAAATCCTTGACGAGGTTCTGGCGCTGCAAATCGCCGGGCCCGCCGAAAACGGGGCTCGTCGAATTTGCGGCGAAGCCGGCGGCGGTCGCCGCCGTGCCCGAGACCGAGAAGGTCTTGGCCGCGTTTTCGTTGGTCGTCTCGATTTTCAGCTTACCCGCCGTATCAACCGAGGCCGAAAGGCCGATATCGTTGATGCGGGCGTTCAGTTCGTCAACCGTATTTACCTGGTTGGCGCCAGTCCCAAGCGAGATCGACCGACTCTTGAGGTCGATGCCGGTGCCAATCGAAAGAGACAGGGTCGTGTTGTTCAATCCGCCTGTCGAGGTGACGGCCGTGCCGGGAGCAGCGAACTGCAGACCGTTTGCAGCCGTAACCGCGGACGCCCCGTTATTGACCGTTCCACCGATTGTGAAGGAAGTCGCGGCGTCTTTCGCTTGAATATTCAGTTTGCCGCCACTGACGGTCGCAAGGACCGACGAATTTGCGGTCGACTGGTTGATAGCATCGGCAAGGTCGGCGACCGTGTTGAAGTTGCCATTCGCCGTATCGGCTGTGCCGGTCACTTTCGTGAAGCTCAGTGCGGTTCCCGAACCGATCTGAAGCGTGAAGGTGTCGGCATCCTGGGACGCTGTCTCTGTTGAAGTCGTGGCCGGCGTGGGGCCTCCAATCGTAGTCGTAAAGTCATTCGCAAAGTCACCGAGAACGGTCAACTCCTTGGAGGTCGAATTGTAGCTAACATTGCTACCAAATTGCCCCTGAAGAGCGCTGACGAGCGAAGCGCCGACTGTATCCGAATCGGCGAAACCGGCGGTGATGGCGGTCGAATCATAGCCGTTGAACTGGATTCGAATCGTATCGGTCGACTTTACCGCCGAAAGATCGATCACGGTCTTTGATTGCGTGCCAGCATTGAGGCCGGTTGCGCCGCTCGGGATGCCGGAGGCGCCGGCGGTCTGAACGGCCGGCGTGCCGCCGAGAATATTGTCCGCCTTGACGTTGGTTAACGACGAAGCCGACGTGACATTCGCCTTCGACGTAAAGGCGTTCGGTGACTGAAGGGCCTGACGAGCGGTTGCTTTCGCCGAGTCCACGAGCTTGGAGATGCTGGTGATGCCGGTATCGGCCGCCTTCAGGACCTGCACGCCGTTGGCGATGCCGTCGAGGAGGTTGGAGATGTCGTTGGCGCGGTTGTCGAGGCCGGCCGCGGTGAAGAAGTTCGTCGGATTGTCGAGCGCTGAGTTCACCTTCTTGCCGGTCGCAAGGCGTTCCTGGGTGCGATCGAGAAGCGAGGTGGTGTTCTGCAGCGAGAGCAAATTCTGGCGAACGGATTTGGTAAGAACGACGTCACTCATGATGGACTCCTGTCCGTGGTGAGAAGCGCTTCCATCCTAGAAGCATGCTGACCTTGCGGCAGGACAACTTAAAGCTTTGTAAATGCGTATCTTTCGATGTTTAAAGTCTTTAACGGACTATGACGTGTATTAGATTTGGTGAATCGGGTAGTGATTTTCGTACGCCAACCTAAATTGGGCTGATATTTTGATAAAACCGAGCAATAATAATGTGCCGTCCATGACCACAATTTCTGATAATAACTTAATGAACTGGATGAGTAATTTTATGATATAAATGAAAACGGCGGAGCCATTGGCCCCGCCGTTGTATTTTGACTATCCGGATATTGTTAACGCAGGAGCTGCAGCACGGCCTGGTTGGACTGGTTGGCTAGGCTAAGGGCCGAGACCGACAGGGACTGCCGGGTCTGCAGCGCATTGACGTT
>JBEINZ010000083.1:0-11299 GCA_040377825.1 Hyphomicrobiales bacterium | reverse complement strand
CCCAGATCCTCCGACGACCCACCGAACTCCATCAACACCGCCGCCTCGTGGATCATATCGCCGGCCTGCGCGCCGAGGATGTGTACGCCGAGCACGCGATCGGTCGTGGCATCCGCCAGCACCTTCACGAAACCATCGGTGGTGCGGTTGGCGCGCGCGCGGCCGTTGGCCGTGAACGGGAACTTGCCGATAGTGTAGGCGACGCCCTCGGCTTTCAACTCGTCTTCCGATTTGCCGACCGAGGCGATTTCCGGGAATGTATAGACGACGCTCGGGATAACCCCGTAATTCACATGGCCGGCCTTGCCAGCAATGATCTCGGCCGCCGCGACGCCCTCGTCCTCGGCCTTATGCGCCAACATCGGCCCGACGATGACGTCGCCGATCGCGAAGATCCCCGGCACATTGGTGCGGAAATGCGCGTCGGTAACGATGCGGCCGCGTCCGTCGAGCGCGACGCCAACGCCTCCCAGCCCAAGTCCCTCGGTGTAGGGCTTGCGGCCGATCGCGACCAGGACGACGTCGGCCTTGGTCGAGGTTTCCTCGCCGCCCGCCGCCGGCTGCACCTTCAAGGTCACGCCGTCGGCACCAGTTGCGGCACCCGTCACCTTCGCGCCAAGTCGGAATGTGACGCCTTGGCGCTCCATCAAACGCTGGAATTGCTTGGCGACCTCGGTATCCATGCCCGGCAGGATGCGGTCGAGATACTCGACGACATGCACCTTGGCGCCGAGCCGCCGCCAGACCGAGCCTAGTTCGAGCCCGATCACGCCTGCCCCGATCACCACCAGCGTGCCCGGCACCTTGTCAAGCGCGAGCGCGCCGGTCGACGAGACGATCGTTTTCTCGTCGATCTCGACGCCCGGAAGCTTGGCGACGTCGGAACCCGTTGCAATCACAATCGATTTGGCTTCAAGCGTCGTGATCGCGCCGTCGGTCGCGGTGACCTCGACCTTGCCCGGCGCGGCAATGCGGCCGGTGCCGATGACGCTATCGACCTTGTTTTTCTTCAAGAGGAACGAAACGCCGTTGACGTTGGCGCCGACGGTCTCGTCCTTGTGCTTCATCATGCCCGGCAGATCGAGCTCGGGCTTTGGAACGATGATGCCGAAATGCTTGAAACCGCTGCCGGCCTCCTCGAACAATTCTGAGGCATGCAGCAGCGCCTTGGAGGGAATGCAGCCGATGTTGAGGCAGGTCCCGCCGAAGGTGGGCATTTTCTCAACGATGGCCACCTTAAGGCCAAGCTGAGCTGCTCGAATGGCGCAGACATAGCCCCCTGGGCCGCTGCCGATGACGACGAGATCGTAGGTCATGGGGTTCTCTTTGCAAGAAGAGGCCGACGGTCGGCGATCCGGTCAGACATCAAGCACCAGGCGCTGCGGGTCCTCGATCATTTCCTTGATGCGGACGAGGAAGGTGACGGCTTCCTTGCCGTCCACGATCCGATGATCGTAGCTGAGCGCGAGATACATCATCGGGCGGATGACGATCTGACCGCCACGCACG
The DNA here is from genome assembly GCA_040377825.1 of Hyphomicrobiales bacterium. Lineage (GTDB taxonomy): Bacteria > Pseudomonadota > Alphaproteobacteria > Rhizobiales > Ancalomicrobiaceae > JBEINZ01. The sequence continues at coordinate 9,790 of JBEINZ010000083.1, read as the reverse complement.
ACCGGCCGATCCTCGATCCGGTGCATGCCGAGAATGCCGGACTGCGGCGCGTTCAAGATCGGCGTCGACATCAGCGAACCGTAGACGCCGCCGTTGGAGATCGTGAAGGTGCCGCCCTGCATTTCCTCGATCTTCAGCTGGCCGTCGCGCGCGCGCTTGCCATAGCCGTTGATCGTCTTCTCCACGCCAGCCAGCGAAAGAAGATCGGCGTCACGCACGACGGGGACCACGAGGCCCTTATCGGAGCCGACGGCCACGCCGATGTGGTAGTAATTCTTATAGATGATGTCTTGTCCGTCGATCTCGCCGTTGACCGCCGGGATCTCCTTCAGCGCCTCCACAACGGCCTTCGCGAAGAAGCCCATGAAGCCGAGACGGACGCCGTGCTTCTTCTCGAAGACATCCTTGTATTGATTGCGCAGCGCCATGACCGCGGACATATCGACGTCGTTGAACGTCGTCAGCATGGCGGCGGTCGATTGCGCTTCCTTGAGCCGGCGCGCGATCGTCTGGCGCAGCTTGGTCATGCGGACGCGTTCCTCGCGCGCGGCATCAGACGGCGGGGAGGCGACACGCGGCGCGGCGGGAACGGGGGCGGTCGGGGCCGCGACGGGAGTGGACGCGACCGGAGTTGAGGCCGGGGGCGCCTTGGCGGCTTCGATCACGTCGCCCTTCAGCACCTGACCACGCTTGCCGCTGCCCTCCGCGACACTGACGCCGGTCTCTTCCATCATGCGTTGCGCGGCGGGCGCCGGCGGCATCGTTGTGGCGGCAACTGGCGCGGGCGCCGGGGCGGCGGCCTTGGGGGCTTCGACTTTGGGCGCGGCCTTTGCGCCGGCGACGCCTTCTGCGATCGTGCCGAGGAGGGCGCCGACGCCGACCGTATCGCCTTCCTTAACGATCACCTCCGCGATCGTTCCGGAAGCGGGCGCCGGCACCTCGACGGTGACCTTGTCGGTCTCCAACTCCACGAGCGGTTCGTCGGCGGATACCGCCTCGCCCACTTTTTTGTACCAGCGGGCCACGGTAGCCTCGGTAACGGATTCGCCGAGCGTCGGAACCTTGATGTCGGTCGCCATGATCGTCGTCTCTTTCGGAACGTGTCGTCGGCCACGGTGAGCGGCCGGGCCCGCGAGCGGGCCTGGTCGGTGTCAGGGAGCGAAAGCGTCGTTTAAGAACGCCTGCAGCTGGGCGAGATGCTTGGACATGAGGCCGGTTGCCGTTGCGGCGGCCGCCGGGCGTCCGACATAGCGGGCGCGCTTAGTCTTGCCGCCGATCTGGCCGCACACCCATTCAAGGTAGGGATCGATGAAGCTCCAGGCGCCCATGTTCTTCGGCTCTTCTTGCGCCCAAACCAAGTCCGCCTGCTTGAAGCGCGAGAGTTCCTTGACCAGCGACTTCAGCGGCACAGGATAAAGCTGCTCGACACGCAAAAGATAGACGTCGTCGATGCCGCGCTTCTCGCGCTCGTCCTGTAGATCGTAGTAAACCTTGCCGGAGCACAAGACAACACGCCGGATCTTCTTGTCCTCGGCAAGCTTGGTCGTCGTCAGCTCGGGGTTCGTTTCCGCGTAATCGTGCAGCACGCGGTGGAACGAGGAGTCCTGCGCCATCGTGCTGAGCTTCGAGATCGCCTTCTTGTGTCGCAGCAGCGACTTCGGCGTCATGATGATCAGCGGCTTGCGGAACTCGCGATTGAGCTGGCGGCGCAGGATGTGGAAGTAGTTCGCCGGCGTCGTGACGTTGGCGACCTGCATATTGTCTTCGGCGCACATCTGCAGGAAACGCTCAAGGCGCGCGGAGGAATGCTCCGGGCCTTGGCCCTCGTAACCGTGCGGAAGCAGGCAGACGAGACCGGAAAGGCGAAGCCACTTGCGCTCGCCCGACGACAGGAACTGATCGAAAACGACCTGGGCGCCGTTGGCGAAATCGCCGAATTGCGCTTCCCACAAGGTCAACGCGTTTGGCTCGGCGAGCGAGTAGCCGTATTCGAAGCCGAGCACGGCCTCTTCCGAGAGCATCGAGTTGATGATCTCGTAGCGCGCCTGTCCGTCCTGGACATTGTTCAGAGGAATGTAGCGCGCCTCGGTTTCCTGATCGTAGAGCACCGAATGGCGTTGGCTGAACGTGCCGCGCTCGACATCCTGGCCGGACAAACGAACCGGGTGCCCCTGGCCCAGCAACGTGGCGAAGGCAAGCGACTCGGCGGTCGCCCAGTCGATACCCTCCCCTGTCTCCATCATCTGGCGACGGTTATCCAGGAAGCGACCGATCGTCTTGTGAACGTTGAAGCCCTGCGGCACCTCGGTCAACTTGAGGCCGATCTGCCGCAGGTCATCCAGCGGCACGCCGGTGATCCCGCGCCGTGCCTCATCGGTCTCGCCGGTCGCGGACTTAAGCCCCGCCCAGCGGCCGTCGAGCCAATCGGCCTTGTTCGGCTTGTAGCCCTGGCCGGATTCGTACTCGGCGTTCAGATGCTTGCGCCATTCGGAGGTCCACTCGTCGACCTCCCCGCGCGTGACGACGCCCTCGCCGACCAGCTTTTCCGCATAGATCTGCAACGTCGAGGGATGGTTGCGGATCTTCCGATACATGATCGGCTGCGTAAACGCCGGCTCGTCGCCCTCATTATGGCCGAAGCGCCGGTAGCAGATCATGTCGATCACGACCGGCTTGTGGAACTTTTGGCGGAATTCAGTGGCGACCTTGGCCGCGAAGGTCACCGCTTCCGGATCGTCGCCGTTGACGTGGAAGATCGGCGCCTCGATCATCTTGGCGACGTCGGAGGGATAGGGCGAGGAGCGCGAGAAGCGCGGATTGGTCGTGAAGCCGATCTGATTGTTGATGATGAAATGGATCGACCCGGCCGTGCGGTGACCGCGCAGGCCAGACAGACCGAAACATTCGGCCACGACGCCTTGTCCCGCGAAGGCCGCGTCGCCATGGATCAGGAGCGGCAGAACGCGGGCACGCTGTTCGAGCGTGACGATATCGCCGCGCGGCTTGTCGGCATGCTGATCCTGCTTGGCGCGGGCCTTGCCGAGGACGACCGGATCGACGATTTCCAGATGCGACGGGTTCGCGGTCAGCGACAAATGCACCTTATTTCCGTCGAACTCGCGGTCGGACGAGGCGCCGAGATGGTACTTCACGTCGCCGGAGCCTTCGACGTCCTCGGGGGCGTAGGAGCCGCCCTTGAACTCGTGGAAAATCGCGCGATGCGGCTTGCCCATGACTTGGGCCAGCACATTGAGGCGACCGCGGTGTGCCATGCCGAGCACGATTTCCAAGACGCCGAGATTGCCGCCGCGCTTGATGATCTGCTCAAGCGCGGGCACCAAGGCTTCGCCGCCGTCCAGACCGAAGCGCTTCGTGCCGGTATACTTGACGTCTATGAACTTCTCGAAGCCCTCCGCCTCGATCAGCTTCTTCAAGATCGCGCGCTTGCCTTCGCGGGTGAAGGCGATGGTCTTGTCGGGGCCTTCGATGCGCGCCTGGATCCAGCCCTTCTCGTCGGCGTCGGAGATATGCATGAACTCGACGCCAAGCGTTTCGCAATAGGTGCGGCGCAGGATCGCGAGCATCTCGCGCACGGTGGCGAATTCGAGCCCGAGCACCTTATCGATGAAGATCTTCCGATCGAGATCGGCATCGGTGAACCCATAGGTTGCCGGATGCAGCTCCTCGTGGTCGCGTTCGATCGCAAGCTCCAACGGGTCGAGCTTGGCGTGCAGATGCCCGCGCATGCGATAGGCGCGGATCATCATGATCGCGCGGACGGAGTCGCGCGCGGCCGCCTGCAATTGCTCTTGCGTGAGGCCGGGGGCGGCGCCCTTCTCGGCGGCCTTGGCCTTGAGTTTGTCGGCGGTCTGCTTTTCCAGCCAAGCCCAATCGGAATCAAACGCGGAAACGAGTTCGCCATTTGCCGGGCGCGGCCAATCGGCACGTTCCCAGGTCGCGCCGTCGGCGTTCTTCAGGACGTTCGCCTTGTCCTCGCGCAGGTCATCGAAAAAGTCACGCCAGCCGGCGTCGACGGATGACGGGTCGCGCTCGTAGCGCGCCTGCAAGGCCTCGATATAAGCGGCATTGCCGCCGGTGAGGACCGAGGCCAGATCGTCCGGTGTCGACACGTCGCGAGCCATCCCACTTTCGAAGCTTTTCGCTCCGTCCCAAGCTGTGGAAGATCTCGAACTTACGAGATCTTTGCTGTCGTCTTATGACCGATCATGACCGGTCATATCGGCTACGGCGCCCTTGTCAGTGCCCGGCGAGTACGGCCGCAAGGGTTTCGCCAAGTTTTGCCGGCGAGGGCGAAACCCGGATGCCGGCCGCTTCCATGGCGGCGATCTTATCCTTCGCGCCGCCCTTCCCGCCCGAGATGATCGCACCGGCATGGCCCATGCGACGTCCGGGAGGCGCCGCCACGCCCGCGATGAAGCCGACCATCGGCTTCTTGATCGGGTGGGCCGCGATAAAGGCCGCCGCTTCTTCCTCGGCCGAGCCGCCGATCTCACCAATCATAATAACGGATTTCGTTTCAGGATCGTTGAGGAACAGCTCGAGCACATCAATGAATTCAGTTCCCTTAACGGGATCGCCGCCGATTCCGACCGCGGTCGTCTGACCGAGACCGACATCGGAAGTCTGCTTGACGGCCTCGTATGTAAGCGTTCCCGAGCGCGATACGATACCGACCGAGCCGCGCTTGAAAATATGTCCCGGCATGATGCCGATCTTGCACTCGCCGGGGGTCAACACGCCCGGGCAATTCGGACCGATGAGACGCGACTTGGAGCCCTTCAACGCCTTGCCGACCTTGACCATGTCAAGCACCGGGATACCCTCGGTGATGCAGATGATCAGTTCGATCTCCGCGTCGATCGCTTCCAAGATCGCGTCGGCGGCAAAGGGCGGCGGCACATAGATCGCCGACGCCGTCGCGCCGGTGGCCGCCTTGGCTTCACCCACCGTGTCGAACACCGGCAAGTTCAGGTGGGTCGTCCCACCCTTGCCCGGCGTGACGCCGCCGACGACCTTGGTGCCGTAGGCGAGTGCCTGCTCGGAATGAAAGGTCCCCTGGGCTCCGGTGAAGCCCTGGGTGATGACCTTGGTGTCCTTGTTGACGAGTACGGACATGAGACGGTGCCTCCGGCGCTATGCCTTCAGTGCGTTCGGAATGGGTTTTCGATGCGCACGGCCCCGTAGTTCTGGCCATGCGAGAGATCCTCGGAATAGACGACGGGAGCGCCGAGCCGCCGGGCCGCTGCGATGATCGCACCGTCCCAATAGCTGATGCCGTAGCGGTCGGCCGTTTCGATCCCGCTCAGGACCAAGTCCCGGTCGATCTCGACGAAAGGCCGATCGCGCAGACGGTGTAGCCAATCGAGCGCTTCCGTCTTGGTCAGCGGTCGATCCGTCTTGCGCGTCGTGGTGACGTAGAACTCGGCCAGGACCTGCCCCGAGATCGCGAAATGCGTGTTGTCCAGGATGAACAGCGCACGCTCGTACTTCGCCGGAGCGGATGTGCGCGCCATGGCGGCGTAGTAGAGCACGTTCGTGTCGATGAAGCAGTCAGGGGTCATAGGCCCGCCTCCGGTCCCAACCCTCGGCGCCCATGTCGCCTTCCGTGGTCCTCGCCAGCTCCATCAGCCGCTTGCGGTTCTCGGCATAGTCTTCCGCCCGAACCTTGGCGCGGTCGTGGGTCTCCTCGCGCCAGCCTTCGTTCTGGTTGGCGAGCGCGGCGAGGATAGCGCGGTGAGACGCGTTTTCGAGCTTGAACGGCGCGAGCCTGACCATGCCGTCGACTTGCTCTTTCAGCAGTTGCTCGACCGAGAGGTTCCGCGCGCGGGCGAGCTCGCTCATCCGCGCCAGAACCTCGTCGTCGATGTCGACGGTGATCTTCGTCATTTGAAGCGGTTTCCCAATCGCGTCCAACTTGTGTGCCCGACTCGGTCACGGTTCATTTTGACTTGACAAACACTGACAGAGAGCCGCCTGTCTGCCTTTGATTTTGCATCGTGGTCAAGTTTATCAGCATTGATATCCCGTTCACGTTTGTAGTCCAAGTACGATATCTTTGCCCTGCTTCAGTTTCATCTGTAAGCGTTTTCAGTGATAACTTTTTGGCCATTTCTGAAACTAATTCCGACGGATCGAAATGGGTACTCGCATGTGTACAAACGAGTACTTTGTCTCCGTCGAGTTGCCCTTCCGATACTCCAATCAAATATGGCTTGCCGCTATTTGGCACAAGCCAGCCGCTAAACTTGGCATTCGGGTCGATAGGACGAAGCATTGTAGCTTGGGTGGGGGACAGTGGCTTCCACTTCAGCTCGGAGGCCGCAGCTTCGATTCGCCGGATCTCTGGCATACTAAGTGCGCATATAACTATAAATTGCTCGACCGTCTCAGCCTCGCCTTCTGCCATGGCAACTTTGGTCCAACTGAGCAGAAGGAAAATGGCGAGGATCGGCGCCATCAGGGCCGTTAACGCGTTCCAGCCGAGATAGACGCAGCGAGCGCGCATCTCACCCCCTCACCGCCGCCACGATCTTCTTCGCCGCGTCGTCGAGGTCGTCGGCCGCGATCACGTTCAGCCCGGACTCGCGGATGATCTGCTTGCCCAGTTCGACATTGGTGCCTTCAAGGCGCACGACCAGCGGCACCTTGAGCCCGACCGTCTTCACCGCCGCGAGCACGCCGCGGGCGATGATGTCGCATTTCATGATGCCGCCGAAGATGTTGACGAGAATGCCCTTCACCTGCGGGTCGGCGGTAATGATCTTGAAGGCCGCGGTGACCTTTTCTTCCGAAGCGCCGCCGCCAACATCGAGGAAGTTCGCGGGGCTCTCGCCGTAAAGCTGAATGATGTCGAGCGTCGCCATCGCGAGGCCGGCACCGTTGACCATGCAGCCGATCGTGCCGTCAAGCGCGATGTAGGAAAGCTCGTACTTGGACGCCTCGATCTCCTTGGCGTCCTCTTCGCTTTCGTCGCGCAGCGCGACGATTTCGGGGTGCCGGAACAGCGCGTTGGAATCGAAGTTCACCTTGGCGTCGAGGACCCGCAGGTTGCCGTCCATGGTGACGATCAGCGGGTTGATCTCAAGCATGCTCATGTCCTTCTCGACGAAGGCGCGATAGAGATCGCCGACGAGTTTGACGGCCTGCTTGATCTGCGCGCCCTCGAGCTTCAGGGCATAGGCGACGTTGCGCCCGACATAGGGCTGATATCCAGCCGCCGGATCGACATGAAAGGTATGGATCTTTTCGGGCGTGTCGTGCGCGACCGTCTCGATGTCCATGCCGCCCTCGGTCGATACAACGAAGCCGATGTTGCCCGTCGCGCGGTCGACCAGGATCGAGAGATAAAGCTCGCGCGCGATGTCGGAGCCGTCCTCGATATAGAGCCGGTTCACCACCTTGCCGGCGGGGCCGGTCTGCACCGTGACCAGCGTGTTGCCAAGCATATCGCTCGCGTGGGCTTTCACCTCGTCGATCGATTTTGCAAGCCGAACGCCGCCCTTGGCATCAGGGGAAAGTTCCTTGAACTTGCCCTTGCCGCGGCCGCCGGCATGGATCTGCGACTTCACCACATAAAGCGGACCCGGCAGGGCCCTGGCGGCCGCGACTGCCTCGTCCACCGTAAAGGCCGCGCCACCGGCCGAAACCGGCACGCCGAAGTCCTTCAGGACGGCTTTGGCTTGATATTCGTGGATATTCATGACCTCGGCGCCCCGTTAGATGAGTGAACGACCATCGGATGACTGCGATGCGTGAAAGGCAAGCGGCAAGCGCAGACCCTCTATCAGCTCTGATCACATAAGCGTCGGGTTGATGGCCTTGCAGGCTTCGATCAAGCCGCTTACCGAGGCGAGCGACTTGGCGAACATGGCCTTCTCCGCCTCGTCAAACGCAATCTCGACGATCTTTTCCACGCCGTTCGCTCCGATCAGGGCCGGCACGCCGACATAGGTACCATCAACGCCGTACTGGCCTGACAGAAAGGCCGCGACCGGCAAGATCCGCTTTTGATCCTTCAGATAGCTCTCGGCCATGGCGATCGCCGAGGAGGCCGGCGCATAGAACGCCGAACCGGTCTTCAACAAGGCGACAATCTCGCCGCCGCCCTTACGGGTGCGTTCGACGATTTGATCGAGCACGTCCTGGCTCATCCAGCCCATTTTGACCAGATCGGGCAAGGGTACGCCGCCTACGGTCGAATGCCGCACCAGCGGCACCATGTCGTCACCGTGACCACCGAGCGTCATGGCGTGGACGTCGCGCACGGAAACGCCGAGAGCTTCGGCAAGGAAGTAACGGAAGCGCGCCGAGTCGAGCACACCGGCCATGCCCACGACCTTGTGCGTCGGCAGCCCGGAGAACCTTTGCAGCGCCCAAACCATCGCGTCGAGCGGATTGGTAATGCAGATGACGAAGGCGTCGGGGGCGAATTGCTTGATGCCCGCGCCGACCGCTTCCATGACCTTAAGATTGATGCCGAGCAGGTCGTCGCGGCTCATGCCCGGCTTGCGCGGCACGCCGGCGGTGACGATGACGACGTCGGATCCCGCGATCGCCTCGTAAGAGGAAACCCCCGTCAGCTTCGCGTCGAAACCTTCCACCGGCGAGGATTCGGCGAGGTCCAACGCCTTGCCTTGCGGCACGCCGTCGACGATGTCGAACAAAACGATGTCGCCGAGTTCCTTGAGACCGGCGAGATGAGCGAGGGTGCCACCGATCTGGCCTGCGCCGATCAGAGCGATTTTGCTGCGCGCCATGTGCGAGGTTTCCCTTGAGCTGAGACGGACTTGACATACGGCATTTTTGTCCGCGGTCGCCATACTCCGTTATGCGAAGGCGCGCAAGTCGGACAAAAGGATTATCTGGCCTTGCACAATGATCCTAAGATCCAGAGTTAGTTCATGTTTCAGCTTCGATTAGGCCGATTTTGAAGACGGATTTTGCGGCAATGCAAGATATTCTGCGGATCTCATCTCATTAAGGCGCGACGTGGTTCTCTGGAACTCGAACGCGTCTGGACCCCCCGCGCTCGGATAAAGCCCGGACGGCTCGGCTGCCGCCGAAAGAATGAGCCGCCTACGGCTGTCGTAGAGAGCATCGATCAGATGGACAAACCGCCTCGCCGTATCGCGGGAATCCTCGCGCAGGATGGGAACGTTCTCTAACAAAATTGTGTGATAGCGCGCGGCCAGTTGCAGATAGTCGGCCGCGGCCAGCGGGCGTTCGCATAGATCCGCGAAGCTGAAGCGCGCGATGCCGTCGACCGCCTTCGGGACCTTGATGACGCGACCACGAAACGGCAATTCCGCCGCCTCGCCGGATCGACCGCCGGTCAGGCGATCCCAGACCGCGTCGAGCGCCGCCGCCGCCGCTGGTCCAAGCGGCGTCAGGTAGGTTTCACCCAAATCGGCTTTCTCCGATCTGAAGTCGGTCCTGGCGTCGAGCTCGAACACGTTCATGTTGGCTTTCAAAAGCTCGATGAACGGGAGGAAGAGGCCGCGATTGAGGCCATCCCAGTAAAGGCGATCGGGCGCAACATTCGATGTCGCGACGACGCATGTGCCGAGCTCAAACAGGCGCGCGAAGAGCCGCCCAAGGATCATCGCATCGGCGATGTCGTTCACGACGAATTCGTCGAAACAGAGCAGGCGTGTCTCGGCCGCGATTTCGGCCGCGACCGGCGCGATCGGATCGTCGCCTTTCAGGTCGCCGGCAAGGATTGCGGCCCGGGTGCGATGAACGCGGTCCTGTACATCGCTCATGAAGGCGT
>JBEINZ010000234.1:0-4814 GCA_040377825.1 Hyphomicrobiales bacterium | reverse complement strand
GCGGAGCTGGGACTTCAATGGATAACGGCTGTCCCAGAAGCAGATTATAGGGGCGCAATACTAAAGCATGCTGTATTCAGAATAAATCGGGATTTCAAAAAAGTGCCCATTCTGGAACACCAACTTGACGATACATGCAATCCCGGACCGCTGGTGAAAGCTTGTTCGTCGTCTTGCTCATGAGGATCATTCATACCCACGAGTTGGCCCCCTCGGCAAACCTAGGGAGGTTCAGAGCCCGCTGAGTTCGACATCGGATTCAACGTTTTCGGAGGGGCTGACATAGATAGCGATAACAGGCCATTTTTGTCGGATGGATAAGACAAGCCGAAAAAGTCGGCTCCTTCCAAGTGTTCAGTTGGATCTTTTGCGGTTGTTCGTGGCTGGCGGCCCGGACCGCCGCCGAATTGATGGGCGTGAATCGCAACACCGCGATCCTCTATTTCCATAAGCTGCGCGAGTTGATCGCTCAGAAGCTCGCCGAGCAGACGCCCATTCTGGCGGGCGAGGTCGAGGTGGACGAGAGCTATGTCCGCGGGCGGCGCAAGGGCAAGCGAGGAAGAGGGGCTGCTGGGAAGGTGCCCGTCTTCGGCTTTCTCAAACGGGGCGGACTTGTCCATGCCGTCATGATACAGGACACCAAATCCTTGACATTAATGGGTATCATCGGGGAGAGGATCGAGCCGGACAGCATGGTCTACACCGATAGCTATTGATCTTGCGACGTTCTCGATGTCTCGGAATTCGACCACGACCGCATCAACCACAAGGAAAAACTCGCGGCCGAGCGGAACCATATCAACGGGATCGAGAACGTCTGGAACCAGGCCAAGCGACACTTGGCTGCCTATGACGGCATCCCGAAGAGCCACTTTTTTCTCTTCCTAAATGAATGCGAATGGCGCTTCAATAACCGCCCAGCCAGTCATCTCTTGAGCATGCTGCGGGAATTGGCCAAAGCATAAAAATCAGATCCTATCTTTGTCAGCCCCATTCCTTATCGATCGGATGATTCCATCCGATCGGGAAATACTCTAGGCTATTTGATCTGGTGCTACAGCCATGAGGGGAAACGTCATGTGTGATGCATGTGTCATGGAAACGGTGAAAGAGAGAATGTTGTCGCGTCGCGGCATGTTCCGCGCGGCGGCGGTCGGGGCAGCCGCTATGGCTGTCGGTGCGAGTGCGGCGCCGGTCATGGCGCAGGCGGCCGTCAAGGCCGTCGACATGACGCACGAACTCCACGAAAAATTTCCGACGTTCTTCGGCGAACAACAATTCTTCACCGAACAGAAGTTCAACTGGGCCAAACACAAGTTCAACCTGTTTGAACTTCGGGTCAACGAGCACACCGGAACCCATATCGATGCGCCGCTGCACTTTTCAGAAAACGGCCGTTCGGTCGCCGAAATTCCCGTCGGCGATCTGGTTGTTCCGCTCTGCGTGATCGATATACGCCAACGCGCCGCGGGCAATGCCGATGCGCAGTTGACGCCCGACGATATCAAGGCCTGGATTTCGGCGAACGGCCCGATTCCCCAACGCGCCTGCATTGCCATGAATTCAGGCTGGGCCGCCCATGTCGGCTCGGACAAGTTCCGCAATGCCGATGCGGACAAGGTCATGCACTTCCCCGGCTTCCACATCGAGGCGATCAAGATGCTCCTTGAGGACGGCAAGGCGGTGGGTATCGCGTCCGACACCTTGTCGCTCGACTTCGGCAAGTCGCCCGATTTCGCCGTGCATTATGCTTGGCTGCCGCAAAACCGCTGGGGCCTGGAATGCATCGCGGGTCTTGACGCCGTGCCGGCCAAGGGCGCCACGCTGGTTGTGGGCGCGCCGAAGCATCGCGGCGGGACGGGCGGGCCTTCACGTGTCATTGCCTTGGTTTGAGAGAGGGCCCGATGAGCACCGTCCTGCCCCTCGATAAGACAACGATCCACCCGAGGGTGCAGGCGGTGTTCGATGATATCAGGGCGACGCGCAAGTCCGACTTCATCAACAATATGTGGCTCTATCTGGCGTTTGACCCGGATCTTCTGGAGCGAACATGGTCCGAGGTGAAGAGCGTGATGGCCGAGCCTTCCGCGCTCGATCCCCTGGTCAAGGAGATGATCTACATCGCGGTATCGGCGACCAATGCTTGCGGCTACTGCGTGCACTCCCATACGGCGGCCGCGCGCGCAAAAGGCATGAACGACGCCCAACATGCCGATCTTCTGCGCGTGATCTCGCTGGCGGCGAAAACCAACCAGCTGGCATCGGCCCTCCAGCTTCCCATCGATGCGGCGTTTGACCGGGACCGGGGCTGAATCCGCTGAAGAATAGTCCGTTGGGCTGACGATGCATGGGGCATTTGGACAGCGCGTCTAATTCGCGCGACCTCGACTGGACGTTTCCAGCCGAGGTCGCGGAGCTAACAGCATTATTCCCGAGCGCCATGGGCGACGATGATCAGGTCGCGGCCAACGTATCCATCCGCGCGCGGATGCGGTCGATTTCCGGCTTGATGATCGGCGCGACGCCCTGCATGGCCGTAATCTTGTCGGCCAGTGCGTCGAAATTCGGCCTCGCCGCGCGCACGAGCGCCGCGAGGGTCGTTTTGGCGGCCGGCGGAAGCTGCGAACTGAGTGTATTCAAGCGATCAAGCTCGGTGTTGGTCTCCCGAAGACGCGGCAGCGCGGCTTCCGCCGAGGCTGGATCGCTAATGCCCTGCAATGACGAACGGAGATTGCCAAGCGACACCTGCAACGCTGACCCAACATCGACGCTGCCGACCATCATCCCCTGCGTGACTTGGCTGCTGGTCGAACGCATGTCGTCCGCGGTGTTGCGGGACAGCAGCCACCAGCCAATCGCCAGAACCAGCAAGATCGGCAAGGCCCAGATGGCCCAAGTGGGGAGACCCGTCTTCGCTTCACTGACGGCTTGGGAAACACTCGCCTGCGCCGTCCGGGCGGCTTGCGCGGCCTGAGACTGCGCCGACCGCATGGTTTCCGCGCCGCTTGAGCCCGTCGACATTCCCGCGAAAGCCGGCGACCCGGCCATACCGAGGGAGTCGGCGAAGCTCGTCGGCATGGCTGCGGCGACGTTACTTTTCTGCGCCGTGAGGAGCTGGGAAAGTCCGTTCATGTCGAGACCCGTGGTCGCTTTCTGACGCGCGAGGACGCTGACGACCACCGGGCCTAACAAGCCAAGAAGGGAGGCCGCGGAGCCTTGGCCAAGGCCGGCATATCGACCAAGAGCCGTCGTTAAGCCGGAAACGGCGGTTCCGCCAAGAACCGAAGACATCATTCCGCTGCCATCTCGGATCAAGGAGTCCTTACCGGGCCCCGTCAGTATATCGGCGAAACCTTCGATCGTGCCGACCGGCTGGCTGTTGACCGCGTCGAAAACCCGCCGCGAGCCGTCCGGGGTCGCTGCCACATTCGTTAGACCGCCGATAATTCCCGGGATAGCGGCCCCGACGGCCTTGCCGACTGCGGTCCGATCAAGCCCAAGCGTGCGAGCGATGGTCCCGATCATGTCGGGCGTGAGAAGTTGCGAAACGAGCGTTACTAGATTGACTGCCATGGCGGTTGTCTCCCGCGTTCAGGTGATGGATCGGTCGAGGCACGGCGCGGCTTGGCTGGCCTAAACCTCGAAATTCACGGGCTCCGCAATCACGGCATTTCGCCGCCAATCACGGTGTTCCGATCACTAACGCGCCGAACACGAGCGCGTTCCCGCCACCTGAATCACTGAAATCGTATCGGGAGTTATCCTAGGGGTATTGGTCTCCATCGATGAAGATGATCCGCGTCGGCGGATATTGATGAGTGCCCCGAACGACTTTGAGGCCGAAAGCCGCAACGCGGCCGAACCATTGTTTCGGCTGCCGCAATGGCCTGAAGCAGCCAACAGCGGACTAACTCATGGAGAGCGCCGTTTTCGGACTTGTCCGGAGCGGTCAGCCAAGCCAATTGGTGTCGACGGTTACGCCTTAACCTTGCCGCCAGACTTTGCCTTGAAGGTAATCTCCACGCGCCCGACGGAAAGTCCGAGGAAGCTCACATTGGCCGTGTTTAAGACCGTGTTGGCATCAAGTTGCTCCAGGATGTCGTCGAAGCGGAGGCGCGACGTTTTTCCATCTGCGCCTGTCACTTCCGCGACATAGCCCATGGTAATGATTCCATCCGCCGAGGAAATCGGAACGATACCGTCCACGCCCGTGCGACGACCGAGGTAGCGGCCGGAACCGGTGCGCACAAAGCGCCATTCGGCGTTTTCCCGGGCACCATCGGCGTAAACGATGGCCTCTTTCAAGACGAGGGTCCGGCCATCGAACTGCCCGACGGTGTCAACGGTAAAATCTCGGCGCAAATTCGCCAATGTGCCTACGAAGGTTCCGACGCCGCGGGTCGGGCGGATAAAGAACTTTTCAAGCTGCAAGGGCACGCGGGCAAAAGAGACTGGAGCCGGAAAGAACGCGGCGCCAAGGCCGCCGAAAGTGAGCGCGCCGAAGGCGCGGCGGTTGAGTGTCATGTGCGGATCCCTCAAAAAACCGAACCGTTTACGCTTCTATCGGTCCAATGGATCGCCACGCTGCAATACGGTTGCGTTCACGCCCTCGCGAGGACGTCGTGAACGCCAGAAAACACGGCTCGAGTCATGGCCTGACGCGAGATTTCTGGCAATTTCACTTTTTCGAGAGCAGCCAGAGGGAGAAAAACGGATGCAATTTTTTTAAGTGCGCCATGAAAATAAAACCTTTGGTTTAGACATCATTTCTTTCGATTCTTTTCAACAGGTCCTAGTCCAAAGTATATACAATC
>JBEINZ010000289.1:0-3418 GCA_040377825.1 Hyphomicrobiales bacterium | reverse complement strand
CGATCGGCCATGGTCATGGCTTCGGACTGGTCGTGGGTGACATAGACCGTCGAGGCGCCGACGCGGCGATGGAGATCGACAATTTCCTTACGGGTATGAACGCGTAAAGCGGCATCAAGATTGGACAGAGGCTCATCCATCAAAAATGCAGCCGGGTGGCGCACGATGGCGCGACCAAGCGCAACACGCTGCCGCTGGCCGCCGGATAGTTGTCCGGGGCGGCGATCAAGCAGATGCTCGATGCCGAGCATCGAAGCAACCTGTCGGCCTTCGGCTGCGATCTCGGCAAGTTTAGCCGCGCGGCCTGGCACGAGCGGGCCGACGATTGGAAGTCGTTCCAGGGACGTGAGACGACGCATCACCAGCGGTACCGCCAGATTCTGGCGTACGGTCAGGTGTGGATAGAGCGCGTAGTTTTGGAAAACCATCGCGACATCGCGATCGGCCCCGCGCTTGTCGGTCACGTCACGGTCGGCAATCTCAATGGAGCCGGTGTCGGCTGTCTCCAGCCCGGCAATGATTCGCATCAATGTGGTCTTGCCGCAGCCGGAAGGGCCGACCAAGGCTACGAACTCGGCGGGCTCTATATCGAGGCTTACATCGCGCAATACCTGCACCGTGCCGAAAGCTTTTCCGACCGACCTGACCCGTATACCCGCCACTCGACGTCTCCTGACTGTGAGCAGCGGTTTGCGTATCGTTGATCTATTGCCGGCATATGACGGCTAGACTGCGAGCCATCATCGGAAGTTTAGGTTAGGTTCGTCTCTTAAATTCCAAAAGCAGTAAGTTTTCGTTTTGATGCGATCGGCAATCGGCATCAAGGCGCTGGTACTGGGTCGCCAATTCCTGAAAGATACTTCCGCGATTTTGTGCGGAAAGCCGGTCGAGCGGCTGCTTATCGCTCGTTGTCGTCGAGAGCGGCCAAGAATGCATTAGCGTCGCGCTCTATTTCGCGGCGCCGCTCCGCCGTAAAGGAAGCAAGACTTCTATAGGGAAAGGCGAGGCGCGGATTGGAAGAAAGTGATTTTTCGTTACGGATCAGGAAGTCCCAGTATAGGGCATTGAAAGGGCATGCACGCGGGCCAGACTTCACGGCGGGATCGTATTCGCAATGATCGCAATAGTCGGACATGCGGTCGATATAGGCACCCGAAGCCGCATAAGGTTTTGAGGCAAGCAGACCGCCATCGGCGTAGAGCACCATGCCGTGCACATTGGGTAGCTCCACCCAATCATAGGCATCGATGAAGACGGCGAGATACCAAGCCTCGATCTCTGCCGGCGCTATGCCCGCGAGCAAAGCGAAATTGCCGGTCACCATGAGCCGCTGAATATGTTGGCCGTAGCTGGTGCGCCGGATATCGCCCACCACTTGCCTGAGGCAATTCATGTCCGTCTCGCCGGTCCAATAGAAAGATGGCAGCGGCCTTGAGGCGTTGAGCGCATTGCTTTGTTCGTAAGCGGGCATACGGGACCAGTAGATCCCACGAATATACTCGCGCCAGCCGAGGATCTGCCGAATGAAACCCTCCACCGCGTTGAGCGGAGCAGCTTCTTGTTTCCAGGCCATCTCGGCGGCCGCGCAGATTTCCCGAGGTAGCAGCAAACCGACATTAAGATAGGGCGAGAGGATCGAATGATAGAGGAACACGTCACCCTGACGCATGGCGTCCTGATAGTCGCCAAACTGGGGCAGGCAGGCCTCGATGAAATGTGACAAGGCTTCGAGCGCGGCTTTCCGCGTAACGGCCCAACCGAAGGGTTCAAGATCGCCGAAATGATTGGCGAAACGCGCGCTGACCATCGCGATAACCTCGCGGGTGATGGCATCAGGCTCAAATCGCGCACGTATCGGTGGTCGTACGGTGCGCGGCATTGACCTGCGATTGTCTTGGTCGAAATTCCACTGACCGCCAACCGGCTGCGCGCCGTCCATCAACAAGCCAGTTTCACGGCGCATCTCGCGATAAAAATACTCCATCCGCGGTCCGCGTCGGCCATTCGCCCATCGCTGGAAACGGTTATGCGAGGCGAAAAACCGGTCGTCTTGACGAATTTCGACCGGTACGCTGATCGTCTCCGGCCAAACGCGCATCATCTCAAGGACGCGCCATTCGCCGGGTTCGGTCACCACGACCCTGCTGATCCCATGGCGAGCGACGGCGCGGGACAATTCGGTTGTAAAGCTGCCAGTATTTTGTGTGTCTTCGAGCGTCACATAGTCGACGACGATACCTTCACGCCGCAAATCTTCAGCAAAATGACGCATAGCGGAGAGGATGAAGACGATCTTCTGCTTGTGGTGCGCGACATAGGTCGTCTCATCGGCTGCCTCGACCATCAAGACGATATCGCGCGCGGGATCGAGATCGCTCAAACTCGCGATCCCGCGAGACAATTGATCGCCGAGAATGAAGCGAAGTGTCGTCATCGCCCGACTGACTCGACCGGTTTGGGCCGAGCGGCTTTGCGCATGCGCGAAAGCTCACCCTTGCACCGGTCTGAACAGGTTTGGATCTCATCCCAGGCGCGCGCCCATTTCTTCCGCCAAACGAACGGCAGCGCGCAGACAGCGCAGACTTTTTGCGGCAAATCGCGCTTAAGCCGCATTTTTCCCAAGACTGACCCCGTTTTCCCGATCGCCTGGAAATAGGCGATCGACGCAAGATTTTACGGTCGTTGGGCGATGTCGGATCGTTTTCGGAGGACTTGATCGTGCCTTTGATCCGCGCGGCTTACGCCCTAAGCCGTGCACCGGATTTTTCGTCGAACAGATAGACCCCGCGAGACTCGATCTTGACGCCGACTGCATCGTCGAAGGTGCGGTTGTAGGCCTTGTCGGCCTTCAAGGTGACTTGGCCGGCGGCGGTTGCAACCGTGACCAAGGTATGGTCGCCGATCAGTTCGACCGAATAGATCCGGCCCGAGAGATCGCCGTCCGCGGCTTCCGAGACCGTGCAGTCCTCGGGACGCACGCCTAAAATCACGTCCTCGGCTGGCGCGAACGGACCAACCACAAGCCCACCGGCCTTACTTTCGAAGCGACCATTGCTGAGCGAGCCACCGATCATGTTCATCGGCGGCGAACCGATGAAGCCGGCGACGAACAGATTGGCGGGGTCGTTATAGATCTTCGCGGGTGTGTCGAGCTGCTGCAGCCGTCCTTTTTCCATAAGGGCGACGCGATGCGCCAGCGTCATGGCCTCGATCTGGTCATGCGTTACGTAAACCGTGGTGATTCCAAGGGTATTCTGCATGTGTTTCAGTTCGGCGCGCATATGGCCGCGCAGCTTCGCGTCGAGGTTCGACAATGGCTCGTCCATCAGGAAGATCGACGGACGGCGGATAATGGCGCGAGCGAGCGCGACGCGCTGGCGCTGGCCGCCGGAAAGTTGACGTGGATATCGGTCCAGAT
>JBEINZ010000066.1:0-12437 GCA_040377825.1 Hyphomicrobiales bacterium | reverse complement strand
GACACGTTTGTGGGATGCTGAGTTGATGGCGCCCCATCGCTGGTCGCTTTTTTTGTGGGCCACTTGATTGCCAAAACTCGAGAAAATGGCTCGGTAAGGCTAGCCGCACAATTAATGTGACATAAGCGCCCCAATCGCGAATTCAAAAAACAAAGGTCTGCCTACCGCAATGACCTTTTGCGGTTTGGCAGACCTCGTGAGACATCATAAATAATTTTCAGCCGGACAAACGGCGTCTTATAATCCTCAAATATCCATCACGGGCACGATATACTTCGACCGGATGAATTCACACCTGGACGGCGTCATGAAATGTACGCAACACCCTAGAAAAACAGCAAATAATATTGCACGACTACCGACTTTACCCGGCGTCGTCTCGAGGAAATCTAAAGAGTGAATGTTTCTGAATGATTGCTTCCCGAGATATTTTGTTTCGGGACTGTTACAGAATCAAAATTGGACGAAAATTGTATCGCAATGTCACAGTTTCCGCTTAGGAAAAGCGACCTTACGGAAGACAATTTTCACAGGATTCGACAAATCGACGCCAACAATGATTGATAGTCCGGGTTGATTAAGCGATCTGCCCCGCCTAAATGTGCCCAATATAATTGGAAACTATTGTGGGATAATTTTCGTTCTGCACCGAGATGAACCCAGACAATTGTTCAATGGATGTCAAATTTATGGTCTCAAAACGCAGTTTACTTTTGGACTTGAGCTCTGTTGCAGGTCTCGAAAATATCGCTTTGGCAGCGGAGTTTTCAAAAAAGCCGACACATAACCATTACAGTTGTGTCCCAGACAAAGCCTCGGGCTCACTTTCTCTACCACTGCTACGTATTGGATAATGAGGATGCCGGCATTATGGAGACGTTTACGGTTACATGACCGGCAGACGATTACTTTCTGACCTGAATCGTGCGCAGAAAGGCGAGAAAATCGTCGATCTCTTCGGGCGTCATGAGAATTTCTGGCATGTCGGGATGGCCGGTAAGGATACCCTCGGCAAGCGATTCCTGTAGATCGTCGATGTCGTAACGCTGTCCGATCTCGCGAAATAATGGCGCTTTCGGATTGGGGCTCTCGCCTTGGCGCCCTATTGCATGGCATGGCGAGCAAGCATCTTCGGCGATCTTGCTTCCGCGATCGATACTCTCGACTTGATCCTTCGCTTGAGCGCCAGCAAGCATCCCGCAAGCGATGCCGTAACACGTTAACGCGACGCGGATCGAACGCTGGAATTCAGCCATGAACGGCACCCCATGATTCTCCGCCAAGCATCCCACATTGGCCGCCGATCAAGTTTGACCGCGATCAACGAAGCCGTTCAGCTTTGGGCACCGTAGCGCACATCCATCGGCTGCGACTCCGCCGGTTGGGTGTGCGATCGCGACATCCAGCGTCGAGGGTCGGCACGGGTGGAGCGGCCGTCCGCGGAAATCGCGTGGACGAGATCGCGGATCGAATCGAGATTGTGGACCGACCGAAACTCATCGACATGCGGCAACATCAATCGCACACCGCGGGCGCGGGCTTCGAAACCGTCGAACCGCAAGAGCGGGTTTAACCAAACGAGTTTGCGCGCGGATTTGTGAAGCCGCTCCACCTCGCGACCGAGATCCTCGGCGCTGTCGCGTTCCAACCCATCGGTAATCAATAGCACCACCGGCCCGCCACTGAGGACTCGCCGCGACCAAAGCCGATTGAAAGCAGCAAGCGCAGTCGCAATCCGCGTTCCGCCCGACCAATCCGCCACCGCCGACGAGGCCGCCATCAGCGCCTCGTCCGGGTCCTTCATGCGCAGCTGACGCGTCACGTTTGTCAGCCGCGTGCCGAAAAGGAAGACCTGCGTGCGGCGACGGCTTTCGCTGAGCGCATGCAGAAAATGCAGGAAAATGCGGCTGTACTGGCTCATCGACCCGGAGATATCCAGGAGCGCGACGATGGGCGGGTACACGGTTTTCCGGGCTCGATAGCTGAGCGTGATCATCTCGCCGCCCGAGCGAAGCGACGCACGCAGTGTACGCCGCGGATCGATCAACCGGCCACGCTGGGCGGCCACGAGGCGGCGCATTTTGACAAGATCGTCTGGCAGGACGAGCCGCTTCAGCGCCTCCTTCGCCCGGGCGATCTCCGCCGCCGACATCAGCGCGAAATCCTTCGTCTGGATCACTTCGCGGTCGGAAACCGTGAAAGCCGCGTCGATTTCGATCTGTGGACGCTCGACCATCTTGGTCGCCTCGCGTCCCTCGAACATGGCTTCCGCCACGCGCGCCGATCCGGCCTTGGGCGGCGCCGGTGGCGCGTTTGGGATCGCCACGGGCGACAAGATCGCGAGCATCTTCTCGACCAGCTCGCGATTGCGCCAAAAGATGCGGAAAGCCTCGTCAAAGACGACACGTTGATCGCGCTTCGTGACAAACACCGCGTGA
Organism: Hyphomicrobiales bacterium; assembly: GCA_040377825.1. GTDB lineage: Bacteria > Pseudomonadota > Alphaproteobacteria > Rhizobiales > Ancalomicrobiaceae > JBEINZ01. The sequence continues at coordinate 9,999 of JBEINZ010000066.1, read as the reverse complement.
AGCGTCCAATAGAAGTCCTCGCGGCTGGAGATGCCCGCGGCCTCAACCGCGCGGATTGCATCGAGCACTGTTGCCGGACCGAGCGGCATGCCCGCCGCGCGCAATGTCCGGCCGAAATAGACGATATTGTCGGCGATCCGACCGGACTTGGCGACCTTCGGTTCGTCCGTTCCATCCTGCATCGCTAGCCCCGCGCCGCGTCCTTGCGGATTTCATCCACGATGCGCCGCGCCTCGGACCCTTGAATGCGGGCGATATCGTCTTGGTACTTCAACAAGACGCCGAGCGTATCGGAAACCACCGCCGGATCGAGCGCTAGCTGATCAAGCTCGGTCAAGGCCGTCGCCCAGTCGAGGGTCTCGGCGACGCCGGGCGCCTTGAATAGCTCCATGAAGCGCAGCTTTTGCACGAACGCCACGACCTCCGCGGACAACCGTTCGGGCGCGCCGGGAACCTTGATGCGAACGATCGCCAACTCGCGGGCCGCATCCGGGTAATCGACCCAATGATAAAGACAGCGACGCTTCAAGGCGTCGTGAATTTCTCGCGTCCGGTTCGTCGTGATCACCACGATTGGCGGCTCGGGAGCCTTGATGGTTCCAAGCTCCGGGATCGTGACCTGCGCATCCGACAGGACCTCAAGCAAAAACGCCTCGAAGGCTTCGTCCGCCCGGTCCAATTCGTCGATCAGGAAAATCGGCGCGCCGGCAATATCAGGCTCCAGCGCCTGCAGGACCGGCCGCTTGATCAGATGGCGTTCGGAAAAGACGTTCGACTGCAACTCCGCGCGATCCACCGTGCCGGTCGCCTCAGAAAGGCGGATCTCGACCATCTGCGCCGGATAGTTCCACTCATAGACGGCGGTCGAAACGTCGAGCCCCTCGTAGCACTGGAGCCGGATCAGCTTTCGGCCAAGCGTTTCGGCAAGCACCTTGGCGATCTCGGTTTTCCCAACGCCGGCCTCGCCCTCCAAAAAGATCGGCCGTTTCATCTTCAATGACAGGAAGAGCACCGTGGCCAATGCCCGGTCCGCGACATAGCCGGCCCGTGACAGAAGATCGAGCGTTTCGTCGATCGAGGCCGGCATCGGATGGCTGCTTGGCTCTTTGTCGTTCATGGTCGATCGTCCCTCCCGAGGAGGCCTCGGTTCTTCTTGAGTAGGTGTCTATGCGAGGCGAGCGTGACTGTCGACTGCGGTCACGTCGACCCGACCGACATGTACTGCCGATCGAGATAGACGAGCGCTTGGTCGGCCGCACCGAGAGCGACCGCGAGAACTTCGGCAAAGAACACAGAGTGCGTCTCGACCTCGATGATCGACGTGACGCGGCAATCAAATGCAACCCTTGCGCCGATCAAGGCGGGTGCACTGGTTGTGAGACATTGCCAGGTTCCCAAGGCGAAGCGATCAGACTGCGTCAGCCCGCCGCGCCCGGCAAAGGCGTCCGCGAGGGCTTCGGACCCCGCCGAGAGCGTCGACACGCAAAAAACGCCGTTTGCCTTGATCAAGGCATTGGCCGACGCGGTGTGTCCGACGCAGATAAGGAGCGTCGGCGGCCGATCGGTGACCGAGGCGACGGCGGTCATCGTTAACCCAGCGCGACCGGCGGAGCCGTCCGTGGTCACCACGTGCACCGATGAGGCGACACGGCTCATGGCGTTTCGGTAGGCTTGCCGTTCCACAGGCGGCTTATCGCTCAAGTCAGCTTCGAACACACTCACCGTCATGGACGCCCAGGCCCTCGCGCGACTTAACTCAATGTGAATTTGCCGCTTATGTAGCCGTTCCAGGCCGAACGGCAATCCGCCTCGTCATGGCGAGATCGTTACATCGCTTTGGGTAACGCTTGCCAGAGTGTCGAGTATTGCCTCGCTTAAGCAAGCGTGAGCGAACATCAACACGGAAAACCCAGACTTCGAAAGAACGTCCCCCTACCATAATCCCTTATGTCGCAAAAATTTTCCTCAAATGCCGCGCGAACGAGAGATTTCTTACTTTTATGACCAAGTCGCGACGATAGGAATTGTCGGACCCAGAGGCCCTTGCTAAGCATGGCAGAATTAAGACACGAGAAAGTGCGGTGGGTTCGAAGATTTCGCAAAATCGAGGTTCGCCTATGGTCCGATGAGGCGTAATACCCTTGTGAATCGGCTTTTATCGATCTTCGGCAGATGTTCGTTCACCACCAGTGGCAGATTTTTGGGTCCAGGAGCTTAGTTCCGTAGATGGAAGTCTTTCTACAGCAACTAATCAACGGCATCACGCTTGGGTCGATATACGGACTCATTGCCATCGGATACACGATGGTGTTTGGCATTATCGGCATGGTGAACTTCGCCCACGGCGACGTATTCATGGTGTCGGCCTTCATCGCACTGATCACGTTTTTGATTGTGACGACCGTGCTCGGCATCAGCTCGATCGTGTTCGCGATCATAGCGATGCTAATCACAGCGATGGCGCTCACGGGGCTTTGGAACTGGAGCATCGAACGGGTGGCCTACAGGCCGTTGCGTGGCTCGTTCCGGCTCGCCCCGCTGATATCCGCGATCGGCATGTCGATCTTTTTGTCGAATTTCGTTCAAGTCACGCAGGGACCACGCAACAAGCCGGTTCCGCCGATCCTGAACGACGTCATTGTCGTGGTGCAGAGCGAGACCTACAATGTTACGGTGTCCTACAAGCAGCTTTTGATTGTCGGCGTGACAATCGTGCTGCTATTGGCGTTTTGGTACCTCGTGCAAAAGACGTCGCTCGGCCGCGCGCAACGCGCTTGCGAACAAGATCGCAAGATGGCGGCGCTGCTCGGCGTGGATGTCGACCGCACGATTTCGCTGACCTTCGTGATGGGTGCCGCGCTCGCTGCCGTGGCCGGCGTGATGTACATGGTCTATTATGGCGTCGTTAGTTTTTCGGATGGCTTTACGCCTGGTGTGAAAGCCTTCACGGCGGCCGTCCTTGGTGGAATCGGCTCGCTTCCAGGCGCCGTGCTCGGCGGCCTCTTGATCGGCCTCATCGAGACCATGTGGTCGGCCTATTTCACCATCGACTACAAGGACGTGGCGGCGTTCTCCATTCTCGCCATCACGCTGATTTTCTTGCCGCAGGGCATCCTCGGCAAGCCTGAAGTCGAAAAGGTCTGACCCGCATGGCCACTGGTTCTAACGCGAGTTCCGAGACATCGGATCTCAAGGGTGTTGCCAAACGGGCCCTATGGACGGCACTCGTCGCGGCGGGGCTGTTTGGGCCCTTTATCGGGCTATTGACCCAGCAGAACATGCGGAACCAGCTGGTTCTGACAACGAGACCGGCCCTTTTCGTCACGCTCGTGCTTGCCGTCGTCGCGATCCGGCTCTTCGTCGACCTTCCCGTGCGCTGGCGCGGCTATCTCGCCGCCGGTGCGGGCGCTGTTCTGATCGTCGTGGCGATCGCCTATCTCTTCTCTGGCGGCGATCCCGCGATCACCCGGCCTTTGGCCGAGATCTATGGGGTCGTCGGCGGTTTGTTGCTCCTGACGGGCCTGAGTTACTCGGTCTATCGCGGCGCCGCCGGTCGCGCGGGCGCGGTCGCCGCAAAAATCGCGGGATCGAACACCTTCGCCTCGCTGATGCTCGGCGCGCTCGTCGCGTTTCCGCTGGCGACGCTTTACTTTAAAGGCGCCGGCGCTTCGATCAAATGGGTCGACAATTTCGGCATCCAGATCCTGATCTACGTGATGCTCGGCTGGGGGCTCAACATCGTTGTCGGGCTCGCCGGGCTGCTCGATCTTGGCTATGTCGCATTCTATGCGGTTGGAGCCTACTCCTATGCCCTGCTCGCGAAGGAGTTCGGCCTTTCCTTCTGGATCCTCCTGCCGCTGGCGGGCATTCTTGCAGCCTTCTGGGGCATAATCCTCGGTTTTCCGGTGCTGCGCCTGCGCGGCGACTATCTGGCGATCGTGACGCTGGCCTTCGGTGAGATCATCCGGCTTGTGCTCATCAATTGGGTGGATTTCTCCAACGGCTATGCCGGTATTTCCGGCATTCCGCGCCCGACCTTCTTCGGCATCCCGTTCAACGCGAGCGAAACCGGGTTCGCGGCCCAAATATCGAATTTCGTGCGATGGGTTGCTGTCCATCTCGGCGCGCCGCCTGACAGCTATTGGGCAACCTACACCTTGCCCTTTTCGCCGATCTACCGGACGATCTTCCTCTACTATGTGATTTTGTGCCTCGCCTTGCTGACGGCCTATGTCACAATCCGCCTGCGTCGCATGCCAGTCGGCCGTGCCTGGGAAGCGCTGCGCGAGGATGAGATCGCCTGCCGCTCGCTCGGCATCAATACGACGAACACCAAACTGACGGCGTTCTCGCTTGGCGCGATGTTCGGCGGCTTCGCCGGCGCCTTCTTCGCCGCGCGGCAAGGCTTTATCAGCCCGGAATCCTTCACCTTTATCGAATCCGCGCAAATCCTGGCGATTGTCGTTCTCGGCGGCATGGGTAGCCTCTACGGCGTCGTCATTGCGGCAATTGCCCTGGTCGGCGGGTTCGAACTGATGCGCGAGTTGGACTTCCTCAAGCTGCTGTTCGGTCCGGACTTCGATCCGACCCAGTATAGGACGCTGCTATTCGGCGCCGCCATGGTACTGATCATGCTCTGGAAGCCGCGCGGCTTGATCTCGACGCGCGAACCCACGGCCTTCTTGAAGGAGCGCAAGGCCGTATCCGGTAGCCACGTCCAGGAGGGCCACGGATGAACCGTTGGGAAAGCGCGCCGCTCCTGAAAGTCGAGCATCTGACGATGCGCTTCGGCGGCCTCGTCGCCGTGAACGACCTGTCCTTTACCGTCGGCGAGGGCGACATTACCGCTCTCATCGGCCCGAACGGCGCCGGCAAAACGACTGTCTTCAACTGCATCACCGGCTTCTATAAGCCGACTGAGGGCCGTATCGGCCTGCGTCACGGATCGTTGCAGGCTTGGACGGCGCTCGACAGCTTGACCGCGAAGTCCGATCGAAAGGCAAAGGTCCCAAACGGAGCCCTCTTCCTCCTCGAGCGGATGCCGGACTATCAGGTCTCCGCGACAGCGAAGGTCGCCCGGACCTTCCAAAACATCCGCTTGTTCCAGGGCATGACCATTCTGGAAAACCTGTTGGTGGCCCAGCATAATCCGTTGATGGTTGCCTCCGGTTTCACGGTCCTCGGCATCCTCGGTATCGGCGGTTATCGGAAAGCCGAGAAGGCAGCGGTTGAGCGGGCGAAGTATTGGCTCGACCGGATCGGCCTGACGGATCGCGCGGACGACCCGGCGGGCGCCCTGCCCTATGGCGCGCAGCGGCGGCTCGAAATAGCGCGGGCCATGTGTACGAGTCCGGTGCTGCTGTGCCTCGACGAACCGGCGGCTGGTCTCAACCATCGCGAAAGCGCCGAACTCAACACCCTGCTGTTGGAAATCCGGGAACGCGAGAAGACATCGATCCTCCTGATCGAGCACGACATGTCCGTGGTCATGGAGATTTCCGACCATGTCGTCGTGCTGGATTACGGCACCAAGATTTCGGATGGGTCCGCCGACCACGTGAGAAACGATCAAAAAGTGATCGCGGCCTATCTGGGTGTCGCCGACGACGAAGTCGCGGCGGCGGAAGCGGAGGTGGCGCTTTGAACGAGCCGATGCTGGCCATTCGTGGCGTGAAGACCTTTTACGGCAACATCATCGCGCTGAAGGGCGTCGATGTCGATGTGAACGAGGGCGAGATCGTCACCCTGATCGGCGCGAACGGCGCCGGCAAATCGACGCTGATGATGACGATTTTCGGCCAGCCGCGGGCACGCGAAGGCCAGATCCTCTATCAAGGCCGCGACATCACGAAGCTCGCGACCCATGAGATCGCGCGCCTTCGCATCGCGCAGTCCCCCGAGGGTCGCCGAATTTTCCCGCGCATGACCGTGATGGAAAACCTCCAGATGGGCGCGGCGATCAACAATTTCGCGCATCTGGACGAGGATCTCGCGCGCGTTTTCGCGCTCTTCCCGCGCCTGAAGGAACGCATCGACCAGCGCGGCGGCACGCTGTCGGGCGGCGAACAACAGATGCTGGCGATCGCGCGTGCCTTGATGTCGCGCCCCAAGCTGCTGCTGCTCGACGAACCGTCGCTCGGCCTTGCGCCACTGATCGTCAAGCAGATCTTCGATGCCATTCGCGATCTGAACCAACGCGAGGGTCTAACCGTGTTCCTCGTCGAGCAGAACGCATTCCATGCGCTGAAGCTCGCGCATCGCGGCTACGTCATGGTCAACGGATCGATCACGATGAGCGGCTCCGGTCGCGAACTGCTCGAACGGCCCGAGGTCAGGGCCGCCTATCTGGAAGGCGGCCGGCATTGAACCTTGAAGGGGCGAAGACGGTCAAGCGAAACAGCATTCGCGTTATCGCGGCCAAGTCCGGGGACATCCGATGAACCTGCAAGGCATTCTCTACGAAGAACCGTCGATCTGGCTGTTTTTGCTCGTTACCTGCGTCATGGGCGGATGGGCGGCTTGGATGACAGGACGAGCCTGCGCGACGACGTGGCGGCCTTACCCGGTTCTGGTGTTTTATCTCGTTGTGCTGAGCTGCGCGGTCCGGTTCATCCATTTCGCGCTGTTCCATGGGACGCTGCTCAGCGCCCAGTTTTTCGTGGTCGACTTGATCGTGATCCAGCTCATTGGAGCGGTCGGCTATCGCAGAACACGTGTTCAGCAGATGGTGTCGAAGTATCGCTGGCTCTATGCCGCCTCGGGTCCCTTGGCATGGTCTGAGAGGAGCGGCGGCGGCCGGTCCTAAAGACCGTCCAAATTTATGTGATTCCTTCCAACCGGAAGGATTTCAGGTGACTTCTCGTTTGTTCCGGGCAAGATTTGTCCCAAGGCGAGGAGAACCCGGAAGCAGGGGTGATGAACGCCTGTTTTGCGGTCGGGATTGCGGCGGGGCTTCGCTCCCAACGCATTCAACCCGCCGAAAGACGAGAAGGGTCGGTCCGATCGGCAAGTCCATTCGTGATCGGTTGAATCAACGAAAAGGAGTGTTGGAAAATGAAGAAGTTTTGGTTGGCCGGCGCGGCGGTTGCCGTCGCTGTTAGCTTCGCGGGCGCCGCGAATGCTCAGATCAAGTTGGGCGTGGCCGGGCCGATCACCGGCCCTAACGCAGCCTTCGGCGCTCAGCTGAAGAACGGCGTCGAGCAGGCGGTTGAAGACATCAATGCCGCCGGCGGCATCAATGGCCAGAAGATCGTTCTGTCGATCGGCGACGACGTTTCCGATCCGAAGCAGGGCGTCTCGGTGGCGAACAAGTTTGTCGGCGATGGCGTCAAGCTCGTCGTCGGCCACTTCAACTCGGGCGTTACAAACCCGGCCTCGGATGTTTACGCCGAGAACGGCATTCTGATGATCACGCCGTCGGCCACGAACCCAAAGATCACCGAAAAGGGTCTCTGGAACGTGTTCCGTACTTGCGGTCGTGACGACCAACAGGGCAAGCTTTGGTCAGATTACGCTGTTAAGAACTTCGCGGGAAAAAAGATCGCGGTTGTCCATGACAAGACGACCTACGGTCAGGGCCTCGCGGACGCCGCCAAAGGCTTCATGAACAAGGAAGGCATCAAGGAAGTCCTTTACGAAGGTGTCAACACCGGCGAAAAGGATTACTCGGCTCTTGTTTCGAAGATCAAGGCTTCGGGCGCCGACGTTCTGATGTGGGGCGGCCTGCACACTGAAGGCGGCCTGATCGTCCGCCAGATGCGTGACCAGGGCCTCAAGACCCAGATGCTATCTGGCGATGGCATTACCGACGACGAGTTTGCCACGATCGGTGGCGAAGGCGTCATCGGCACTCTGATGTCGTTCGGTCCGGATCCGCGCGCGAACCCGGTCGCCAAGGACGTTGTGGCAAAGTTCCGCGCCAAGAACTTCGAGCCGCAGGCTTACACCCTTTACTCCTACGCCGCCGTGCAGATCATGGCCCAGGCTGCAGCCGAAGCCAAGTCGCTCGACTCCAAGAAGATGGCCGACGTCATGCACTCGGGTAAGGTTTTCAAGACCGTGCTCGGCGACATCTCGTATGACACGAAGGGCGACCGCAAGGACGTCGACTACGTCATGTATTCCTGGAAGAAAGACGACAAGGGCAAGATCACCTACATCCAGAACTGACGTTTGAAAGAACGCAGGGTCGGATCGGTTATTGCCTGAACTGATCGCAGGTCAAGTGCACCGCCGCGGAGGAGGGCTTCCGCGGCGGTGCTGTTTCCAATCGTCTGCGGCGCAACTTGAAAATCAACGGCACCATGCGGGTTGCATTACGAGCGCCAACTCGAACCTCACGATCGCCCAATGCCCCATCCCGGCCCAACCAACTCCATTCTCGATATTGACGGCCTCGCGGTCGGACATGCCGAGGACCATCGGCTGAAGTCCGGCGTGTCGGTCGTGGTGGCCGATGAGCCGGCGATTGCCTCCGTGCATGTCATGGGTGGCGCGCCGGGTACGCGCGATACCGATCTTCTCGCGCCCGATCAGACGGTGGAGCGCGTGGATGCCCTGGTCTTGTCGGGAGGATCGGCCTATGGGCTCGACGCGGCGTCGGGCGTCCAAGCACGCCTGCGCGAAACCGGGCGCGGCTTCGCCGTCGGGCCGGTCACCGTGCCGATCGTGCCCGGCGCGATTTTGTTCGATCTTTTAAACGGCGGCGACAAGGACTGGGGCCGCTATCCGCCCTACCGCGACCTAGGCTATGCGGCCACACTGGCGGCCTCGCGCGCGCCCTTTGCTCTAGGCACCGTCGGCGCGGGCACCGGCGCGACCACCGCGACCCTGAAAGGCGGCCTTGGGACGGCGTCGCTGACCCTCGATTCCGGTGAGACGATCGCGGCGCTCGTGGCTGTCAACGCGCTCGGCAGCGCCACGATCGGCGAGAGCGGGCATTTCTGGGCGGCACCCTTCGAAATTGCCGAAGAGTTCGGCGGCCTCGGCCTACCCGCGCCGTTTCCAGATGACGCGACCCTTCCGCGCCTCAAAGGCGCCGCACGGTCGCCGGTCGCCAACACGACGATCGCGATTATCGCGACCGATGCGACGCTCACCAAGGCCGAGGCCAAGCGGCTCGCGGTTATGGCCCATGACGGCTTCGCCCGCGCGCTTTATCCGGCTCATTCACCGTTCGACGGCGATCTCATCTTCGCCCTATCCACCGCGCTGAAGCCGCGTTCGGACCTGGCATTGCTCGGATTACACGCGGCAAACGTCGTCGCGCGTGCGATTGCACGCGGCGTCTATGCTGCGAGCGGCGCAGCGGGCGACCCCATGCCAACATGGCGGGATCGCTTCGGGACCTGACTGCGTCGCAAACCGGATTCGCGCGAAAACAACCCTCTTGGGCACCGCGTATGTGCTAATCTATTCCAGTTCGCCGCATCGCGCGGACGATTTGTTTCGAAAGCTACCTTTGAGCGAAACCCTCGTTCTCGACCCGAGTGACATTCGCATCCTGCGCATCTTGCAGGAGGATGCGTCCTTGTCGATCGCGGAGGTCGCGCTGCGAGCTGGAATGAGCCAGACGCCGTGTTGGCGGCGGATCAAGCGGCTCAAGGAAACCGGTGTCATCCGGGGCATGACGGCTCTGATCGACCGCAAGCGCGTTGGCCTGGACTTCGCGTCCTACACGTTCGTAAAGCTCGTGTTGCCGTCATCCGACAACATGCAGCAGTTCGACCAAATGGTGAACCGCTGGCCTGAAGTCATTCTGTGCGAACGCATTACCGGCGCCGCCGATTATGTTCTCAAGGTGATCGTCGACGACATGAAGTCCTATGACGACTTCCTGCGCATGAAGCTTCTCGCGACGAACCTGATCTCGGAAGTCCAGTCGAGCATTGTCATCTCGTCAGTCAAGGACACGACAATACTCCCGCTGCGTGACGCCTGATTTTACGCGAACCTTTCCGCGCGGAACGGCTTGAGGTCGACCAAGGTCGGGGCGCCGGT
>JBEINZ010000220.1:0-5100 GCA_040377825.1 Hyphomicrobiales bacterium | reverse complement strand
CGATTACCGTGAGCGAGTGGCAAGTCGACGACCGCCAAACGTTTAAGATGCTTGACTTCGAAAGGAGACCCGATGGTCACCGTGCTGGATACCGTTCAAGGCACTAAGCCTCGCCATCCGGAAAAGGCGCATCGCCCCGATCAACCGATCGCGCGCAAACCTGAATGGATTCGCGTGCGCGCGCCCGGTTCTCCGATCTACCATGAGACGCAAAAGATCGTGCGCGAGCATAAACTCGTGACGGTCTGCGAGGAGGCCGGCTGTCCGAATATCGGCGAGTGCTGGTCGAAGAAACACGCGACCTTCATGATCATGGGCGACACCTGCACGCGGGCTTGCGCTTTTTGCAATGTGAAGACCGGCGTACCCGGCGCATTGGATGAAGCCGAACCGAACAGCGTCGCGGACGCGGTTGCAAAGCTCGGCTTGAGCCACGTCGTGATCACCTCAGTCGATCGCGACGATCTCGCCGATGGCGGCGCCATGCATTTCGCGCGGGTCATCCGCGCAATCCGGGCGCGTTCGCCGTCGACGACGATCGAGGTTCTAACGCCGGATTTCTTGCGGAAGCCGGGCGCGCTTGAGATCGTCGTCGAGGCTCGGCCGGACGTGTTCAACCACAATCTGGAAACGGTCGCGGCGAAATATCTGACCGTCAGGCCGGGCGCGCGCTATTTCCACTCCATCCGGCTTCTGCAGCGGGTGAAGGAGTTGGACGCGACCATGTTCACGAAGTCGGGGATCATGGTCGGGCTCGGCGAGGAGCGAAATGAAGTCCTTCAGCTGATGGACGATTTGCGGTCGGCGGAAGTTGATTTCATGACCATCGGTCAATACCTGCAGCCGACCCGCAAGCATCATCCGGTCATTGATTTCATCACCCCCGAAGCCTTCCAAGCCTACGAAACGGTGGCCTATGCCAAGGGCTTTCTCATGGTCTCCGCAAGTCCGCTCACGCGTTCGTCGCACCATGCCGGCGAGGATTTCGCCAAGCTCAAGGCGGCGCGCGCCGCGTCCTTGGGGGCCTAAGGCGCCGCGATGCCGAGTTTTCAGACGAAGCAAAGAGTAAAACACGCAGCCGCCGATATGTTCGCGCTTGTGGCCGACGTGGAGGCCTATCCTCGGTTTGTGCCGCTTTGCGAAGCGCTGAGCGTGCGCGCCCGCGACGTCCGTCCGGACGGCATCATGGTGCTCGTCGCGGATATGACGGTTTCTTATAAGGTTTTCAGAGAGACCTTCACCAGCCGCGTTACCCTGCTTGCCGAGCAGAACACCATCTTGGTGGAATATCTTGACGGTCCATTCCGTCAGATGGAAAACCGCTGGACCTTCGAACCGGTCGCCGACCGGGTCTGCGACGTCGGTTTTTATATCGCGTATGAATTCAAAAGCCGTACGCTAGGCGCTCTGATGGGAGCGGTGTTCGATCGGGCGTTCCGAAAGTTCGCCTCCGCCTTCGAGGCTCGCGCCGATCAGGTGTATGGAGCGGCGTAGCGCGTTTTCAAACGGCGGCTTCGCGGCCAGCGTCTCGATCAAACCGAAAAGCTCGTGCCGCACCCGCAGCTTGCCGTCGCATTCGGATTGCGGATCTGAAACGACTGGCCGATCAAGCTGTCGACGAAGTCGATTTCCGAACCCGTCATATACTCGATCGAGATGGGGTCAATCAGCACCGTCATGCCTTCGCGCTCGATGATGAGGTCGTCGGTCGCGCGTTCGCGCGTCAGGTCAAAACCATATTGGAAGCCCGAGCATCCACCGCCGGACACGGACACACGCAACGCGGTTCCCGCCGGTTCGCCGGCCGTAATACGAGCGATGCGCTTTGCCGCTCGCTCGGTAACGGAGACCGGAACCCCATGAGAATAAGGTGTGACGCCGTCCATTCTTGCCGCGCTCCCATTCATTCGAGTTGCCTTAGCCTATTCAATCACGTCGATTTTCGTCCAGCCGTCATCATGTTCTGTTTGCTTGACTACGAAGTCGGCTTGCCTTTCGGCGCATGAAGGTCATTTTCTCGATTAAGTGCGCATGGAATTGCGTCGATGCAAGGCCCCGCGCGACAGGAGTAGGGCAATGATGAACGACGCAAGTCGTGGAATCGTGACGAGTATCGGCTTCGGCGGAGAGGCCCGCGCGCCTTTCGCGTCAGATCCAACGCGGTCACGTGGCCGTTTGGTGCCGGAGGCGGAAAGCCCGACGCGAACGCCGTTTCAACGCGACCGGGATCGGATCATCCATTCCACTGCTTTTCGACGGCTCGGATACAAGACGCAAGTCTTTCTGTTTCACGAGGGCGATCATTATCGCTCCCGACTAACACACACGATTGAAGTCGCCCAGATTGCCCGCGCACTCGCTCGCGCGCTTCGGCTGGACGAAGATCTCGCCGAAGCTCTCGCGCTTGGCCACGATCTCGGCCACACGCCGTTCGGTCACGCCGGGGAGCGTGCCATGCACCGGGCGATGTTTGAATTCGGTGGGTTCGATCACAATGCCCAGACCTTGCGCGTCGTGACCGCGCTCGATCGTCGCTATGCCGATTTCGACGGACTGAATCTTTCTTGGGAAACGCTCGAAGGCCTCGTCAAGCACAATGGACCGTTAACCGATGAGTCCGGCGGGCTTCGCGCAAAGGGGCCGGGCGAACTTCCGTTCGGGATTCGTAGCTACATCGAGAAGCAGGATCTTTGGTTGTGGTCGTTTGCCAGCGCCGAGGCCCAGGCGGCCGCGATTGCCGATGACATCGCTTATGACGCTCATGACATCGACGACGGTCTGCGCGCCGGGCTGATTGATCCCGACGACTTAGCGGAGCTCCCACTAGTCGGGGGAGTGTTGCGCGACGTTCGTACACGTTACCCAAAGCTCGATCTCGCTCGCTTCATTCAGGAGGTCACGCGACGTGTGATCACGCTTATGGTCGAGGACACGATCGCGGAAGGGTTCGACCGGATCAAAGACTTGCAGCCCACGTCCGCCGATGACATTCGCCAAGCCCGCCGCACAATGATCAGCTTTTCGCCCGCGATGATCGAAGCTGACCGGGCCATCAAGGGCTTTCTCTTTAGCCGCGTTTATCGGTCCGAGGCTGTGATGAAAGTCATGCGAGATGCGGAGCGCGTCGTCGAGGAACTCTTTTCGGCCTTCATGCAAAGTCCCAAGGAGTTGCCGGCGGAATGGCGACGCGACATCGGGCAGGTCAATGAGACGATGCGAGCGCGGCGTGTGGCCGACTATATCGCTGGAATGACCGATCGTTTCGCCCTCGCTGAACATCGCCGATTGTTTGACGCGACACCGGAATTGCGTTAGGCCCCGGCGACTTCCAATACTTTCAATAGTCCACGCGAGAGTCGTGCCATAATCATGAACGTATTCGCCGATTTCTCCGCGCGAGTGTCGACCGCGATCGAGCGCATTGGCATCACCGGCACTGATGGTTCGCCGCTTGATCTCAGCCGTGTCGTGGTCGAACCCACTCGCGACGCATCGCATGGCGATCTTGCGACCAATGCAGCCATGGTACTCGCAAAACCCGCCGGCCTGTCGCCGAGCGATATCGCGACGCGTCTCGCCGAGGAGCTCGCGAAGGATCCCGATGTCATCGCGTCGGATGTGGCCGGGCCCGGTTTTCTCAATCTGCGGCTCGCGACGGGGTATTGGACGGCGATGCTGGCCCGCGTGCTGACGGCCGGAGCTGAGTACGGCCGAACGGGCATCGGCGCGGGGGAAAAGGTCAATGTCGAGTTTGTCTCGACCAATCCGACCGGCCCTGTGCATGTCGGCCACTGTCGGGGCGCGGTGGTTGGCGATGCGATCGCCAATTTGCTTGCCTTTGCGGGCTATGACGTGACGAAGGAATACTACATCAACGATGCCGGCGCCCAGGTCGATGTGCTCGCGCGGTCGGCGTATTTGCGTTACCGCGAGGCGCTTGGCGAGAGCGTAGCGATCCCGGAGGGGCTTTATCCGGGCGATTATTTGAAACCGGTCGGCGAATTGTTGGCCGAGCGTTTCGCTGACAGTCTACTGCTGCTTTCGGAGGCGGAGTGGCTACCCACCGTGCGCGAGATCGCGATCGACGCCATGATGGATATGATTCGGGCGGACTTGGAACATCTGCAAGTCCGCCACGATGTGTTTACTTCCGAAAGGACCATGCAGGTGCCCGTCGACCGCGTGCAAGCGGCGATCGACTACTTGCGCTCTCAGGGCCTCGTTTACACTGGCCGCCTTCAGCCACCGAAGGGACAACCTATCGAGGATTGGGAAGATCGCGAGCAAACGCTATTTCGCTCGGCTGATTTCGGCGATGATGTCGATCGTCCTTTGAGGAAATCGGACGGCAGCTACACCTACTTCGCCAATGACATCGCCTACCATCTCGACAAGTTCCAGCGCGGCTTTCTGACACAGATTGATGTGCTTGGCGCCGATCATGGCGGCTATGTGAAGCGTATGCAGGCGGCCGTTAAGGCAATGTCCGGGGGCATCGCAACCCTTGACGTTAAACTCTGCCAACTCGTGAAGCTATACCGGGGCGGCGAGCCCGTTAAGATGTCGAAGCGATCCGGCGAATTCGTAACGTTGCGGGATGTGGTCGATGAGGTCGGCGCGGACGCCGTACGCTTCATGATGCTCTTTCGAAAGAACGATGCACCGCTTGAGTTTGATTTTCAAAAGGTTACCGAGCAGTCTAAGGACAACCCGGTCTTCTATGTTCAGTATGCCCATGCGCGTACACAGTCAGTGTTCCGGCAGGCGGCAGCGGAACTTGCGGATCTCGATACGGGAGATGAGGCTCTTCGAAGCGCAAAGTTGAATTTACTCTGCGACATAGGTGAACTAAGCCTTATAAAACGAATCGCTGAGTGGCCTCGGCTTGTCGAAAGCGCGGCCGCGATGCACGAGCCTCATAGAATCGCATTCTATCTACACGATGTGGCTAGTGAGTTCCATGCACATTGGAATAGAGGCAAGGAATTGGCGCAATTACGTTATATTAACCCTGTCGACCCAGACTTATCGCTAGCCCGGTTGGCCATGGTTCGCGCGGTAGCTTTGGTCTTAGCGACCGGACTTGCTATATTGGGTGTT